>DIWD01000053.1 GCA_002428405.1 bacterium UBA6115
GGCCCGGGGACCGGCACCTTCCTCATCCTGGCCTATGTGACCCTGCTGGGGGACGAGGCGCTCAAGGCCGGGGGCACCGCTAAACTGGTCAACCTGAGCACCAACCTGGGCTCGCTCATCAGNNAACTGGCTGGGCGCGACCATCGCCATCAAAAAAGGCGCGCCGTTCATCCGCGCGCTGCTCATGGCGGTGCTGGGCCTTCTGATGGTTGTGCTGCTGGCAGACGTGATTCCCGACCTTCTTTGACTGTTTTATTTCGTCCGGGACNNGCTTATAGGGCGGCGGTCAACTCAGGCAGCTGGGCGGACGCCGCGGACGCGATAAGCTGATGCCCCTTCCCGTTGGGGTGCATGCCGTCGATGCAGTACAGGCTGCCCAAATCGCGCTCCCTGAGGAAGCTCGCGCGCATGTCAAACAGCAGGCATTGCGCATGCCTTGCCACCTGATGGACCGCCAGGGCGTACTGCTCCTGCCAGCGGTAGACGTGGTGGATGTCGCCCAGGTAGCGCTGGATCGCGCACGCGTCCAGCCCCCTGGAAATCCACGGGACAAAACGCTCCGCGACCAGCGGCGGCGGCGTCACCAGGATGGCCTTTTTATTCTGCTCCCGCGCTTTCAAAACAAAGCGCGTCAGGGTGGCTATAAACTCATCCAGTCCGGTTTTGGCGGGATGATTTGCTTCAGGGTTTTCCGCGACGGCCTTCCAGTCAGGCGTACAGTCATTGCCGCCGTAGGCGATCGCCAGGACGTCCGCCGCGGCGGGTTTCTCCAGCTCAAACTCGGCAAAGCCTTCCGCCGCTGTCGCGCCAAAGCGGGACCGGTTGATGAATTTGACCGTTCCCGCGGCCTCCATCAGCTTGTCAAAGCTTTCTTTCAGGTAAACATAGCGGCCGCGGCCTTCGTCCCAGGTGACGCCGCGGGTGATGGAATCCCCATACAACGCAATGGTCAGCATGTAAAACCCCCTTAACTGATTTCCTGCAGGATAACATATCAGCGCAGGTTTCGAAACGCTCTGGTCGGATCAGCTGTCTTTTCCGAGGAAATCCCGGCAGTATTCCAAGCTCTTCTCCCACAGCGCGGCGGCGAGGCCGTCGTTTTGGGCTTTGCGGCTGATCGGGGCTTTCCTGCGCTGTACGTAATAGCCGCCGCTTTCCCAATCCTTACCGGGTGTGCCTTGCGCCAGCCAAACAAGCGTGTCCGCGCCTTCCCGGGGGGTTTTCATCATCAGGCGGCTCAGCCCGGAGTGATAGACCAGGTTCATGGGGGAGCGGGTGCCGCTGGCAAAAGAGGTGCCAACGATGCCCGGGTGAAAAGCGGCGACGTTCAAGCCCAAGGCATGGTAACGCCTGTGCAGCTCCCGCGTAAAGAGGATGTTGGCCAGCTTGGTGCTGCCGTAGGCAAGGTGCTGTGAGAATCCCCTGCGCATATCCAGGTCTTCCGGGTCAAAGCGAAAACCCATCAGCCGGTGCGCGGCGCTGGACGTGCTGATGACCGCGGCGCGGCTTTCAATCAGCCGGGGCATCAGCAATCCGGTCAGCAGGAAGTGCGCGAGGTGGTTGACCTGGAAGGTCAGCTCATGCCCGTCTACGGTCAGCGGCTGTTTTCCAAAGATCCCCCCGGCGTTGTTGGCCAGCAAGTCGATGCGCGGCCAGTCCCGGTTCAGCCGTTTTGCGAGGGAGGCGACTTCTGAAAGGATGGTGAAGTCGGCGATGTAGAACGGCGCATCCAGTTCCTTAGCGACCTGTTCCGTCTTTTCCGGACTCCTGCCGATGACGGCGACCTGCCAACCTGATTCTGCCAGCATCCTCGCTGCCTGCGCGCCGATGCCGTCGCTGGCGCCGGTGATGAGCGCGACCTTCTTCATCATGATTGCCTCCGGTTTTCATAAAAAACCGTCCCGCCAGGCGGGACGGTCAAATGGATGGATGCTGCGTCCGCGGGATTACTCCCGGTGGCCCAGTTCCTTGTCCAGCAGGTAGATCGCCGTGCCGGTGCCGCCGACCATCTCATACTTGTCAATGAGCTGCTGGGCATTGGTCTCTTCCTCGCCCTGCTCCTTGATGAACCAGCGAAGGAAATCCGCCGTCAGGTGGTCCTTGACCTCCAGCGCCTTCTCATAGATCTCGTTGATGGAAGCGGTGATGTATTGCTCATGCTTGAGCCCGGCCAGCAGGGGGGCCTTGGTGTCGCTGAAATCCTTTGCCGGCTTGGCAATGGCGTCCAGGGTGACCTTCTCGCCCGCGTCAATGAGAAAATGGCGGATCTTCATCGCATGCTCATATTCTTCACCGGCCTGCTTCATATACCAGTGGGCGAAGCCGGGCAGTTTCTTATCTTCATAGTAATTGGCGAATTCCATGTACAGGTAGCCGGAATGCAGTTCCTTGTTGATCTGCTTGACCAGCATTGAGGCGGTTTCTTTCTTGATCATGTCAGTTCCTCCTTGCGTATTGCATCAGGATGATACCCGCTTTGGGAGTTTTTTATGCGCCGGGCGGGGATCCTGCGGGAGGATTATTTCTTTATCTTGGCCAGCAGCTTGTTCTTGGCATCCATCACGCGCTTGTGGAGATCATCCGGCAGGAAGCCGACGACAACCATGACAATGCCGGCGATCAGCAGCAGTGTCAGAAAGAAACCGGAACCCTGGAAGATGAGTTTGATGACCAGCCATACGGCCAACAGGATGATACCCAGCGTGGCGTCTTTGCGCAGATTTTTCATAATCATTCTCCCTTTCCCCATCAATTTGCTTCTATAATACCCCTAAACAGCTATGAAAAACAATCATTTCTTAATAAATGTACCGCGGTCCAGCTCATCAAAAGCCTGCCGCAGCTCCTCCCGGGTATTCATCACGATCGGCCCGCCCCAGGCGATGGGCTCATGAAGCGGCGCCCCCATGAACAGAACCAGGCGCAGGCCCCTGTCCCCGGCGGAAAAAGCGACTTCATCCCCGCGCGTAAACAATACGGCACGCTTCTCCTGCATCTCCTGCCTGGAAACGCCGAAGAAGCCGGAGCCCGACATCAGGTAGGTGAAAAGGGTCTCATTCTGAGGCGTAAGCATCTGAAACTCTTTGCCAGCGTCCATCCGGATGTCAAGCATCGTCATCCTCACGTGTTCGCCGGTCATAAAGCCCTGTTTCCCGCCGAAGGAGCCGGAGATCACCCGCACCGTCATGCCGTCCTCTTTGATTTCAGGCACATCCCGGGTACGGATGTCATTGTACTTGGGCGGGGTCATCTTGTCCTTCCCGGGCAGGTTCAGCCACAGCTGCAATCCCAGCATCCGGGGCGACGCCTTGGGCATTTCCTGGTGCAGGATACCGCTCCCGGCGGTCATCCACTGGCAGCCGCCGTCCAGGATATCTCCCGTATTGCCCAGGCTGTCGCCGTGTTCAATGTGACCGGAAACCAGGTAGGTGACTGTCTCGATCCCGCGGTGGGGGTGCCAGGGGAATCCCGCGACATAGTCCCTGGGGTCGGTGGAGTCAAAGGCATCCAGCATCAGGAAGGGGTCAAAGCTTTCCGTTGTCCCGTAGCTCAGCACCCGCACCAGGTGGACGCCCGCCCCGTCGACCGCGCGCGCGCCGGTGACAGCCTGTTCAATATCCCGTTTCATCCTATTTCCTCGCTTTCATCTGTCAGGACATAACCTGTCATGGACAGGCTGCCCCAATGGTAATCATGGTTGAAGGAGAGGGCATGGTCCTTCTCGTCCGCGGCGCCCAGGATGTTGAGCAGGGGCAAGAAATGCTCGCTGGTGGGGACGCTCTCCCGGGAGCCCGGCAGCGATCCGTACGCGCACACGCCCTCATAGTTCCCGCCCAGGACAAGCGCATGGATGGCTTCCCCGAAACTTCTGGCCCAGGGGAAGGGCAGCGCCTGGTTTGTGCGGATCTCCCGCAGGTTGTGCACGATGTTGCCGCTGCCCATGATGAGCACGCCTTCCTCCCTCAAAGGGCGCAGCGCCGCGCCGATGCCAAACTGTTCCTGCGCGCCCAGACGCAGATCCAGGCTCAGCTGAACCACCGGGACATCCGCCTGCGGGTACATCACCCGCAGCACGCTCCATGCGCCATGGTCCAGCCCCCACTCATCCGTCAGGGCGGCTTTTCCGTTAAGAAGGCTGACTGCGCGCGAGGCCAGCGCCGGGCTGCCCGGCGCGGGGTAGCGGATCTGGTAGAGCAATGGCGGAAAGCCGTAAAAATCGTGGATGGTCTGAGGATTTGGCACATTCACAGCGAACAATTCCCTGGTCACATAATGCGCCGAGAGGCAGAGGATGGCTTCCGGTCGGGGCAGTCTCTTCCCCAGTTCGGCCCACCTGGCTGTCCAGGCGTTCTCCTCGACTGCGTTCATCGGGGAACCGTGCCCGATGAACAGCAGGGGCATCTTATGCGCGGTTTTGTTCACAGCAGCAGGTCCTCCACCGCCTTGCGCGGCATGGGGTGGTTGCGCTCCCGGTCGTGCGGGGAGAGCTTTTCAGCGTCCCCGGGCCAGCCCACCGCCATGACATGCACGATGCTGAAATCATCCGGGACGTTGAAAGCCCCGCGGGCCTGTTCCCGGGAAAATCCGCCCATCGGGTGCGCGGTCAGGCCGCGGCGCTGGGCTTCCAGCATCAGGAACCCCGTTGCGCAGCCGGTGTCGGACAGGTGCCAGTAATTATCCTTCCCGCCCTGGGTGAAGGCCTTTTTGGCCAGGGTGAGGATGAGAACCGGCGCGCTGCCGGCCCATTCCTGGTTTAAGGGGGTCAGCGTTTTCAATAGCTGTTCCTTGCGTTCTCCCTGCGCGATGAGGAAGCGCCAGGGCTGCTCATTGAAGCAGGATGGCGCGAAGCTTGCGGCCTCGATGAGGGCGTAAAGGATCTCCCGGGGTACCTCCCGCGGGCTGATGGCGCGGTTGGCGTACCTTGCCCGGATTTCCTGCATGACGCCAAAGCGGGATGTGCGGACCATATTGTTCCCTTCCTGTGTGTTCTCTATCCGGAATTATAGCATTTTTGCTGGACCCCGGCCAGTGCCGTCAGCCGGATCAATCCCCGGCGTTCCGGCCTGGGTCAAGCAGGGCGTTCTCAATCGCCTTCAGGATGACTTTGCTGCTGTAGGTAGCGCCGGCGATGGAGTCCACCTGCAGGGACTGCGCGGCGAGGACCGTCTCCGGGATTGATTCCGCCTCNNTGACCGTGACCCTGACCGTCGCGGAAACCGGGAAGACGGAATAGTTCCCGGTATAGGACCCGTCGTCCATCCCGCCCAGGTCTACGGACTGGATGGTCATATCTTTCAGTGCCGCGAGGTTTGCCTCAATGCGGGAGAAGACGATCCTGAACGCCGCAAAACCAACGATGATTACCGCAAGGATGATGAGGAGGACCCTGGTCCGTTTGCTTTTCATATAAATTGCTCCTTCTTTTAGCCCCGGGACACCAGCCCGACAGGTACATGTTATCACAAATCCGGCGGGCATTGGGAAACCCGCCTGACGTTTCCTCCCTGTGAAACACCCGTGTAAAGCTCCTCAGGCGGGTTGGGTCTTGCGAAAACACGCCCTTTCCTTATAATGGTTTTGTCGAGGTGATGCGTATGGATATAAAAAGCCTGTTCATGAAGCAGAAGATGATGCGCACGGTGCTCCTGTCCCTTGTTCCGCTTGCGCTGGCAGCGGTTTTCCTGTTTGGATGGCGGCTGATCATGCTGGCCGTCCTGGTCGCGCTGACCGCGGCGGTGGCTGAATATCTGGTGATGCGGAGCATTTCAGGGAATAAGGCGAAGGTGTCGGAGGCTGTGTTTGTTTCCGCCGCGCTGTTTACCCTGAGCCTTCCGCCCCAGACGCCTGTGTGGATCGCCCTGGCGGGCATCGTGTTCGGTGTCGTGTTCGGCAAGGCGGTGTTTGGCGGCTTTGGGCGCAACATCTTCAACCCTGCGCTGGTGGGCCGCTGTTTTATCTACATCGCCTTCCCCCACCAGATGACCATGTCCTGGGCGCAGCCTTTTTTGACCCTGCCAGGCGGCTTTGCGAGCTGGACTGTCGCCGCTGACGCGGTCACGGCCGCCACGCCCATCATCACCTACAACACCGCCGGGGTCCTCACCCCGCCCCTGAACCTCTTCCTTGGCACCATCGCCGGCTCCATGGGAGAGACCAGCGCGCTGTTGATCCTGCTGGCGGGCATCTTCCTCGTGTATAGGAAAGTGGCATCCTGGCAGCTGATGGTGTCCACCGTCGTATCGGGCACCCTGCTCAGCGCCATCCTGCATTACGCTGGCGTGACACATGCCTCCGGCATGCTGGCGGCGCCGCCGCTGTTCGCCCTTCTCGCCGGCGGCTTTCTCTTTGGCGCTGTTTTCATGGTCACCGACCCGGTGAGCGCGCCCAAGAGCAAGGAGGCAAAATGGATCGCCGGCAGCCTGGTTGGCCTGATCACCGTGGTCATCCGAACCTTTTCTCTGTTTACCGAGGGGATGATGTTCGCCATCCTGATCGTCAACGCCTTGACTCCGCTGATTGAGCTTAAGGTCAGCAAACTCCAGACGCGTGTGAAACAGCCGGAAAAGGAGGCTACTCCATGAAGAAAGGGCATATTTACACCCTGGTGTTCATGCTCCTCATTTCAGCCGTGCTGACCTTCGCTCTCGCCGCGGCCTATGAGGGGTTCAAGCCGGCCATCCAGAAGAACGCGGCGCTTCAGGAACAGCGCGCGGTGCTCTATGCCCTTGGCCTGGACACGGGGCTGAAAGACGGGGAAGTCGCTGCCTTCTACGATGAAACGATCAGGGAGGGCGAGCTGAACGGCCTCCCCGTGCTGGTGTACGGGCAGGGCGGGCCGCAGGCCTATGCCGTGCCCTTTGAGGGCAATGCGCTCTGGGGTGCCCTGAAGGGCTATCTGGGGGTCAGCGCGTCCAGGGATGAGATCACCGGCCTGGTGTTTACCTACCAGAACGAGACCCCCGGCCTGGGCGGGCGCATCGACGAGGAAGACTACAAAGAGCAGTTCCGCGGCCTCCCCATTTCGCCGGATACGCGGCTTTCATACGGCGCGGAGCTGGACGCTGTCACCGGGGCGACCCAGACGTCCGCCGCGGTGCTGCGCACCCTGAACAAAACACTCAGCGAGACCGTATTCCCCGGGGAGGTGAAGTGAAATGGCTGCTGAAAAACCGCGCGCGATCATCAAACGGACCCTGCTGACGGACAACCAGGTGCTTCGCGCCATCCTGGGCATCTGCTCCTCCCTGGCGGTCACCAACACGATGAGGAACTCCCTGGTCATGGGCCTGGGGCTGAGTTTTGTGACGGGGCTGTCCAGCCTCACGCTGTCAGCGCTGCGCAGCGTCATCCCCCACCGGGTGCGCATGCT
>DIWD01000018.1 GCA_002428405.1 bacterium UBA6115
GCCTTGGCGTCTTTGGGGGTGATGGCCCGGTACTCAGCCTTCCTGAGCGGCAGTTGTTTGCCTGTTTCCATAGCGCGGCGGAAGTCCTCCTGGCTCAGGTGGCAATAGCCTCCGGGGTTCTTGACCAGGTAATCCTGATGGTAATCCTCCGCTTTCCAGAATGTGTTCAGGGGAGAAATCTCCACGTGGAATGCGTTGTATTTTATCTTTTCAGCCTCAACGGCAGCCTTGATGATCTCCCCGTCCGCTTCGTTTGTATAGAAAATGCCGGTCTGATACTGTGTGCCGACGTCATTGCCCTGGCGGTTTTGGACCGTCGGGTCGATGGCTGAGAAATAAAGCCCCAGCAGTTCTTCCAGGGTGACCAGGGAGGGGTCGTAGCGGACCTCGACCGTCTCCTTGTGGCCCGTGGTTCCGGTGACCACCTGCTGGTAATTCGGATTCGCCGTCGTGCCGTTCGCGTATCCGCTCACAGCGTCGGTGACCCCGGGCACCTGAGCCATCATGTGTTCAACACCCCAGAAACAGCCGCCCGCGAAATAGACCATCCTGGTCTCTTCCGCATAGACGGGAACCACAATAAAAAACGCGGCCAGCAGCGTAATGATCAAAAGCGCGATAATGGTGGCATTCATAAACCTTCCTCCTTGTTGATACCTGATGATTCTACCCCAGCCGCTGCTTTTCAGTCATCGCTTCATTTTACGGCGTTTTCGGGATATAATGACGCTGACGGAGGAAACATGATCCGAAAAACCGCCCTGCCTGCCCTGCTGATCGCTGTGCTGGATCTGGCGCTGAAGCTCGTCCCCCTTGGGGAGAACAGGCCATTGATCCCCGGCCTCCTGGGCCTTCACAGCCTCTCCAATGGAGGGGTGGCCTTTGGCCTTTTTCAGGACAAGCCTCTGCTAAACCTGCTGATCGTCAGCCTTCTTCTCCTATCAGCAGGAGTATGGCTTACTCAGCACCCGCCCGCGGGGTTTCAGGCGGCAGGCGCCGCAATGATGCTGGGCGGAGCGGCCGGCAACCTGATTGACCGTTTGGCGCATGGGGAAGTGAGCGATTACCTGCAGTTCCTCTTTTTTGAGTTCCCGGTGTTCAACCTGGCCGACGCCTGCGTGACCATCGGGGCGGTCATCCTCATCCTGGATATGCTGCTCACGCATGAAAAACTGAAAAATGAACATGATCATTAAAACAGGCGACGGAAAGCGGCTGGATGTGCTGCTGGCGGGCGGGGAACTCTCCCGTTCCCAGGCGGCCCGTCTTATCCGGGACAGTCTGGTCAGTGTCAATGGAATTGTGGTGAATAAACCCTCTTTTATTCCAAATTGTGGCGCTGAAGTGGTTCTCTGTCTCCCTGAAGCGGTGGAATCCGGAAACTCGGCGGAGGATATTCCCATTTCCATCCTCTACGAGGATGAAGCGATGGCAGTGATCTGCAAACCTGCCGGGCTGGTGGTGCACCCCGCGGCCGGCAACCCCTCAGGCACCCTGGTAAACGCCCTGCTGTTCCATCTGAACAGCCTCTCCGGCATCGGCGGGGAGAAACGGCCCGGCATTGTGCACCGGCTGGACAAGGACACCAGCGGCCTGATGCTGGTAGCCAAGAACGACCGGGCACACCTGGCGTTGTCTGCCGCATTGGCGGGACGCAAAATCATCAAGCACTATCTGGCGGTGGTTGCCGGGCAGATGAAGGAAGAAAAGGGTGAAATGAACGGCCCCATCGGCCGGAGCCAAAAGGATCGAAAGAAGATGGCGGTCGTTCCAGGCGGCAGGGAGGCCCTCACCCGCTGGCAGCTGATCCGCCAGGATGAACAGAGCGCGCTTGTCCTCGTCCAGCTGCTCACCGGGCGGACCCACCAGATCCGGGTACATTTCTCCCACGCCCATCACCCGGTATTGGGCGATCCCCTCTATGGTTTCAAGGGTATGCCCAAAGCCCCGCGGCTGATGCTGCATGCCTGGTCGCTGATGTTTGAGCATCCCATTACATGCAAGCGGATGCGCTTCACCGCGATGCCGGAGGAGTGTTTTCATGCGCTGGGGGAAGCGGAACTGCTCCGCTTTGCCGCGCAGACACATGAAGGAATAAACAGTTTATGAAGCATCAGGCACAGAATAGGCTGCTGTATGAAATTGACGTGACAGATGAAGGGAAGAAAAACCAGCTGATTGTTTCAGGGACCGTCCGCGCCATTGAAGGGCAGCTTCCGGAAATGCTTGAAGATGCCCGTTTTTCATACATTGCAGAAGAGAATATGCTGCGATTCGCCAGCAAAATCCCCTATCAAACCATAGATTTCATACCTCAAGGCCTCTATATAAACTGGGAGTTCTATCCCAGGCCTATGGACCTCAGCATACCCTGTGATTTTCGGGTACGCCTTATTTCACATCGCAGGACAGCCCTCGCTACGGGCCGCCTTGCCAATGGCTGGTTCATGGAATCCAATGTGCAGCGCTTTGCGCTGGTGCTGTCGGATGACTTTGATTATCTGGCAGATCATGATGAGTTCACTCAGCTTTACTGCCTATATTATCAGCAGAATCCTGCCCTGGCGAGGGCTGTACTGGCACAGGCAAAGGCAGACTTGAAAGCCTGCAGGGATCCTGTTTGGCTTTTTCCCTTATCATGCGATAATTTTTGTTCCAGGTTCCACCCGGTGGTCGGGCGGCTGTCCGCTTGCCACAGGCGTACTGGGGTTGCATCACAGGCCTGAGGATAGCGTACTTATGGGCAATAATTCGATCATTACACATGAAATCTGCCATGAATACTGGGGTGAGTACATCAAGGATGCGGAGATGACCGGCTGGCTGGGAATCGGCCTGGGCTTGGCGACAGACCTCGAACTCTGCCAGGATTCATCCCTGCATACACAGGATAAAACTATGTATAGGAAGGCCTGCCAAGCGGGAGAGCGAACCGCCATTGACCTTCCCTGCGAGGAATTCCAGGACCTGATGAAAATGGAGAACCTTAACGAATATGATTACAATTCCGCTGTTATACACGGTAAATCCGGCATCATTATGGAGAAGATCCAACAGGCTGTGGGCAAGGCGGCTTTCTTTGATGCACTGACCTTCCTGCTGAGGGAATATGCAGGTCAGGCGATTGACCGCAGACATTTTCTGACTGCCATCCAGCGTTTCAGCGGACAGGATTTCAGCAGGCAGCTGGCTGACTGGCTGGCAAACGATGCGTGCATCATTTAGCGGCATAATTTGTAAAAAGAGGTCCGATTCATTCCAAAGGTCCTGCCACACTGCAGAAATTTTATGAAAACAGGAACCCACTATATGAGGACTGCTTTCCTGTGCCCTTTCGTTGTTCTGTCCCCGTCAGCCCAGTACCATCCGATCGTTGATGACTTCCTCCCCCGCGCGGCTGGAGAACATACTGATGAGCTGTTCGACGGTGAGTTTTTTCTTCTCTTCGCCGTTAACATCCAGGATGATGCGGCCCTGGCTCATCATGATGAGGCGGTTGCCCACGGCGATGGCGTCGCGCATGTTGTGGGTGACCATCATGCAGGTGAGGCTCATGCTGCTGATGAAGTGGTTGGACAGCTCCAGCACCTTGCGCGCCGTCTTGGGATCAAGCGCCGCGGTATGTTCGTCCAGCAGCAGCAGTTTGGGGGTGTTCAGGATCGCCATGAGCAGGGTGAGCGCCTGGCGCTGGCCGCCGGAGAGCAGGCGCACCTTGACGGACATGCGGTCTTCCAACCCCAGTCCCAGGGAGGTGAGCTGCTTGTGAAAATCAATTTTTTCCTTTGCGGTGACGCCCCAACTCAGGCCGCGGAAAGTGCCTCGGCGCAGGGCGAGGGCCAGATTCTCCTGGATCTCCATGTCCGCGGCGGTGCCCATGAGCGGATCCTGAAACACACGGCCCAGGTATTTGGCGCGCTTGTGCTCTGGCAGATGGTCAATGCGCAGGCCGTCCAGCTCAATGGTCCCCTGTTCCTGGCGGTATACACCGGCAATACAGTTTAGCAAGGTGGACTTTCCGGCGCCGTTTCCGCCGATGACGGTGACAAAATCCCCGGGCCTGAGGTACAGGCTGACATCATCCAGCGCGGTTTTTTCATTGATGGTGCCGGGATTGAATATCTTGTTGAGCCCTGTAACCTTAAGCATGGCTCTTCCTCCCGCTCAGGGACACCTTCAGGGTATCCCGCAGATCCTTGAACCGCGGCAGGGAGAGCGCCAGGGCGACGGTGAGGGCGGTGAAGAGCTTCAGGTCATCCGCCGGCATGCCCAGGCGCAGCACCAAGGCAATGATGATGCGGTAGGTGATGGCGCCAAAGAGCATGGACAGCAAACGGCTTTTAAAACTTCGCTTGCCAAAGAGCACTTCGCCGATGATCAGGCTGGCCAGGCCGATGACGATGGAGCCGGTGCCCATCTGCACATCGGCATAGTTCTGGGATTGGGCGATGAGCCCGCCGGAGAGGGCGACCAGGCCGTTGGCCAGCATGAGCCCGATGATGATGGTGCTGTCGGTGTTGACGCCCTGGGCACGCACCATATAAGGGTTGTTGCCGGTAGCGCGGATGGCGCTGCCGATTTCCGTGCCGAAAAACCAGTAGAGGATGAAAACGATGGCCAGCGCCATCAGCCCGCCCAGGATGATGACCGAGACGGTCTTGCTCACGCCAAGCAGCGTGCCGATGAGGGAGTAGGCAGTGGTCATGCGCAGCATGGAGATATTCGCCATGCCCATCACACGCAGGTTAACGGAATACAGGGCGATCATCGTAAGGATGCCCGACAGCAGCACCGGGATGCGCAGTTTGGTGTGCAGCAATCCTGTGATCAACCCGGCAGCCGTGCCGCCGGCAAAGGCAATCAAAAGAGCCAGGAAGGGATCGTTACCGGTGCTGATCATGCGCGCGCAGACCGCCGCGCCCAGGGTGATGGAGCCTTCCACCGTCAGGTCGGCCACATCCAGCACGCGATAGGAAATATAGACACCCAGGGTCATGATGGACCACAGCAAGCCAAGAGAGATGGCGCCCAAGACAATTTGTTCCATGGTTTCCTCTGTCGTCAAAAGGGACCCTCCCCGGATCCCCGGGGAGGGTGTTTTGGTGATTATTTGCCGATTTCTTCCGCGAAGGGCAGCAGGTCTTCAGGGATCGCAAGCCCAATCTCATCACAGAATGTTTTGTTGACCAGGAACTCAAACTCGCTCTGGCGCTGAATGGGCATATCGGCTACTTTGGCTTTATTTTTCAGAATATCAGCCGCCATCACGCCGGTCTGCTTGCCCAGTTTAAAGTAATCGATGCCCAAAGTAAAGGTCCCGCCGCTTCTGACCATCCCTGCCTCGCCGCAGGCAATGGGGATTTTTTTCGCAAGCGCAGCCTCCGCAACGATGGGCATGGCAGACGCGATCACATTGTCAGTCGGAACATAAATGACATCGACCTGTTCCACCAAGCTGAGCGCGGCCTGCTGCACATCATTGGAGTTGTTGACTGTTACCTCGACGACCTGCATTCCCAGCCTTTCGATTTCAGCCTTTGCCAGCCTGGCCTGCAGCTGGGAGTTGATTTCGCTCCCTGTGTAAAGCAGCCCGACTGTCTTGGCTTGGGGGAGAAAACGAAGGATCAAGGCGATCTGCTCTTCCACAGGGTTCATGTCCGTGGTTCCTGACACATTCAAGCCAGGCTTTTCGTTGCTTTGAATCAGCTTGGCTTCCACATAGTCTGTGACCGCCGTGCCGAGGATCGGGATGGTCTCGGTCTTCCCGGCGATCGCCAGTACCGCGGGCGTGGCGATGCCCAATACGAGGTCCACCTTGTCAGCCACAAACTTATCGGCAATGCTAGAAGTCGTATCCTGGCTTGCCTGCCCGTTCTGATAATTGATTTTGATGTTTTTCCCATCCTCAAAGCCCGCCTCCGCCAACCCCTTCAGGAAGCCTTCCCGCGCTGCATCCAGGGCCGGATGCTGGACAAACTGAAGGATGCCGATGACGGTTTGCTTCTCCTGCCTGAAAATGAAGAATGCCGCAACAGCCAAAGCCACGACCAACACCAGGGCGATTACCACCTTTGCCAAATTTGTCATCTTTTTCACAACCTTATCCTCCTTGCTTATTGCCAGGGCTATTGCCCCTGGTTCCATCGCGTCACAGAACGGATCAGTCCCACCTATAAAAAACGCCCCCTGCAAATGCAGAGGGCGGGAGATCCGCGGTACCACCTCAGTTTTCTGTCAAAGACAGCTCAGCGGCAACATTCATTGCCTGCCCCTGTAACGGTGGGCCTCCGGCTCAGCCTACTCCTGTTTCAGCCTGCGGCTCTCGGGATGTACTCGCGCTCCTGTCCCCTGCTGCCTTGCAGCGACCGGCAGTTCTCTGAAGGGGTGCGGGAGGGTTACCTGTTCCCAGTCATCGCCTTTGATGAGAGAATCATAGCCCCGGCATCAGGAAACGCTCAATGTATTTATTGGTTTCATTTTTACCATTCCATGTGAATCAGTCCAAAAAACAGAACGAATACAGGATACAGCAGCCAGTTGACGGAAAGCGGCAGGCTGGGTATGATATATCAACAGAAACCGGAGGTTCTATGCGAAAAACCCTCTCCCTGCTCCTGTTCGCAGTCATGTTGTCTGCCTTCCTTCCCAGTCTGAGGGGAGGGGCGGATGAAATGGCTTATACCGCCATCGTTGAGAACGGACCATTGCACCTGCGCGCAAAGCCTGACAAACGCTCGCCTTCGCTGGGGCGTTATCCCGGCGGCACGCGCGTGAGCGTTCTGGCCGACGGGGATGTGTTCTGCCGGGTCAAGACAGCGGAAGGCAAGGAAGGGTACATGATGAAAGAATTCCTCAAGTTTGAGAACGCCCTGCCGCCGATGGAAATTGTGACACCCACCCCGGCCCCTACACCTGACCTGACCCGCCAAAACGCCCTGGAACGCGGGATTGACCCGAACAAGCCGATGATTGCCCTCACCTTTGACGACGGGCCTCAGCCTGAAACGCTCAAGGTGCTGGAAATACTTGAAAAACACGGCGCAAGAGCCACTTTTTTCATTCTGGGAAAGAACATACAGGGAAATGAGGAGATCCTCAAGCAGACCGCAGAGGGCGGACATCAGCTTGGCGCGCACTCCTGGTCACACCCCAATTTAAATGAGATTTCCGAATCCGCCGTGCGCTCCCAGATGACACGCACGATGGACAGGATCTTTGAGATAACAGGGCAACAAGTCCGCATCATGCGGCCGCCATATGGAGCCAGCAACCGTCTTTCCCGCAGGCCGCTGGCGGAACTCGGCCTGCCGCTGATCCTCTGGTCAGTGGACTCGCTGGACTGGAAGACCCGCAGCGCATCAAAAACGATCGCGACCATCCGCGAAAAAGCCGCAAACGGCGCGATCATCCTCTGCCATGATGTGTGGGCGGAGACAGGGCAGGCGATGGAAACCGTTGTGCCGGAGCTGATCGCCAGGGGATTCCAGCTGGTGACCGTGGCTGAAATGATGTCCTTCCGGAATGAGCCGCTCAAACCCGGCTGGGAATACAGTTTCCTGGATGTCAGTAAAATCGAGCCGGGCATTACGCCAATGCCGCAGGCAACTCCTTCTCCGGCTGCAGGTACGCAGATCCCCTGAGCTGACCNNACAGGAGTTTATGGTGTCTTCATCTCCGTCGCGTAGGGCAGCAGGTCATCCGGAATCACGATACCCATTGCGTCATTGGCGGTCTTGTTGATGTAGTAGTTATACTCGCTTTGTCTCTGGATGGGCATTTTGGACACCTTCGCGCCGTCACGCAGCACCGAGACTGCCATCTTGCCGGTCTGGTAACCCAGTTTCCCGTAGTCGATCGCCAGGGTAAAGTTGCCGCCCTGCAGTACCATATTGCCGTCTCCCGCCACCACCGGCACCTTGGCTCCCAGGGCGACCTCATAGACGATGGGCATGGCGGAAGCCAGCACGTTGTCCGTCGGGATATACAGCGCGTCGCAGTTCGCCACGATGGCGGTCATGGCCTGCTGGACATCATTGGAGTTGTTGACGGTGATCTCCTTATAGGAAAGGCCGAGGCGTTCAATTTCCGCTTTGGCCAGGCGCGCTTGCAGCTGGGAATTGACCTCGCTGCCGGTATAGATGACACCAATGGTCTTAACATCCGGCACCAGGCGCAGAATCATGGCGATCTGGGCTTCCACAGGGTTCATATCCGTTGTGCCGGACACATTGTAGCCGGGCGCTTCATTGCTTTGCACCAGCTTGGCTTCCACATAATCTGTCACCGCGGTGCCTAAAATCGGGATCGTTTCTGTCTTCCCGGCCATCGCCAAAACAGAGGGTGTCGCGATCCCCAGCACAAGGTCTACTTTGTCGGCGATGAATTTGTCCGCGATGCTGGAACAGGTGTCCTGGCTGCCTTGTCCGTTTTGATAATCGATCCTGATGTTTTTCCCAGCCACATAACCTTCATCAGCGAGCGCCTTGAGAAAGCCCTCCCGCGCGGCGTCCAGCGCGGGGTGCTGTACATATTGAAGGATCCCCAGGGTTGGCTGCTTTTTCCCCCTGAGCAAAAGGATCGCCGCGGTCGCCACAAGCACTGCAACCAGCAGCAGAACAAGTACCTTTGTCATCCGTTTCATGTTTTCTCCTCCTTGAATTACCAACTTTGTAAGCACCACTGGGAACCATCGGATGGATGTGCCTGAGGATGCGGTGTTCTATAAAAAAACGCCCTCTGCTCCTGCAGAGGGCGGATAAACCGCGGTACCACCTCAATTTCCTGTCCGAAGACAGCTCCGGGCAACTATCATTGCCTCCCCCGGTAACGGCGGGGCTCCGGCGCGGCCTACTCACATTCAGCCTGCGGCTTCCGGGAGGAACTCACAATCTTGACGCCTGCCTCCTCGCACCACCCGGAAGCTCTCTGAAAGGCATTCAGGACCGCTACACGTTCCCGGTCATCGCCACTGAATGCATCATATTGTATCAATGAACAGTGTTCAATGTTCCTTTGGGTGTATTTTCTTCCGTATTTATCAAAAACAACTGAAAAACAAACCGCAAATGAATGATAGATGAATGATTATGAAACGATTTCTGTTCCTCTCTCCCCTGAAAGCCCCTGAAGCGCAAGGTCAAGCCGGGTAATGATCGCGCGGCGGCCGGGCTTTTCCTCGACAAAACGCAGGGCGGCCTCAACTTTGGGGCCCATGGACCCGGCAGCGAAATGCCCCTCATTCACATAGGTCCGCATGGTTTCGGCAGGGATCCGCGTGAGTGCTTTCTGTCCGGGTTTGCCATAATGCAGGCAGGCGTTTTCCACTTCCGTGAGGATCAGCAGGGTACTGGCGTTCAAGCCCTCCGCCACGCGCCAGGCGGCCAGGTCCTTGTCAATGACAGCCTCTACGCCCAGATACCCCCTGCCCTTTTCATAGACAACAGGAATGCCGCCGCCGCCTGCCGTAACCGGCACAAAACCCGCGTCAAGCAGTATCTTGACCTGGTTCAATTCCACCACCTCCAGCGGCAGCGGGGAGGGCACGACGCGCCGCCAGCCGCGGCCCGCGTCTTCCCTGAAAACAAAGCCCTTCTCCCTCATGATGCTCTCAGCGTCCTCCCTTTTATAAAAGGGGCCGATGGGCTTGGTGGGATGAAGGAAGGCCGGATCATTCACATCCACACGGACCTGCGTGACCAGCGTGACGGGCCGCCCGGGCAGGCCTGCCCTTTCCATTTCCTCGCCGAGAGCCTGCTGGATATGGTAGCCGATCATTCCCTGGCTCATCGCGCCGCACACGTCAAAGGGCATGGGCGGGGTGATATCCCGCGCGGCCTCGTTCTGAAGCGCGATGCGGCCCACCTGCGGGCCGTTGCCGTGCACCACCGCCAGGCGCCAGCCGGATTTCAGGATGTCCAGCAGCTGGGACGCGGTCTCCCGCACCACCTTCAGCTGGCTTTCGGCGTCAGCCGGCATTCCGACGCGCTGCAGCGCGTTGCCGCCCAGGGCGGCTACCAGGGTTTCAGGCATGGTTGTCGTTCTCCTCGTTGTTCGTGTATGTTTTCCGGACATAGGGGCTGGTATAGACCTTCAGCAGCGCGCCGTAGCCAGGGGAAAAGCCGAGCACATCCCCCACCTGGTAAGGTTTCGCATGGGTCAGATCAATGATCAGGTGGTCTGAGCTGGCACCCAGTACTTTAATGTCTGAATCCAAGGGGAGCAGCCGCTTCAGATCCGTGTCCTGCAAGCCGACAGCCAGGATACCCCTTCGCATTGGCCCAAGGTCCGGAAAGGAAACTTCCTCGCCAAAGGCGTTGGGGCCTGTGCCGCCCTCGGGCAAGGAGGGTTTGACCTGCACTTCTATCAGCCGGGCATACAGGGTAAAAACGCGCTGGCTCAGCTGGGGAAAGGGCTCTGCGCAGGAAGTGTCCATACCCAGCATCAAGCTCTCACCGATACGCAGCTGGTTGATTCCCGCTGGCAGGCGCCCTTCAAACAGCAGGTAGAGTGAACTGGAATTACCCCCGGAAACAATGGGAAGCGGAATGTAATAAGTCCTCCGAAGTTTTTCCGCGATACTGATCAGGAAACCCAGGTTTCGTTCATCCGGCAGGACACCCCCGAAGCAAGTCAGATTCGTGCCGACACCGGCCAGCTCCAATCCTTCATCACGGACAATCTCCCCCGCGGTTTCAAGGATCTGGCGTTCATCACGGTAAAAAATACCCTCCCGCAGATCCCCCAGGTCAATCATCAGGATGATCCGGTGTTTCTTCTTCAGCTTGCGGGCTGCCGCGCCAAGCGCCTTGATGGCCTGGACCCCTGACTGCAGGCTGTACTGGGCTTGAAGGACAATCTCCTCTGCCTCGCAGGGGTCAGCAAGGCGCAGCAGCATCCTGGGAAGGGTATCCGGAAGGCGGGTCAGGTTTTGCATCCTAGAGTCCGCCAGCAGGCCGATTCCGGATGCGGACAGGGCGCTCACTACACCCAGGTCCGCGCAGACAACTTTCGTGACGGCGGCCAGCGTGACGCCTCGGGCGTTGCAGGCGTCCAGAATGACCCTGGCATTATGTTTCAACTGGCCCAGGTCCGCCTGGATGACAGGCAGGTCCATCATACCGCTTCCTCCTTAAGGCTCGCCAACATCAGCTGAAGCGCCGCTTCCGGCCACTTGCGGCTGAGCACTCCCAATGCGGCCAGGAGATACTGGCTGTCCACCAGCACACGAAGCGCGCCGGGCGGCGGATACAGCAGGTTCCCGGCGGTGTTCAAATCGCGCAGATGGGTAAGCACAGGCCGTCTGTCCCGAAGTCTTGTCAGCGCGCCTCCGGTCGCGATCAGGGTTCCGGCTTCACTGAGGTCCTTTCCCTCAGCGAACCTCCTTCTGCCCTCCGGCAGGAATACCTGCCGAATCCTGCCCGCGTGACGGACGACAGCCAATGCGCCTGCCTCCCGGGCCAGCCTGGCCGCGAAGCGCTGCTGCGCATCTGTCTGCGGAATGGGTATCCAACTCTCCAGCAGCACCTGGGTGTCCAGGTTCAGTTCCCGGTCCAATTTTTCAAAACCAATCTTTTCCGCCAACAGCCTGGCGTTGAGGAAGACCCCCAGATCACCCTCGACGGTACGTTTGAAGAAGGGCTCAGGCTGCGTCTGGATAGGGGCGATCTCCTGACTGCCCTGCGCGGCGGAATGCACGTCGGTGGTCGCGCCGCCGATGTCAACGGCAAGCAGGTCGCCCAGCGCCGGGTGGAGCAGGCGAACAGCTTCCATGACCGCGCCGGGTGTGGGCAGGATGGTCCCGCCGACCATTTCCCGGATGTGCGACATGCCGGGCGCCTTGACAATGTGAAGTTCAAACAGGTCCTGGATCGCGCGGCGGGCAGGCTCGATGTTCAGCTCGTCCAGGCGCGGGTAGACATTTTCAATTACGCACAGCGGCTGCCCTGCTCTGGTGAAAATGTCACCAGCCTCCCCCGCCGCCTGGGTATTGCCGGCAAAGATCACAGGGATGCCCAGCTTGAGCCCCGCGACCGCCCGCGCGTTGTGCACCGCGGTCTCCCTGTCGCCGTAGTCTGTGCCGCCGGCCAGCAGGATGAGGTTGGGGTTGAGTTTTATCAGCGCGTTGAGTTCATATTCGCCCATTTTGCCGGCTGTGACCTGGCGAACCACCGCGCCTGCGCCCAGCGCGGCCATCTGCGCCGCCCGCGCGGTCATGTCGTAGACCAGGCCGTGCACGCTCATGGACAGGCCGCCGGCCGCGCTGGAGGCAGCGTACATTTCCTTCCACTCCAGCCCAGGCATGTCCGCTTTGCTTTTCAGGTCCTCAATCGCCAGGCGCAACCCGGCAGTGACGTCTCCCTGATCAGCAGTGGTCGGCGCCATTCCCTGGCCGACAAAGCGCGGCGAACCGTCCAGGCCGTCAAAAGCGCTGACCAGGGTGGTCGTAGAGCCGATCTCCGCGACCAGCGCATCAATTCTTTGCTTGTTTTTGCTGCTCATTTCCACTCATTTTTCGGATCAATGTGCCATTTCAGGTAGCGATGCCCCATCCTGCCTGCTTAGTGTTTCTTCCGCAGTTTGACCAATGCGGTTGCCACATGCGCGCCGCGGGTCCCGCGGCCAAAGCCCTCATCCGCGCCGGCCTCCCGAGCCAGTTCGGGCGTTACCTGGGTCCCCCCGGCAAGGAAGGCGAGCTTGTCCCGCACACCCATCTCACGGGCTAGGCGGTCGATGAGCGCGATGTTCTTGTAATGGATGTTGTCATGGCTGATGATGGCGGAGGCCAGGATGGCGTCAGCCCCCAGCTCAATGGCCGCGCTGACCAGTTTCTCCGGGGGCACGGAGGTGCCCAGATAATGCACTTTGATGCCGTATTTTTCAATCCCGCCATGCTTGATGTCGATGATTTCGCGCAGGCCCACGGAGTGCTCGTCCTCCCCCACAGTGCCGCATACCACGGTCATCGGTTTTTCCGAAAAAGCCGTCCGCAGTTCTTCCTCGCTGAACACTTCAGGATCCTTCGGGATGACCAGTTCGCTGATCTTCAACTGAAATGGCACCTTGGCCTTCAGTTCGATGCGGGTGCCGTCAACCGGGTGCATGACCTCCCGCGAGATGATTTCGGGGTCCTGAAGGTTCATCCGCCGGGCGGCTTCCAACGCCGCGGCCTCGGCGACTTTTGTCCCCGCCGGAAAGAACATCGTCAGCATCACCACGCCGTCCCCCAGCCATTCCATTTCCGGCTTGATCCATTCCCCGCCCGGCTGGCTAAAGATTTCCGACTGCTCCATGCGCAGGGCCGCGTTGTCTGTCTCATCCAGTTCGTCGATGAAGCGGATGAGTTCAGGTTTCTGGAAGGTGCATCCGCCAATGAGCGATGCCGGGTCTTCCCCTTCCCTGAGGCCATACTGGCTGATGTTGTTGTACCCGTAGTGGGCGGTGACAGGGGCCAGGTAGTCCGCTTCGCGCCTGATGACGCTGCCCGCGCCGGTACCGCCTTGTATATTGCGCACGATGCCGTCGCCATTGCGCTGCGGGTATAGCCCGGAATCCACAAAATGCCCCGTCTCCACGCCCTTGAAATAACCGCCGGAATCCAGCAGTTCCTCCATGAAGAGCACGGCGCGTTCCTTGAGCTCCCTGGCCTTGTCCCTGAGGTATCCATCGCCTTTCAGCTCAACCATCTCCATCAGCCCGTCAAGGCCGACCAGGGTCTGCCTGGCGGTGTCGCAGGCCTCCATGTTGTAGATGTGCCAGGGGACGTTGCGCCCCTCGTCGGGGGTGATGGTGGACTGGATATCAGCGCTGGTGAGCTTGGAGATGAGCATGTTCATCACATGGGTGACGGTCGCTTCCCGGACAGAGGACTGGATGTATTTGGTGTTCATCTGCGCGCGCATGCGGAAACCAGAGAACAGCTCGCGCAGCGCGACGGCATAGGGCAGGTCCATATACACGCAGGGCGCGGGCGCGGCGGAAGGAGGCACGGTGGACAGGCAGATGAGGTCGCGCGGCATCCCGCAGCCCAAGGAGAACTGGGCGTTGATGGCATGCTGCACCATCAGCTCCGGCATTACCTTCCAGGCGTCCCGCGCTGTGGCGTTGGCGTTGTGCGCGCCGTCGATCTGCGCCATTTCCGCCCAGGCCATGACGGTTTTGGATTCACAGGCATCCACGAATGAGCGCACCATGTTGATGTTGCGGTAGATGACATTGTACTGCGGGTCCTGGTGCGCGCCGTTGACGCCCTCCTCGGCGAAGAGCACCGCGATCTCCGGCCCCGCGACACCGGACACATAGGAATGGTAGTTGATGGGGCGGCCAACCTCGTCCTCGATCATGTCCAGCGCCTTGCGCTGGGCGCGCACCTGCTTGCGCGTGATGGGCACGCCGCCCACACCCTGGGGCGTCCCTTCTATCAGTCCGTCAAAATGGCTCTGGCCGGCGGTCCTGATGACCATGATGTGGTCCGCGCCGTGGTGGGCCGCCATGCGCATGCGGCGGATATCATCCTCAAAGCGGCCGGAAGCGATTTCGGTGGTGATGACAGGCCCCGGCTGGGGGTCGATGTTCCCAAAATGATGGGCAGGCGGCAGGGGCACGGAGCGTTTGAGGGGCTCTGAACAATCCCGATAGGTGAAGTCGTTCATCTTAAGCCCCGGCAGGGGTTTACGCCAGGTCCACCCGCGGCGGCGCGGGCGGTAATTCTCCAGATCCCTGAGGATCTCCCGCACATCAAGCGGAGCGTCCGGTTTCAGTCTGTAATCGCTCATTTGGCCTGTCCTCCCTGAAACACACGGACGGCCTCGTCCCAGCCTTCGCCGGACAGCAGGCTCATCCCGGCATCCCGCAGCGGCAGGGACCAAAGCAGGCTCATCCTGTACACCACATGCCCCGCGCCGTGCCCCAGCAGCCCATGCTCAAGGCAAAGGTTCACCAGCGCGGATGCTTCCTGGGATGAGAATCCCATGCGGAGCAGCACGCTGCGCTCAATGGAAGGCGAGGTGTACTCGCGACCCATCCGCAGCAGCGGATCTGTCAGTTCCTTGGCCAGGGACCAGAAGCGCTCGCGCAGTTCCTCATCGCTCAAGCCCTCAAGGTGATTGCGGCGAAGGAGATAATCGTCACTTCGCTTCATGTTTTTCCTCCAGCAGGTTTTCAATGATTTGGCGGACAAAGGCGTCATCCGCCGCGGTTTCCTCCGACAGGTAGGCGATGTCCGCCTCAGAGGGAACGGCCTTCCGGCCGAACATGGCGTTGGCAATGAGCGAGCGGCGCAGGCGGTTCAAGTCCACCTCGCGCGCCTTTAACTGCGATGGATCCTCCGGCAGGACGATGCTCTCCCCCGGCACCTGGTCTTCCGGGTTCCCGATGACGATCCGCACGCCGTTGCTGCGAGCGAAAGCCAGCTGGGCGTTCTGATGCTTCCCGGCCCCGGTATACTCTGTTTCCTGAACCACCAGCAAAGCCTCCCGCGGCAGCGTCCGCGCCAGGGAAAAAGCCGCCGCCAGGCTGGTGTTGCCGGCAGGCCCGCGCTCGATCCCCTCCAGGGCGGCCAGCATCTCAGTGGTGTAGAAGACCTCGCCCTGCGTGACAGTGTAATATGCTGACATATAGCGCAGCGGGCGCGCGGCGCTGCGGGGCACGTCGGAGCGGTCCGGCCAGGTCGTATACGGCATGCCGAAGCCTGTGTGTCCGGTCGTGAAGGACTTGCGGTTGAACTGCGCGTCGCTGGCCATGTGAAGCCCGCTCAGGTCGACGCTGGCGGCGACGACAGGCGCATGGCATCCGGCTTTCCTCATCCCCTGCGCGGTGCCCGTGAGGTTGCCGCCCCCCGCGTTGGTGGCGATGACCATGTCAGGATCCCGCCCGAACTGTTCCCTGCATTGCCGCGCCAGCTCCCATCCCAGGCTCTGGATGCCCAGGACCGCGTAAGGGGTGTACAGGGAGGCGTTAAAATACCCTGTTTCCTCCAGCAGACGCAGGAAAACATAGAACAGCTCAGGCCCCACGCTCAGCTGCACCACCTCCGCGCCCAGCGCCTCGCACTTGCGCGCCTTCTCGATGATCTCAGGCTGGCCGCGGCCTTTTGAGTCATAGCACTCCTGCACAACGATGCACTTCATCCCGGCCTTGGCGCAGCAGGAGACGACAGCCGCGCCGTAATTGCCGCTGGTCGCGGTGATGACGCCTTGATAGCCCATCCCGCGCGCCATGTGCACACTCAGCGCCGCGCGGCGGGCCTTGAAGGAGCCGGAAGGATTGCAGGCCTCATCCTTGACCAGGATGCGCGCCCCCATGCCAAGCTCAGCATACTTGCGGGACAGCGCAGTGATGTTCTTCAGTTCGACCAGCGGGGTCCCTCCGACGGCAAAGGCTTTCTGGATGGTAAGGATATCCGGGATTTCCAGTCCCGGGGCCTTCATCATCCCCTCATAATCAAAGGCGATGCCGCCGGACTCAAAGCGGGAATAATCCAGACCGACAGCAGCCTTCATGATCTCATTCCTGCGGGCCATGACAGCCTGGTAGCTGCTGCTCATTCCTCCGCCCCCTCACCCCGCATCGCGCGGCGGATCCCCTCCTGGACCTGCTGCAGTTCGGGGATAAACTCACCGAAGCTGTGATCATAAAAGGGGAAAACATCTTGCAGGATCCCTTCCACCTCACGCCCCGTCCGCGTGCGCACACGGGCTGTTGAGCCGATGTCCGCGTCGGAGATCAGCCACCCCTTGATCCATTGTGTCAGGGGCGTCTTCGCCGTGTCTTCCGGCACCTGCGGCGCGCGCTCGCCCGGGGCGAGGACCACACTGAAAACCCTGACCCAGTCGCCTTTGTGCGCCATGCTATACCTCCCCGAAGGCTATTTCGCGGTAGTCCCCCATCACACAGCGGGGCACCGGCAAATCCAGCATGCTCAGCAGGCCCGGCCTGGCAGCCACGAGGAAAGGCAGCGTGTTGCAAGCCATGGCGATGGTGCCAAGCCCGCCGTTGACCTCCGGCTTGACCGCCATGTTGATCTCCGGCGTGCCGGAGAGGGTGATGTAGTCGCCTGTGTCAACACCGGCCTTCTGCGGCTCGATCTGCTGCGGGTGGACCAGGCTGATGCGCTCCCTGTCCCCGTCCATCGCCCTGGCGGACATGTCCACGCCGGCGACATGCCCTTTGGGAGCGAAGCCATGGGGGGATTTCCGGTCAGCCTCGGTGAGGATGGGCCGCATCTTTTGTTCCAGCCTGTCAAAATGGATGCCCAGCGCCTGGCCGATCATGGCGGCGGACTCATGAAAACCCACATGTCCCGCCAGGGTGCCATCCCCGACACCTCTGTCAAACTCCTCTTTTGTCATGCCGATGCCCTGCTCGCGCATCACGGTTTCGCCAAAGGGGCTCAGGCTGTTGACCCGCTCACAGCGCACGTGGCTGACCTGCGTCATGGCGCCGGAGAGGCACACAGCCAGCAGGTCCATCATCAGGCCCGGATTGATGCCGGTGCCCAGGATGCTCACCTTGTTTTCTTTCGCCAGACGGTCCATTTCCTTTGACAAATCAGGCTCCTGTGCCCAGGGAAAGCTCATTTCCTCGGCTATGGTCAACACATTGATGCCCTGGCTGACCACCTCTTTGATTTTTGGGAAGACATCTTTTACAAAGGAGTCCGTAGCGATCACGCAGCAATCAACCGGCCTGTCCTTCAGCGCCTCCGTGATGCCAGGCGTGACCCTGACCTCCGTGCGTCCATCCCTTTCCAAACCAAGCAGCTCCGCCAATTCCTTGCCCTCATAGGCAGGGTTGAGATCACAAGCCCCGACAATTTCAACGCCGCGGCGTTTCATGAGCAGCCCGGCGATCCCTTTCCCCATAGCCCCCAGGCCCCACAGCGCGACCCTGACGTTCCTCATCCTTTGCTCCTCACTGCCGCCCAATGGTGGCGACCATGACAGCCTTGATGGTATGCAGGCGGTTTTCCGCCTGGTCAAACACCTTGGACTGCGAGGAGCGGAACACCTCATCGCTCACTTCCATCCCGGACAGTCCGTATCTCTTATAAACCTCCCGGCCGACTTCTGTGTTCAAATCGTGGAAAGCGGGCAGGCAGTGCAGGAAGATGGCGTTCGGATTGGCTGTTTTCTCCATCACTTCCCGGGTGACCGCATAGTCTCTGAGCAGCCTGATGCGGCTTTCATACTGCGCTTCCTCCCCCATGGACACCCACACATCGGTGTATACGGCATCGGCGTCCCTGACCCCATCAAGATTTGGAGTTATCTCAATACTGCCGCCGGAAATCTTTGCGGCTTCCTCCATTTCAGAAACCAGCTTCGGGTCCGGGCGCAGCTCATCCGGGCAGACAGCGGTAAAGCGGAGCCCCAGTTTGGCACAGATGATGAGCAGAGAATTGGCGACATTGTTCCGCGCGTCGCCGACATAAGCCAGCTTGCATTCATTCAAAGGCTTGCCGGCGTTCTCCTGCAATGTCATCAGGTCAGCCAGCGCCTGGGTGGGATGGTACATATCCGTCAGACCGTTCCAGACAGGCACGCCGGAGAAGCGGGCCAGGTCCTCCGCTGTTTTTTGCTCAAAGCCTCGAAACTCAATGCCGTCATAGAAGCGCCCCAGCACACGGGCAGTGTCTTCCAGGGATTCCTTCTTGCCCATCTGGGAGTTGGACAGGAAGGTCACATTGCCGCCTTCATCCCAGCAGGCGGTCTCAAAAGCGCATCGCGTGCGGGTGGACGTTTTTTCAAAAATCAGTACGATATTCTTCCCGCGAAGCAGGTCGCCGGGTATGCCGGCGCGTTTTTTTCGCTTCAGGCCGCGGGAAAGGTCCAGCAGATAAAGGATTTCCATGGCGGTGAAATCCTTCAGGGTAAGCAGGGATCGGCCTTTGAGCTGCACTGGCATGGCGGAGCCTCCTATGATGTTGTTCTGATCATTCCCTGAAAAGCGGCATGGACATGCACCGGGGGCCCCCCCGGCCGCGGCCCAGTTCGCTTCCCGGGATCTCAATGGTGCGGATGCCGTGGTCTGCCAGAATCCGGTTGGTGACGGTGTTGCGGTCATATACGATGACAGTGCCCGGGCGGACGCACAGGGTGTTGCTGGCATCATTCCACTGCTCCCGCTCCGCGGCCACCATATCCTCCCCGCCACAGGGAATCAGCGTGATACGGTCCTGCTGCAGTTCTTCCCTGAGGATATCCTCAAGCGGATCCTTCAGTTCTTTCACCTTGAGCTGGCGCCCCTGCATGAAAACGCGGTAGCACTTCATGACGCTCCTGATGCCCGGATGAATGATGAAGGTGCCTGCGTCAGCCTGGGTAAACACAGTATCCAGGTGCATAAACGCGCGGATGTTGGGGATGTCAAAGGCCAGGATGCTGCGGATACCGCTCTGCTCATCCTCCGCCAGGTTGCGGCAGAGGCCCTCCACCGCTTCCGGCTGGGTGCGCTGGGACAGCCCCACACCCAGCACCCCGTTTCCGAGGTTGAGGATGTCGCCGCCCTCCAGGCTGAAGGGCAGGTCGGAACGGTACAGGGCATGAACATGTCCGGCATAGTCCGGGTGGTATTTGAAGATAAACCGGCCGTAAATCGTCTCCCGCTGGCGCGTAGGCGCATACATGCGCGAGAAAGCGATGCCCTTTCCGATGGCCGCGAAGGGATCCCTGGTAAAATAAAGGTTGGGGATCGGGTCCAGCAGGTATTTCGTTCCGTTTCTGGTCAGGCTGGTCAGCGGATAGTTCCCGTAGATACCGGATTCCGCGTAGGTTACCCCTGCCATGGTCTTCTCAACAAGGGCGTTGGGGTTTTCAATGGAGGAAAACAGCCTGGTCAGGGCATGCCGCTCATGGCAGGCGGCCGGACCGCCCTCGCTGATGAACTTGTCAATGAATTTCGCCCTGATCTCAGGGCTGGTGAGGCTTTGGGCAACCATGTCCCTGAGATAGCAGACCTCCGCGCCTTCCTGCCTGAGCACATCGGCGAACAGGTCATGCTCGCGCTGCGCGCCATGAAGGTAAGGGATATCATCAAAGAGCATCCTGCTCAAATACGGCGGAGTCAGCTGCTCAAGTTCAGGCCCGGGGCGGTGAAGCAGGACTTTTTTCAGCGGCCCGGTTTCACTGTACACAGCTATCGGCATTCTGTTTCCTCGCTTGACTTCTTTTGTTCCACTTTACCACGTTTATGCAATTGTGTATAGTCTGCTTTTCCTGCCGGATCCGATGCGCTTCTTCTTCCCTGCCTTGACATCCCGCAATGCGAAAGGCCATAATCCAGACAATAATGCGCCTTTGGAGGACCTATGAAAGAC
>DIWD01000042.1 GCA_002428405.1 bacterium UBA6115
GCTGAAATCAAACGGATGCGGGACAGCTATGACCGCAGGAGACGGCTGACGCACCAGGCGCTGACCGGGATGGGCCTTGATTGCTTTGAGCCGAAAGGCGCTTTTTACGCATTCCCTTCCATTAAAAAAACGGGACTGAGCAGCATTGAGTTTTGTGATAGGCTGTTGAAGGAGAAACACGTCGTCACAGTGCCGGGAAGCGCCTTCGGCCCAAGCGGCGAAGGCCACATCCGCTGCTGTTATGCCACCGCCACGGACAAGCTGATGGAGGCATTCGTCCGAATAACCGCATTCCTGGAAGAAATTTAGGAGACTTAGGAGATTGATGATGAAAAAGCTCAGCGCAGCGCTGATTGCCCTTGTTTTATGCACATTCATGCTGGATATTGCTGTCCTTGCCGATGAGGAAGTGTCCATCATTGACCTGAACCCGGACCTTCTGGCGACGGTGGCTCCCCTGTCCACACCCACGCCAACAACAGCGCCTGACATCACCATACCGCCCCAGAACCTTCTTGGCGATGGAGATATTCAGATTACCGTCACCGCCGGCGGTGACATGACCATAGGCGGGGACGTCCGGAAACGCGGAGATTCCCTGTTTGAAAAGGAACTGAAGAGGCAGGGAGGAGACCTGAACTTTCTTACCCGCAATATCAGGGAGATCCTGGAGGGCGATGACATGACCATCGTCAACTTCGAGGGGACCCTGACCACCGCCCCTGTCTATAAAAACGGCAACCAGTTTGTGTTCTCCGCGCCGCCGGAGTATGTGAAGATCCTTCAGGAAGGCAGCATCGAGGCTGTTGCCCTGCAGAACAATCATGTCATGGATCATGGGGAGACCGGTCTGAACGAGACCAAGTCAGCGCTGGAAGGGGCAGGCATCGTCTGGAGCGACGCGAAGAACATGGGCGTCTATGAAGTATACGGTGTATCCATCGCCATGCTGACCTACCAGCAGTACAGGGAGATGGTGGAGGAGCTCCTGGTTCAGGTACCCCTTGACGTTGCAAGGGCAAAGGCGGAGCATGACATTGTCATAGTCAGTTTTCACTGGGGTGATGAATTGGACTACAAACCCAATGCCAACCAGATCAAGCTGGGCAGACTGACCATCGACGCGGGGGCTGACTTGGTGCTGGGGCACCACAGCCACCGCATCAATCCCATTGAGCAGTACAAGGGGAAATATATCGTATATTCCCTCGGCAATTTCAGCTTCGCCGGCAACAACAAGCCCAGCGACATGAGCACTTTTCTTTTCCAGGTCCGTTTCAATATCACTGAAAGCGAAACCCAGACGGATTCCTTCCGCATCATCCCAGCCAGGATATCTTCCAAGACGGATTACAATGACTTCGCCCTGACACCCTTTACTGACCAGCGCTTGATCGACAATGTCATCAACATGCTGAAAAGCAACGGGAAGAACCTTGAATACGCAGTCAAAGAATACCCGGTGGACTGGGAGTAGGGTATGCGCGCGAAAATCCTGATGCTTGTCGAAAGGGAGCGCTTCCGGGAAGATCTCCGGGCTTCCCAGCAAACGCTGACGGCGGTCGCTGTCGCCTTTGGTCAAAGCCTGATCATGAAGGAAGAGATATTTGGCGATGGCGATACGCAGGACGCGCTGGAGGGAGTGCGCCAATCCGACGCGGTCCTGGCACTGGGAAGTACGGAATCGCTGGAGCACATGGCTTTGGCGATGGGTTGTTATGCGGGCGAAATCCTGTTTGACCATCCGAAAGACCTGAACAGACTGAGCCGATTAAAGAGCGGCAAACAGAACAGACTCACGCTTCTTTGGCCATTGGCCTCCACTGCTTCGCAGCTGGCCCGCGCTGCTTCAGCCGCTTGTACGAAGGTGAAGGAAGGTTCAGGGCGGCTGTTCATAGTACCGCCGGAAGGTGAGACGACCTCCTGGAACAATGCCGCGTCAAAAGCCGCGATGTTTGCCGCCCTGCAGGCGCCTGAAGCGATGACAATGGACGAGGCGATCAGCCGGATCCTCAGTTCTGGGGAGGAAAAGCAGGTATTTCTCTGTTCTGCGGATGCGGCCAAGGTCATCAGGCGCTTATCAGTTTTTTTGGGCGGAGTGGAAGAACTGGTTTATACAACCTACCATTCTGAAACCAGGCAGTTATATACCGTTTCCCCCGTCAACAGGGGAAGCGGCGCCGGTCTGTTCGCCGTGCTTTACGCAACATCCATCATGCTTGACCAGGGCCTGAGGCTCAGGCAGGAAGGCGACTGCCTCAAGACTGCGATTGATAACGTGCTGGCTTCCGGATGGCGGACAGCCGAGATGGAACTGGGTGAAAAAACGGTGTCCGCAGATGAAATCCTTCGGCTGATCAGCGAGCAGATCGCTCTCGCGGGTGAATTGTTTGAGCGCCTCCGCTGAGATTGTCTGGCCGGACTACCAATGCTGCGGGGTGAACCTGGCCGCGTCCATCCTGGCGCATTATGGGGTGCAATCCGGGCATACAACATTGCCTGTGCTCGACAGTTACCTGAAAAGAGGTTACCGCAATGTCGTGCTGCTCATCCTTGACGGGCTTGGGGCAACGACGCTGGAAGAATCATTCCCGGAAAACAGCTTCCTGAAGAAACGGCGGATCAGCGAGATGTCGGCTGTTTTTCCGTCGACCACAACGGCAGCGACCACAAGTTTTCGAACCGGGCTGACTCCCGCTGAGCATGGCTGGCTTGGATGGACGCTGTATTTCAAGGAAATCGGCAAGAGCGTCGATATCTTCAGCAACCGTGAGCAGTTCACCGGGGAAATGGCGGCGGAGTTCCACGCTGCCTCATCTCTTCTGAAGGTGAAGGACATCACAAAGATCATCACTGCAAAGGGACAGGCGGAAGGGACAGCCATCTCCGCGCACGATAAAATCTACGCGGCGGACATGCCCCAGTTGATTTCGCGTATTCTGGAATCCTGCCGCAAGCCTGGGCGGCATTATGTGTACGCCTATTTCGGCGAGCCGGACGCGAGCATGCACACAAGCGGGATACATAGCAGGGAAAGCCATGAGGTTCTTAACCTGCTTGATGCTCAGATCGAGGAACTGGCGATGAAGCTGCCGGAGGACACGCTTCTGGTCGTGACGGCAGACCACGGATTGATTGATACAGAGCCGGCCATTATTGAGGAACAAGCGGATGTCATGCGCATGCTCGTGAGGCCGCCGGTCATGGAGCCGCGCGCGGCAGCGATGTATGTAAAAGAAGAATATATCGAATATTTCCCGGACGTTTTCAATGCCGCCTTCGGCAGGGATTTCCTGCTCTTGGACAGTTTAAAAGCTCTGGACAGGGGATTATTTGGAGAAGGACGGCGTAGGGAAGGGCTGATCGATCTGCTGGGGAACTACGTGGCAATTGCCGTGGGCAGCCGCGCACTGTATCAAAAAAGAGCCCTGCAGCACCTGATCAGGATGCACGCCGGGCTGACGAGGCGGGAAATGCGTGTCCCGCTGATCATCGGAAAAAAATAAAAATCAATTACTGCGGCAGGGCACCGGAGGAGAGGGCCACATTTTTCGCGCCAGGGGTCATGTACACGCTGCGGTCATTGAGGACCCACATCGCCTCAACGCCATCCAGGGACAGGACATACTCCAATCCTTCCTCAAAGGGCATCAGGAAGACGACGGTGGACAGCAGGTCAGCAAAGCCTGAATCCCGGGTGATGATGGTCACGGAACGCATATTCTCCGAGGGCATCAGGGTGTCCGGGGAGATCAGATGGTGATAGCGTTTTCCGTCCACGGTGTAGAAGCGCTGGTAATCCCCGCTGGTGACGACTGACTGGTCATGCACATAGAAAACATCCAACACGCCGGTGTCAGCGCTGAGCGTGAACTCCGCGAAAGGGTCCTGCACGGCGACGCCCCAGTCGCTTCTGCCGTCCAGCGGAGGATGCCCGGCGCGTACATTGCCGCCGGCATTGATGATGAAATGGGGCATGCTTCCCTTCAGGAGAACCTGGGCGACCAACTCGGCCGCGTAACCTTTCGCCACAGCGCCAAGATCCAGGCTTAGTTTTTCATCTTGATAGAACACGGTCTGTTTTGACTCGTCAAGGATCACGTCGTCCATGTTGGCGTGCTTTACGGCTTCCCGCAGCGCAGCCATATCCGGCAGCTTTGCGCTGTCCGGATCTGTTTCAGCGTTTTCCCGCTCCTCATGCCACAATGAAAGCACCGAGCCCATTGCGATGTTGACCCGTCCCCTGGTGAGCGGCTGGACCTGTTTGCACCACAGCAGAAGGCTGAACAGCTCCCTGGGCACCGTCACGGGCGATTTCGCGGCGTTGCGGTTGAGGTAATAGACATTGTTGAGGCCTTCATAAGGATAGTATTGATTGAATTGGCGGTGGTACTCATTGAAGAGTTCCTCGGTCAACTCCGCAGCCTCATCAAAGGCCTCCTGGTTTTCAGCAAAGCCGATGAGGGTGATCGCCGTGTCAAAAGTTCCGAAGAACATGTATGAATACTTGTTCAGGCTTTTTTCTTCAGCTTTTTCCGTATTCAGGGATATATATACAAATGGCGTGATGAGAAACAGCGAAAGAAAGGCCGAAATCAGTCTCTTCCTCACGTTTCTCTACTCCGAATAGCCAAGGGTCTTCAGATCGTTTTGGGAATTGCGCCAATCGGGCCTGACCTTGACCCAGAGTTTCAGGTTGATGTGCGTATTGAGCAGGCTTTCAATCTGCGTGCGGGCTTTTGTCCCGATTTTCCCCAGCATTGCGCCGCCTTTCCCGATGATCATCCCTTTGTGGGAAGCGCGCTCACAGTAAATGTCAGCGAAGATCTCCGTCAGGTTCTCGTTGATTTCCTTCATGGACAGGATTTCAACGCCGATGCCGTGCGGGATTTCCTCATTGAGGCTGTATAAGGCCTGTTCGCGAATCAGTTCAGCGACGATCTGCCGCTCAGTTTGGGAGGTCCACTGCCCTTCCGGGTAATAGCGCGGGCCTTCCGGCAGAACATCAAGCAGCTGTTTGAGTAGCAGGGAAACGCCCTCCCCGGTCTTGGCGGAAAGGGGGAGGATCGATCGGAAACCGTCCGCTGAATAATCAGAAATCAGCGGCAGCAGCTGCTGGGGGTGGATCAGATCGATCTTGTTGAGGATCAGGAAACTGGGGACATTCCCTTTCGCCAAGGCACGGATGGTGTCCCTTTCCCGGGGATCGCTCCTTGAGGCATCGGCGATGACCACCAGGGCGTCAATGGCCTGGAGGGCATTTTGTATGGTCTTGTCCATGTATTCGCCCAGTTTGGTGCGCGGCTTGTGGATGCCCGGCGTGTCAACAAACACGATCTGGGAGTCCGGCGCGTTGCGGATGCCGATAATCTGATTGCGCGTGGTCTGCGGTTTGGGTGAAGTGATCGCCACCTTTTCGCCGATGAGTGCGTTGAGCAGGGTTGATTTGCCGACATTGGGGCGTCCGACGATGCTGACAAAGCCGGAGCGGAAAACTGATTTAGCCTGATTGGTCACTCGCTGTCCTCCTGAAAATCAAGGAAACTGTTGGGTAAAAGCTGGTCAAGGGTACTCCGCGCGCGCCGCCCATCTCCCCAGGTGATCAGCACTGTCATTTTGGGCGCGAACTCCGAAAGCACCTGACGGCACGCGCCGCAGGGCCATGGCGGGGAAGTATCGGCCGCTATGGCGATGGCGGTAAAGCTCCTTTCGCCCTCGCTGACCGCCTTGAACAGCGCTGTGCGTTCGGCGCAGTTGGTCAGGCCGTAGGAAATGTTCTCAATATTCCCTCCGGTATAAATTCTACCGCTTTCTCCCAGCAGCGCTGCGCCGACACGAAAGTTTGAATAAGGCGCGTAGGCCGTATTCCGCGCTTTGCGGGCGCTGTCCAGCAGCGTTTCTTCCTGCGTGCCGTTTTGGGACATCAATTCCGCCGCGCGCTTTTCTTTTTCGCGCATCCTGCGCTTGTCCTCCTTGTTTTGATGATCAAATCCCAAAATATGAAACAAACCGTGGGAAAAAAGATACAGGAGTTCCTTCTTCAGGCTTTGCCCGTATTCATCTGCCTGACAGGCTGCCCTTGGAACTGAAATCACGACATCACCCAGGGAAAACGCGCCTTCCGCGCTGTCCCAGGCCTGGGGAAGCATCGGGTGGCTGTCATGCAGGGTGTCCCCGGGGGTGAGGGGAAGCAAAGGGAAACTGAGCACGTCCGTTGCCTTGTCGATTTTCCGCCATTCACGGTTGTATGCGCGGATCCCTTCATCGTCCGTCAATGTCAGCGTGATCAGGCAGGGGATGCTTAACTCCTGGGCCAGGAAGCAGGCGTTGGAAAGCGCGGTGAATTCACTGTCAGCGACGGGAGCGTCGGCCTTGCGGAGAACCCTTATCATGCCTTGCCTTTTTGTGCTTCAGTTTTCGCTTTTATTGAGGATAGGCTTTGCCGCGCAGTGTCAACAGCTGCTTTTTTGTCAGTTACACGGGGTGCGTTCTGAAGGACTTCTTCCGCTGCCGTCAATGGTTTGATGATAGGGGCCTGCAGCGGTAGGATCTGCGCAGCCGGCCTTGCGGGCCTGCGGATACTTTGAAGGTAGGCCAACACCCGCTCGGCGGGAGGGAGCTTGTTTGGATCGGAAGGGTATTCAATCCGTTCGTGGAATACGCCGTAGATGACCGATGCGCAGCTGTCGCGGACCAGGCTCAGGTCCTTTAAGGTGAGGGGGGACTGGTTGAACATGCCGGTCTCCACTTTCTTTCTGATCAGCTCGTCAATAAAGCTGGTGATCTCTTCCCGCGTCGGGTTGGACAGCGTGCGGATCGCGGCCTCAACAGTATCGCACAGCATAATCAGTGCGCCTTCTGCTGTCTGCGGCGGAACGCCGTCGTAGCGGAAGGCCTTGTCATCAACGGGCTTCCCATCAGCTTCGCTCAAGGCCTTGTTGTAAAAAAAGGCGACCAGGGAGTTGCCGTGGTGTTCCGCGATGATCTGCTGAATTTCCTGCGGCAGGCGATGCTGCCTGGCCAGCGCGATCCCTTCGCGCACGTGTGAAATGATGATGGCGGCAGACACCTGCGGATCCGTCGAGTCATGCAGGTTGGAAATGCCGATTTGGTTCTCCTTGAAATACAGCGGCCGCTTCAGTTTGCCAATGTCATGGAAATATGCGCCGGCCCGGGCGAGAAGGGGGTTGGCTCCAATGGCCTCAGCCGCCGCCTCGGCAAGGTTGGCGATGATGATGCTGTGGTGGAAAGTGCCGGGCGCTTCCAATAACAGCCTGCGCATCAGCGGATGGTTCGGGTTGGTCAGGTCCAGCAGGCGCATGGGGGTGGGGAGGTTGAACAATGATTCAATAGCCGGCTGAAGAGACAGGCACAGCAGGGCGTTGGCCGCTCCGCCGAGCATCACCCAGAGCGCTTTATTCAGTGTGGCGCTCAGCGACATGCTGGTCATCAGCCCGATGGAGAGGATGATCAGAAAGCCTGACAAACCTGCAGCCGCTCCAGTGATGAGGATGAGGGAACGCTGGTATTTGCGATGAAGAAGGAGAGCGGAGAATGTCCCTGAGAACACCGCCATCATGATCAGGTTGATCATGTCCATGCTGGCGCTGCCGGCGTTTGTCAGCATCAGTGCCGCGATGAGCGATGTGGAAAGGCCGGCGATGGCACCCGGAAGAATGCCGACAGTGACAGTCAGGAGCATATAGGGAAGCGCCAGGGGCGCCAGATACATCAGCCGGATCTCTTTGGCAAACAGGCACAAGGCCAACGTAAGAACCATTGTCAGGTATACAATCAGGAGCCGTTTGAGGTTATTGAACAGAGCCAAGCAGAAAAACCGCAGGAAGAGCGCCGCCAGGGTCAGCACACAGGTTACAAGGATAAAGGAACCGATGTACATCGCGTAATCGACCTGATTGTCGCTGAGCAGTCCGAGGCTGGTGAGCATCGCGATTTGATTTTCCTTGATTCTTCCCTCGCCCGCCACGACGATATTCTGGCCCTGCTTGAAGATGGTTGGCTCCACGGCCTCCCAGGCGGACAGGCGCGCAGCCTGGGTCGCTTCTTCATCGACAACCATATTGGGCCGTACAGTGGCGCGAAGCAGGGGCAAAGCAACATTCTGAAGCAGGCTTACGCTTGTTTTAAAGCCCACTACCTGCATGATGCCGGTGATGGCAAT
>DIWD01000047.1 GCA_002428405.1 bacterium UBA6115
GGGATCCTCTGCCAGCAGCAGCGCCTGTTTGAAATATCCATGGGCACAGGCGCCATGGTGCTCTCGCTGGCCTCGGTCATCATCGGTGTCAACCTGTTCAAGCGGTTTGAACATATCCGCTCCACTTCAAAAGTCATCATCGGAGCCATCCTCTACAAAGCGTGCTACAGCCTGGCCATTTCCATCGGATTACGCCCAGGGGACATGAAGCTGGTGACAGCAATGCTGTTTTTAGCTATCCTGTCTTCAGGCCTGCTCAGACGGAAGGGGGCGCTGCTGGATGCTTGAACTCAAACACATCCGCAAGGTCTATAATCCCGGGACAGTCAGGGAACTGTGCCTGTTTGAGGACTTCTCGCTGAGTGTTCCCAAAGGACAGTTTGTTTCCATCGTCGGCTCCAACGGCTCAGGCAAAACCTCCCTGCTCAACCTTCTGTGCGGCTCCATCATGCCCGATGCTGGGCAGATCCTCATCTCCGGCCAGGACATTGCGCGTTTGCCGGAGCACAAACGTCTTTCACGCATTGGCCGCATCCACCAGAATCCCGCCATGGGCACCTGCGCGGAGATGACCATCCTTGAAAACATTTCCCTGGCGGACAACAAGCAGAAACGGATGAACCTGCGCCCCGGAACCGATAAAAAGCAGATCCGGCGATACCGGGAGATGCTCAGCCCTCTTGGGCTGGGGCTTGAAAACATGCTTTCCGCGAAGGCGGGCAGCCTGTCCGGCGGTCAGCGGCAGGCGCTGGCTATGATCATGTGCGTCATGACGCCGATTGACTTTCTGATCCTTGATGAACACACCGCTGCGCTGGATCCCAAAACCAGCGATACCATCATGGCGCTCACTGACCGGGTTATACGTGAACAGCACCTGACAGCGCTGATGGTCACACACAACCTGCGCTACGCGGTGTCTTATGGCGACCGGCTGATGATGATGCACCAGGGCGGTGTTGTGCTGGACAAACAGGGAGAGGACAAGTTAAATACAAAACTTGAGGATGTGCTGAACTTATTCACCGAAATCAGCATTGAGCTTGGCAATTAATGCGTCTGTAATGGAAAGGACATCCGCGTGTTACGGATCAGCAACCTTCATATCCCGCCGGGGGCAGAACCTGACGCACCGCTGAAGGAGGCCATGAGGCGGCTTATGCTCAGACCGGAGCAGGTGCTGTCCTGGCGGATCAGCAAAAAAAGCATCGACGCGCGCGATAAATCCCGCGTGGTGTTCGTATATACGCTGGACCTGGTCATCAAGGCAGATGAGGCCCGTTTCGCCGAGCGTTACAAAGGTAAAGGTGTCACGCTGGTACCGGAAGAGGCGCGGCTGTCAGTGCCCAAGGCAACAAAAAAGGCGAAGACAGCTGTCGTCGGGCTGGGTCCATGCGGCCTGTTCGCGGCGTATTATCTCTCTGCGGCAGGGCTGGAGCCTCTGGTTCTGGAAAGGGGTCAGCCGGTATCCCAGCGGGGACGCAGCATCAACGCGCTGATGTACAGGGGGATTCTGGATCCGGAATGCAACCTGCTTTTCGGCGAGGGCGGCGCCGGCGCCTTTTCCGACGGCAAGCTCACCACCGGCATCAAGGATCCGCTCTGCCGGGACGTGCTGGAACTCTTTATACGGCACGGCGCGCCGGAGGAGATTTTATACCTTCAGCATCCCCACATCGGCACGGACAAACTGCCGAAGGTCGTATCCTCCATGCGCCGGGAAATCGAGTCCCTGGGCGGCAGGGTGCTCTTTGGCGCAAGAATGGACAGCCTCATCATTCACAACGGCCGGCTGACCGGCCTGAAGTATGAAAAAGACGGCAGCATCCTTGAAACAGAATGCGGGGCAGCCATGATTGCCGTGGGCCACTCCGCCAGGGACACGATCCGTACCCTGCACCGGCAGCGTCTTGCCATGATGCCGAAATCCTTCTCCATCGGGGTCCGCATCGAGCATCCCCAGTCCTTGATCGACCGCGCGCAATATGGGAAAGCGGCGGAGAGCGGCCATCTGCCGCCGGCGGAGTACCGCCTGGCACACAGGCTGAAAGATGGACGCGGCGCTTACACCTTCTGCATGTGCCCGGGCGGCTGGGTCATGCCCTCAGCCAGCGAGCCAGGCGGCGTATGCCTCAATGGGATGAGCGCGTCGCGCAGGGACGGCAGGAACGCCAATGCGGCGCTGCTGGTGGAGGTGAGGCCGGAGGACTATCTCAGGGATGATGACCCGCTCAGCGGTTTTATCTACCAGCGATATTATGAGCATCAGGCTTTTATCCTGGGCGGAGGGGATTTCATCGCGCCTGGCCAGCTGGTTTCTGATTTTCTTCAGAGCACTCCCTCCAGCACACAGGGCGAAGTCACGCCCAGTTACCGGCCCGGCGTCTGTTTTACGGATCTTTCCAGCGTCCTGCCGGCCTTCGCGGTTGATGGGATCCGGGAAGCGATAACGGCCTTTGATAGAAAACTGAAGGGTTTCGCGCTGGCTGACGCCGTGCTGACGGGGGTGGAATCCCGGTCTTCATGCCCGGTCCAAGCCTGGCGGGACGAGCATTTCCAATCCAGTCTGCCAGGGGTCTATCCGGCCGGGGAAGGGGCCGGCCGCGCAGGCGGGATCATGTCCGCGGCGGTCGACGGACTGCGCTGCGCCAAGGCAATGACAGAGCAAATCACTGGCGGATACTGATACTAAAAACTGACAGTATGGAATAAAGTGTTGATAGGATGTATAATTGGATATAATCATTTCAGCCTGTCTCCGCACAATCAGGTGATTCGCGGCCTGGACAGAAAGAGGAGATGAAGTGGCAAAAAACCGCCCCGGCCGCAGACGGCAGGAAATCGCCTATCGCGTGACCAGGGCTTTGCTGGTTCCCTATTTTTCCTGGCGGTTCAACATGAATGCC
>DIWD01000026.1 GCA_002428405.1 bacterium UBA6115
GTTTTTGAAGATTCAGCAGGACATCAGCCTGTGTGGCCAGATTAGCACCATTCTCGCCGGTCAGCAAGAAACCACGCGGTAAATCGTCAGTTTTTGCGTAAAAGGAAAGCCGCCCGGACGGGCGGCTATGGAAGCGTTCAATATATCTGCCGGTCACATCATGTTTGGAATCAAAATCCCGAGCCCCAGAACAGCCAGATGAGCACATAGCCGGAAGCGACAGCCGTGAGGGTAAAAGGAACGCTGACGCGCATGAACTCGCCCGCTGAAACTTCATAACCGCTTTTGCGCAGGATGCCCAGCCCGGTGATGTTGGCGGAAGCCCCGATGGGCGTCAGGTTGCCGCCCAGGGTCGCGCCGGCCAGAAGCCCGAAATACAGGACAGTCGGATCCACCCCCATCAGTTTGGCGATGCCGGCCGTCACAGGCAGCATCGTGGCAACATAGGGGATATTGTCGATGAATGCTGAGAACAGCACGGAAGCCCAGACAATCAGGGTATAGATCGCAAAGAGGTTTCCGGCGCTGAGCTTCACAAAAATCCGGCTGATGGAGGTCACCACGCCCGCTTCGGTGATTCCCGCGATGACAACAAACAAGCCCGCCAGCAGCATCAATGTGAAAAAGTCGATTTCCTTGAGGGTTTCGCCGATTGATTCCAGCGGTTTTCCTGTCCGGATGGCATCCCTGGCCAGTCCGATGAGGAGGAGGCCAATGCAGATCAGGCCGTTGGTCACCGCGGGCTTCTCAGGGATAAAGGAGGCCAGAATGAGCAGCACGACAGTGCCCGCCAGCAGAACGGTGGGAAAATAGTCTGTCACAGCGGTCTTGTCTTCCATCTTTACCTTCTGGCCATGCTTTCGGAAGAGGAAAACCAGCATAAAACCCGACAGGACTGCGCCAGCCTGAACTACAAAGAACATGCCCGGCTTGCCCTGATAAAAAAAGAAATCAAGGAAGTCCATCCCTGCCGCTCCGCCCAGGAGGATGGCGGTGGTATCGCCCACCAGTGTCGCCGCACCCTGAAGGTTGGAGGAGATCGCGATGGCGATGATCATCTTGACAGGCGAGATGTCCAGTTTTTTCGCCACTACTAGCGCGACCGGCGCCACCATCAGCACGGTTGCGACATTGTCCACAAACGCGGAGATGACGCCCGCAAACAAGGAGAGGGCGACAATCACCCATTTTACACTGGGCATAAGGCGGATGATATAATCCGCCATCAGCGAAGGCATTTTTGACTGGATGAACAGATGTACGATGCCCATGGTACCGGCGATCATCATCAGGACGTTCCAGTCCACCGCGCCAAACACCTTGCTGATGGGCAGAATGCCGGTAATCACAAACAAGGCGCCCGATCCCAGCGCAATATAAGCCCTGACCTTAGGAAAGGCAAGCAGCGAGGCATAGGTGGCAAAAAAAATAACCGGTGCAACCACGGGTAAAGTCCTCCTTGGCCTTTTTTTTTATTATAGCACAGCAAGCGTGTATCAGGTGTGTTTTTTTAAGTTGCTGTGTTTCAGGGTTCCCTTCAGCTTTGTCTTCCGCCTGCCCATTCACCGCATTGGATCTATTACCAGACATTTGACCGCAAATTGTTAAGAAAATAATATATTTGTATCTTCCGGTTATTGACCAATATTGAAAAGGTGGGTATAATCACCTCGGGTTTTTGTTTTTCGACCCTATTTTTCTGGTACAGCGAAATATTTCCGGAATGACTATCTTCCCAAAAGCGCTGGTCCAGAAGACAGACTCAAGCATTGAGGGAACAAATTCACCACTCTCACAGGTAAAAATCCTGTTTGGTTTTCAGCACCCCCTCCCGGCAAGAAAGGTTTATGGAACATGACGTTCGCAAGCATTACATCCTATGATTCTCAGCCTTCATCCGATTTATTTCGGAAAAAATATTACGGCGTCATATATCAGCACGCCTTCAGGGTAACAGGCGCCGACCAGCCGGCAAAGAAACTCACGGAGCGGGTCTTCCAGGAACTGGAGCGCCGCTACGCCAGCAGCCCATTGACCGGGCATATTGACGCCTACCTGGCCGCGCAGGTTTATCTGTCTTATGCGCAAAAAGGACTGGGTGACTCTGATGATGGCATGGAAAACGATAGCCTCATACCCGAAGCGGAAAAGGCAAGGCATATAAGCAATCCGCCTGAGGCTGCGCCAACCGCAAAAGTGAGCCGGGTTACAGAGTATCCCGCTTCCATAAAAGAAAACCCTGCCAAGGCTGACAACCGAGCGGATACAGCGCCGGCACCCCAGGCAGCCAAAGCCTCAGCACCAGCCCCCAAGGAAGAGCCGCGGGCATCTGCTCCGCGCGGCGGGCTCGCTGAACCCATGCCCGTCATCGCTTCTTCGCCAAGGGACCGGGAGTATTACGACAGGAACAGCACGATCTACTGGACCCCTGGGATGGAAACAGAGGTTTCATCTCCCGAGGAAGAGCCGGAAGATTCTATGGATTTTGAGTTTCCAAAACAGCCAGTGCGCCGGCACTCTGCCTTATTCAGTATCCTCAACGGACTGCTGGCTCTGTGCTGTATAGGCGCCATCGTTTTTCTGCTGATAGAATTGGAAATAATACCGCCACTTTTCTGAGAACCTATACGAAATGAGGCCCGATAACAATGAAAAACGACGTCACGCTCAATAATTCACTCAAACGCAGATGGGGGAAGTATTACAAGGCCGACGAGGTTGAGGGATACTTTGCAAACGTCATGCAGGCCATCGCGCCGGAACGCAAGGAACTCAAAGCCCTGCGCGAGCGGTTTGACGCGATTCTCCAGGAAAAGGAAGACCATAGGGATTCCGCGGTAGAACTGGGGAAACGCGCACTGAAGGCTACTGAGGAAGCCGATACAAAAACACAGGAAATCCTGCGCCTGAGCGAAAAACTGGCCAGGAGCCAGGTGGATAACGCCCGGTTGAGTGAACAACTGTCCCAACAGGCTGTCGAGCTTGCCAGACTGCAGACGAAAGCGGATAAACTGGGTGAGCTGCTGGCAACGGTTGAACGCCAGAATCCAGTTGAGCAGATGCTTGATACAGAGCGCAAGACCAAGCAGCTGCTTGATAAGGCCAAGAGTGATAAGGAGGAAATCCTCCGGCTTGCATATGAGAAACGCTCGCGCATGATCGCGGCAAGCCGCGCCGCATATTACCATGCCCTGCAATTCAAACAGGATATGACAGATCATTTCCACCGCATGGAAGAGGATCTCAACGCCTCCATTGACGTATTGCGTCAGTCCGAAAGCATGCGTTTCGCCCTTCCTCAGGATGAGGAAACGCCCATCAGGAATGTGGAGCAAGAGTATTCATCATGATGAAGGAGAAAACCAGGAGAGTGTCCCGGCGGGCCGCGGTAAGCCTGCTTCTGTGCGCTGTCATGGCGCTGGCGGCCGGGTGTGCGCCAAAAACCGGAACGGAAAATCCTAAATCGACCTATCTGCCCAGGTATACCGTTTCACCCGCGCCCGCGCTGACCAATGAGCCGGCAAAAGTATATGGCAGCGTTCTGACAAACAAGCGCGTCGTCAGCATCATCCTGGAAGGCTACTCTGACGATGTTTCAATGCGGTTGCTGATTGAAGCGCTCAAGGCGTATCAGGTTCCCGGCGTGTTCTTCATCAGCGGGGTTGCAGCCAACGAACACCCGGACGTTGTAAAGGAGATCTCGGAAAGCGGCTTCATCATCGGCAATTACGGCCTGAACGCGCCGAAAAAAATGCAGGAAAAGGATGTGCAGACCAACCTGGAGCAGTTCAGCCACGGCCAGGAACAGCTGGAGATGGTCACGGGGAAAACACCCAAGCTGTTCCGCGGCAACGGTTCAGAGTACACCAGGGAACTGCTTCAGACAGCCGCGTTGGCAGGTCTGGAAGCCGGCGTCCTGCCCTCGGTCTACCTGAACCACCATAGCTTCCGCAAGCAGGACGACGCCCTGATTTATACCCAGCGGCTGACCCCGGGCGCCATCATCTCCATCAAGCTGGGGCAGGAACTCGACGCCGCAGAGTATGAGCGGGCGTATGAAAGCATGGACAACCTGGCGATAGATCCTCCGCCGCACCTGTCGGATGACATGGAGGAGCTCATTGAGGTTCGTTATATCAATGTGGCGCAGGTTTTTTCCTGGCTGCTGGAAGCGCTGAAAGAAGAGGGCTACACTGTGCTGCTGCCCCAGGCGCTTCAGGCAGAGCGGATCACCATGTTTGATTCACCCGCAGTGCTTGATGAACTGACGCTGGCCGCGCTGGACGAAACGGCCTACGCGCTTCCGGTGACCGCAGCACCCCTTGGCGTAACGGAAGGCCCCGCCCAGAGCGCCAGCCAGCTCAGCGGCGTCGTCCTGGTCGGCGATTCCATCCTCCAGGGGGTGGAGGGTTATGTCGCCTGGCGGCGGCAGAACGATCCCGGATTCCTTGGGGATACACGATTCCTGACCACGCCCTCGTTTGGCATCCGGACCGCCCTGATGCGGATCACTGACCTGTCGGAGCATCCGAAGGTGGACGGAGAAAAAATGGCCATCGCGGACGCTCTGCTGAAGCTGCAGGCAAAGACCGTCATCCTCATGCCCGGGCTGTCAGATATACGCCAGTACTCAGCAAACGCGCTCATTGACAGCATCAAGCTGATGATCTATCAGATCCGCGAGAAGAACCCCGGCATCCGGATCTTCCTGCAATCCATACCCCCGGGAACAGCCCTGAAAATCGGGAAGCCCGATAACCAGAAGATCTTCCAGTACAACCTTGCCGTCTACAAGTTCTGCCTGTCCTTCGGGATCCCCTTCATCGACGGGGCTTCCGCCCTGCGGGACAGTGACGGCAACCTGCCGCTGTCGCTGTGCATTGATCAAAACACTTACGGCTACCATCTCAACGACGAAGGATGCCAAATGATGCTTGATTATCTCCTTCGCCATTGGCCAACCTGACGCCGACTCTCCAGGGGGAAAGGGAAGCTTCATGTCCAACAAAAAACCAGTCACGGAGCAGATGATACAGCCGCAGACAGACAGACGGCTGCTTCCTCATGTTCCGGACCCCTATCTGATCCGTTCCGCGGCAGACCGGCGTGATGATCTGCCGGGCGATCCCCACAAGCCCCAGCACGCGCGATTCGCAGGCAGGCGCTACTGTGTCCGATTTGCTGTGAAAGTTCAGGTGACAGGGAGACTGTCAAGGACGCTTGACGCGGTCTGCGATGATATTTCCCAGACCGGCATGCGCATCAATCTTCCCAGGGGGAAAAGGACCTCCGCGCTGAAAGCGGGGGACACCTGCCACCTGACATTCAACCTGACGCCGGGGATTTTGCAGGAAGGTACTGAAAAACGTTACCGGGTGAAGGCCAAGGTAGCCCGGGTCAGCCTTGAGCAGGATACTTTCGCGGTGCAGTTTGACAAGCCGCTTTACGAATACCGCCGCAAATCCAAGGACAATTTCCTCCTGACGCTTGCCTCTTTGTTCCTGATGCTGGTGACGATGGTGATCCTGCTGATGCGGGCTGAGAGCGTGCTGTACTTCAGCCAGAACAGCCTTTTGTACGCCTATTCGATCGTGACGGCGGCTTTCCTGCTGTCGCGGTATCTCTTCGGCGCGTTGTACCGGTCTGTCCCGGTGGACCCCAATTACACCCCGAGCATCACCATTGTGATCCCCTGCTTCAATGAGGAGACCTGGATCTCAAGAACGATCCTCAGCTGCATCGACCAGGACTATCCGGTGGACAAGCTTGAAATCATCATCGTGGACGACGGCTCAAGCGACCGCTCCGTGGACGCGATCAAGAGCACGGTCCAAAAACTCTGGCAGGAAAGCAGCCGCTTTAAGACCCATGAACGCATCCGCGTTTTTTTCCAGAAACACAACCAGGGCAAGCGCGAGGCCATGGCCCTTGGCATCCGCAACACGCACACGGAGTTGGTGGCCTTTGTGGATTCGGACAGCTTCCTGGAACCGGACGCCATCCGCAACCTGGTCCAGCCGATGGTCGACCCCAAGATGGCGGGTGTTGCCGGACGGACTGACGTTGCCAACACCTACACGAACTGGCTGACCAAAATGCAGTCCGTCCGCTATTACATTTCCTTCAGGATCATCAAGGCCGCAGAAGCCTATTTCAGCTCCGTGATGTGCCTGTCCGGCCCCCTGTCCTGCTACAGGATGGAAGCGGTGAGCGAGGTGCTGGATGAGTGGCTGAACCAGACTTTCCTGGGGCGCAAGGCCACCTTCGGGGATGACAGGAGCCTGACGAACTTCGTGGTCAAGAAGCACCGCACCTACTACCAGGACACCGCCATCTGCTCCACCCTGGTGCCCAGCAACCAGAAAGTGTTCCTGAAGCAGCAAATGCGCTGGAAACGCTCCTGGCTGCGGGAGAGCCTGAAGGCCGGCGGGTTTATGTGGCGCAAGGAGCCCTTGATGTCGATGTCTTTCTATATGGGGCTCCTGATCCCCCTGATCGCGCCGCTGATCGTGATTTACAACCTGATCTATGTCCCCTTCGTCCTGCACATTTACCCCATCACCTTCCTGCTGGGAATCCTGATGATGTCTCTGATGATGAGCTTTGCGCAGTTGCTCCTGAAGAAAAGCACCCTTTGGGTATACGGGATGTGGTTCTGCCTGTATTACGAGGCCATCCTGCTCTGGCAAATGCCCTACGCCTGGATCACTTTCTGGGTGTCTGACTGGGGAACGCGCAGCAATAAGAAAAAGGGCAAGGCAAAAATCGAAAACCAGCCGAAGATCGAAACGTTCTATACTTGACCCGGCGGCAGGGAGCTGTCAAAGGCTGAAAGCCTGCGGATGAACGGTCAGGTTTAACGCAACAACGATGCAGCACACCCGCACATGGAAGGAGCAATGCCCGAACATGGAGGAATCCGGCGATCGCACGCAGCTCGCTCCGCAGACCGAGCAGATGCTGAGGCGGAAAAACACTTTTAAGACGATCAGGACCGTGGTTCAGATCGTCATTCTGGCAGCCGCTGTGCTTTTGGGCATCTATCTGCTGATCCCCAAACCCAAGCCACAGGCCGAACTGACAAGCGGGTCATTGGCAAATCCTGGGGGCCTCATTTCAGACGTCGCCGGGAGCAACCGGTTTATCGCCATTTCCTATCCAGGGCTCACGGAATCAAAGAAACTTGAAAGCAAAATCGTCAACTATGAAGTCTTCCGCCAGCAGATAGAAGCGCTGAAAGCCTCCGGATACGTGACTATCTCCCAGGAAGACATCATCGATTACTACATGCATTACGGGAGCCTGCCGGAGAAAGCGCTGTTCCTGTTCTTTGAGGACGGCGTTCGCAATACCACCACGCTGGCACAGAGGGTCCTGGAGGAGAACGGTTACAGGGCTACGGCGAGCACGTACGCCAACAACATGGGAGAAAAGAACAGCTCCTACATTACCGGTTCGACCCTGAAATCCCTGAGCAGAAGCGGTGTCTGGGAGACCGGCTCCAACGGCTACAGGCTCTCCTATATCAACGTCTTTGACCGTTACGGCAATTATTTCGGCCACCTCAACGCAAACGTCTTCCTCAAAGTCTACAAATACCTCTGGCGGGACTATAACCACTATCTGATGGATTATAAGCGGGACAAGGACAGGCTGCGCGAGGAAAGCGACACCCAGCTCACCGCGCGCATCCGCGAGGACTACAGGCTGATGGAAGAAGCTTATCTAGATGCGCCGGGTTTTGTTCCGGGCCTTTATATTCTGATGCATTCCAACACCGGCGCCTTCGGCACGACCGCTGTTGCCAGCAACACTAACCGTGACAGCCTGACCAGCCTTTATGCCATGAACTTCAACCGACAGGGGACCGCCCTGAACACGCTTGATTCGTCCATATATGACCTGTCCCGGCTTCAGGTGCAGAGTTATTTTTCAACCAACCACCTCCTGATGCGCATCTGGGACGATACGGGCGACAAGATGGCCTTTTTCACCGGCGACAAGCAGGAAGCGGAGAAATGGTATGCGGACGTAGGGGTTGCTGAATACGCGGATAACAGGATCATCCTGACCTCGCAGCCGAGGGGCGAAGGGCTCATCACACTGAAAAACCAGCTGTTCTCCGACCTTGACATGACGGTCACCCTGCAGGGCAACCTGATGGGATGCCAGAGCATTTATCTGCGCACGGACCGCAATCTGCAGCAAGGCATCCAGGTCGCTGCGGAAGACAATGAAATCGTTGTCCGTGAACTGGGCATTACGCCAAAGGAGATATTCCGTCAGAATCTGTTCGAGTTTGACGGCGGGCCGTTTGTTTCACTGCAGGAGGATGAATACAATGGCCTGGTGGCGCTGCAGGAAGCGCTGATCGCGTTTGAGCCGGACCCGATCAGGGTGGAGGAGGCGAAGGCTGAACTCACCAGACTGCGGAGCATTCAGCCGAAAACCCTGGCCATGGGCGGCGCTCCGTATTACCCGACTGTGGACCTGTCCGACCGGGGCAACCGGGAAGTCCGCATCCGTCTGGTGGGCTCGCGCCTCAGCATTTGGGTGGATGACCGCATCATGGTGGAACAGCTGCTTGTCTCCACCAATCCCATGGGCTCCCTTGCCCTGGGGTCCGGGGTATTCTACGACAAAGAGAAGCTCAGCCAGAGATTCCTCTATGACGACGTGTATGACGCGGTCTTCGTCAGTCCTGAAATCCGGGACGCTGAGAATCCAAACACGATCCTGTACACTTATGCGCGCGCGCAGCAGGAGACGATCAACCGCACTATCCAGAGGTGGTTCCAAACCGTCGTGGATTTCTTCGTCGAGAGCTTCTGATCAGGAGGATGACTGAGTTGCGAAAGGGCATCGGGCTTGCGCTGGTTCTGCTTTTTGGGCTGCTGTTCCCGTCTGCCGGCCAGGCAGGCGGGCTTTCATACGGTGTCTGGCTGCCGTATTGGGAAATAGACGCCGCGATGGATGAAGCAAAACGCGTGGTGGGAAAGGTGGACACCTTTGTGGCGTTTGCCTGCCAGTTCAACAGCAGGGACCAGATCTTTGTCCCCCCTGAGACACATGAGATCCTCTCCTCCCTGAACGACCCGGCCTTTGAGGATGCCGAAGTCTTTATCTCCGTGGTCAATGATGTTGAAATGGAATATGGGATATTTGAACTCAAGTCAGCATCCCTGATGAAAAGGCTGTTTAAATCGCCCGAATCGCAAAGCAGGCACACAGAGCAGCTGATCTCCCTGATTGACACATACCGGCCGGACGGGCTGGAGCTGGATTATGAAAACTTCGATGGAGACCTGGACCTCTGGTCATCCTATGTGGGACTGATCTCCAAGGTATGGTCCATCTGTCAGAGGGAAGGGATCAAACTGCGGGTAGCGCTGGAATCGGACGCGCCAAAGTATGCGATGTTCCCGGAAGGCCCGGAGTACTCCGTGATGTGCTACAACCTTTTCGGTTCCCATGGCGGACCGGGCCCCAAGGCGGATTATGAGTTCCTGGAAGATACCTGCAAGCTGTACCTGAATGTCCCGGGCCGCGTCCGCATGGCGTTTGCGACGGGCGGATTTGACTGGACCGGCAGGAAAACAACCGCCCTGACCCAGGAGCAGATCAACCGGCAGCTGAAGCAGGCCGGCGTTGAACCGGAGCGGGACCCGCACAGCGGCGCGATGAGGGCCGTGTACAGGGAAGACGGCGTCGCCCATGAGGTTTGGTACGCCGACGGTCAAACTCTTGCCATGTGGCGGGATACATGCCTTGAATATGGGTATGATTCCTTTGACCTGTTCCGCTTGGGCGGAAATGACCTTGATGACTTGTCAAACTCGATTTGGTGGACACAACCGTAACAAGAGGTGGTATTCATGCCTGGAAGAAGACAGTTCCGAACTGCGATTATATTACTCATTCTCATCCTGTGCAGCCTTGCGGGGGTCTATTATTTCCGCACACAAAGCAAAGCTCCGGAAACCTCGGCTGCCGCGGCGACGCTGACCCCTGTCAGCCAGGGGCTGGAGGACGCGCTCAGCCGATATGACAATGCCGGGGAACAGGACAAATCCGCCCTTCTGACCAGCGCCGAAAGAAGCAGGGGCCGTAAAGCAGAGATGGTTTTCTGGGGCCTTCATGAAGAGTCGATGATCAGGGAAATCCTATCCGTGCTTGATGAGAACGGGATCAATTCGACTTTCTTTATCAATGAAACAGACATCGCCAATTATCCCCAGAGCCTGAAGATCATCGCTGACAGCACGCACCCGGTTGGCATTGCCTACGCCGGGAATGCCTATGTCGCCGGCAAGACCGCGGCAAAACGCGCCGTTTCAGATTTTGTCAGGATAGGTGCCTCCATCCAGCTGTTGACCGGGCTCCAGCCCTCCGCAGTACTGACTCTTGAAGCACCGGACGAGGAACTCCTGGCCGCTGCGTACGCCTCATATCTTTACACTGTCATGGTCCCCGCGAAAACGGTGACGCTGTCCTCAGCCGCCTCCCAGCCAAACCCGGGCGTGCTTCTGAACGATCTGCCCAGGGGATCCATCCTCTGCCTGCAGCTCAACGGCGTGACAAGAAGCGGACTGGACTATATCAGGCAGCTGAGCGCCGCGCTTTCCCAAACCGATTTCACTGTAAACGCCAAGTCCCTGCTCACCTCCCCTTACGAACCGGCCCAGGAGCAGACGCGGGTCTACACAACAGAGCCGGCCGCCGCCTTCACCTTTTCCGGCCTGGGCAATGAAGAGGAACTCAATAATGTGCTCGATGTTCTCGACTCCCTCAAGGCGACATCGACATTCTTCATTTCTGCAAAAGACATGGTACAGAACCCATCGCAGATCCGTGCCATTCTTGACAAGGGGCATGCTCTGGGCATCGCGGTGCAGTCTGCCGGGGTGACCAATGCCGAGACCCTTTTGGTTGAAATGCTGCAGGTCAAGGAGACGCTGAGCAGTGAATACGCCTATACCAAGCCGCTGCCGGTGCGCCCGGCCTTCGGCGGATACACTGTCCCCCTCCGCCAGGCCTGCGGCGCCGGAGGGTTCACGCTGATCTCAGCTTTGGGAACAGCATCCAAGCAGGAGGACGCACGGGAGACAAATCCGGCTGTTGTGCTGGAAAAGGAATTCCCTGAAAGATTCGGGACACTTCAACGGGGAGAGATCATTCACTTCCAGATGAATCAATACCAGTACAGCAACAGCATATTGAGCGAGCTTGCGAAGCTGATCGCCACCCAAAGAAATACATATCAAATCAAACCGGTGATGGACATCCTCAACAACCGCGACTACACCTACACTTATCCGCTCAAAGCGGAGAGCATCCTGCCGGAAGTAAGGGATGCCATTCACCCCGGTCAACTGTCAGGAGATCCGTTTACTGCCATCCAGTCCCGGTACATCGGCATTTTTTGGGTGGACAAAGTCGCCATGCTGCCCGGTTTTACCGCGGGTGAAATTCGAAAACTCGACAAGAAGGGATTGATCCCCAACAGCCAGAACATGGTTTTCCTGTCATTTGACGACTGGGGAACTGACCGGACCATCATGGCCCTCCTGGATGTGCTCAGAAAGTATAACGCGAAAGCGACATTCTTTGTCAGGACAAACTATGTCACCTACAACCCCAACCTGCTGCGGGCCATCGCACTTGAAGGGCACAGCATCGGCAGCCATACGCATGAGCATTTTCCCCTGGCAAATGACGTGTCCGGAGGGAAAGGCACCAAGTATTCTGACCTGACCCCGGAGCAGGCCAAAGCATTGGAAAAGGATCTTGTGACCAGTTACCAGCTTCTTCAGTCCATTGTCGGTGACATCAGGATCAACGGGCAGCCAGCGCTGACCCGGCTGTTCCGCCCACCAACGCTGGCGGTGAGTAAAACCGGCCTGACAACTGTGCTGGATTGCGGTTTTACCTACTCAGTATCCGGAAGCTTTACAAGCGAAGACTATAAAGCGATCGATGTGAATAAACTGGCAGCATCGATTAAACGCAATACAAAGAGCGGCGCCAGCATCATAATGCATATGTCCGATGTCAGCGTACATACACCTGAAGCGCTGGAAATCTACTTCAAGGATATGGTAAAACTGCCAGCAGACAAAGCGTTCCGTTTTGCCTCTTTGGCAGATGTGCTGAAATAAATCGGCCGCTGATTGATTGTTTTACATTTACAGAAATATGCCGGCCATGCTGTTTTCATTCCATCCGGCATCGTGATCGGATGGGCAAATCAGTTGCCGGCTTTTCAGTTGTCACAGCCATGTCCGTTTATTTGGTTGGAGATTGTCATTTTCCGCTTGCTTTCACCGGCTGAAACCGGACAACACGGACGAATACCCTTTTAGGGTCAATGTGTGCGCTTTTTTGTTCCTTTTCTGCTATAATCAAAGTAAGTAGGCTCGGATTCCCTGAGGACTGCCTCAAGGGAGGAATCACAGCAGGCATGTGGTGGCTCTGATACCCGGAAAAAAACAATTCAGAACGACGGTCGTCCTGTTGCTGCTGATCGCAGGCGTACTGGCAGGCGCCTATCGTTTGCGCGGCGTGAAAGAGGAAGAGCCCGTTGTTTCCGTTACCGTTTCACCTGTCGTCCAGGGGATCGAAAATGCCCTGCGCCGATATGAAAGAAGCGGGAAGCAGGACAAGTCCACCCTCCAAACCAGTTTCGACAGGAACGCCGGCCTGAAGGTCGAGCTGGTCTTCTGCGGAATCGGGAATGCCGAATCCACCGGTGAGATCCTCTCCATCCTGCAGGAATACGGCATCAAAGCCGTGTTTTATGTTGCGGGTTCTGAATTGCCCGTCAGCAACGAGATTCTTCTGCGCATTGCCGAAAACGGCCAGAAGGTCGGGATCACCCATACGGAAAACGGTACCGTCACCGGAATATCAACGGCAAAGTGGACCATCACGGACCTTGTGAAGACAAGCGTCGCAATACAAGTGATGGTCGGCCTGAAGCCCTCCAGCCTGCTGACCCAAGAGCCGCCGGATGAGGAGCTGCTGGCCGCCGCTCACGCCTCCTTATTGGAGTCCGTGCTGGTCCCCACAAGGACCTTGCAGCTGGCCTCAGGCCCTTCCCTGCCAAATCCGGAAACGATCCTGAATGAACTGCCCAGGGGAGCCATTCTGTGCCTGCAGATCAACGGCGTGGCGGAAAGCGGCGTGGCTTACCTTCGGCAGCTGTGCGCCGCGCTTGTCGAAACTGATTTTGCCAGGAAAGCGAAGTCACTGCTTTCCTCCCCATACGAGCCCGCACGGGAAGTGGCGCGGATCTATACCACGGAGCGGGCCGCTGCCTTCACCTTTTCCGGATTTGAGAATCAGGAGGAGCTTGACGGGGTATTGGATGCATTGGCGTCTGTGAACGCAGCCGCGACCTTTTTTGTCTCGGCGAATGATCTGGCGCAGAACCCATCCGGGGTGAGGGATATCCTCCAAAGCGGGCATGCGCTGGGCATCGCTCCGCTATCCACGGAGGGGGCGGGCGCGGAAGCAGTGCTGCAGGAGATCCTGCGGATCAAGGAAACCCTGTACAGCGCGTACGCATATGCCAGGCCGCTGCCGGTGCGCCCCGCCTTCGGCGGCTTCACGGACGTCCTCCGACAGGCCTGCGGCGCCGGCGGCTTCACCCTGCTGAGCGCCCTCGCCGACGCAGTTAAACCTGAGGACGAACGGGAAACAGATCCGGCCATCGTGCTGGAAAAGCGATTTCCCCAGAAAAACGGTACACTTCAGCGGGGAGAAATCGTCCACTTCGAAATGAAACAGTACCAGTACAGCAGTGAAGTACTGGGCGGACTGGTAAGGCTGGTCGCCCAGGAAAGAAACATCTATGCGCTCAAGCCAGTGATGGAGATCCTCGGCAATCAGGCTTACCTTTACACCTACCCCCTGAAGAAGGAAAGCATCCTGCCGGAGGTAAGGGACGCCATCCATCCCGGCCAGCTCAACATTGATCCGATGACGGCCATTCAAACCCGTTATCTTGGAATATTCTGGGTCGATATCCCTTCAGTACTGCCCGGTTTCACCCAGCGGGAAATCAGCAAACTTGACAAAAAAGGATTGGTCGATAACAGCCAAAACATGGTGTTCCTGACGTTTGACGACTGGGGGACGGACGGAACGGTGACCGGGATCCTTGATGTGCTCAGGAAGCATGAAGCGAACGCCACGTTTTTTATCAGGACAAACAACGTCCACTACAATCCAAACCTGCTGCGGGCCATCGCGCTGGAAGGGCACAGCATCGCCAGCCATACCCGCACACATTTTCCGCTGGCCAACAGCACGGATTCTGAAAGAAAGTTCACAGCTCTGACCGAGGCACAGGTGTCGGAGCTGACACTGGACCTGGTGGCCAGCTATGAGGACCTGCAGTCGATCATAGGCGATATCAGGATCGACGGCCGGCCCGCGCTGACGCGACTGTTCCGCCCGCCGACACTGGCGGTCAGCAAAAGCGGCTTGACCGCCGTGCTGGACTGCGGTTTTACCTACTCGGTATCCGGAAGCAGCACTCTGAATGACTATGAAGCCAAAAGCGCGGAGAGTCTGGCGGATACACTCCTGCGCAGCACTAAAAGCGGCGCTGTGCTGGTGATGCACATGTCCGATAACAGCATTTATACAGCCGAAGCCCTGGACCTGTACTTGGGTAAAATGGCGGAGCTTTCCGGGGACAAAGCATACCGTTTTGTCAGCCTGGCAGAGGTTTTATACTGACTTATCCGCGGTCTTCCCTCTTGATCAACTCAGCAAACCTCTCCGCGATATCCGGGTCAAACTGCTTCCCGACCCCGTCCATAATAGCCTTGGCCGCGATTGCTCCCCTTTTTTCCGACGCTGAATCGGTTCGGTTCAGCACGCGGTCATATGTCTCAACCACTGCGATGATCCTTGATATCAGTGGGATTTCCTCCCCTTTCAGCCCCCTGGGATAACCTTTGCCGTCCCATCTTTCGTGATGGCCGTAAATGTATTCAGCGATGTCCAGCGTGTCGTCAAACAGGTTGAGGATGCGATAGCCGACAATCGGATGCTGCCGTATCTTCTCATGTTCTTCCTCCGTCAGGGCCACCAGGGTATCTTTCGCCAGGATATCGGGATCCAGCGTTATTTTTCCAATATCGTGAAGGAGAGCCACGCACTGCAGTTTGCTGATCTCCGCGTCGGAAAGGCCTATCGAAAGGCCCATCTCAATGCTGAGTTGCCCCACGGCCTCCGCGTGCCGTCTCTCCCCGTCGTTCTTTGAGAACAGAACATACGCAATCGTGTCAATGACATCTTTGTTGACGGACTGGCGGTTCATCGTCTTGTCTTTGTACATCGCGTTTTCCGCGTTGGCCATCACCACATCCAGTGATTGACCTTCGTTTGTTTTTGTGTCGCTGCCTAATGAAATGCTGCCATTAATGGCTTCAACACGGGTATTGCGGATCCCCTCCCTGATCCGCGCCAGGATCCCTGCTGTTTCCTCGCTGTGGGTATTGGGCAGGAGAATGATAAACTCATCTCCGCCGACGCGCATGATGACCCCCTTTTCACCGCAGGACTGCAGGAGGACTTCCGAAAATTTCCTGATGAGCTCGTCTCCGGCTTCATGACCGAAAATATCATTCGTCAGTTTCAGCACATTGATGTCCGCATAAATGACAGACAGGGGCAGGTTGCCCGGAACATCCATGCTGTGGCGGTTCTCTTCAAAATATCTTCTGTTGAACAGCCCCGAAAGCGGGTCATGATAGTACTGATAACGGATTGCTTCCTCTTTTTCCTTGCGTTGGCTGATATCCAGAAAGGTGATCACCCCGCCGGTGACATTCCCGGCAATCATTTGGGGAAAGGAACGGTATTCAACGGGAAAGGCGATCCTGTCGCTCAAATCGCCCAATATTTTTCTGCTGTTCTTGTTGCCGAGGACATCCAGCCCGCGAAAATCAGGGAACTGATGCCAATGATGGAGATCAGCATTGCGGTGATGAACACCCTCCTGATTGTCCTTCTGCTTGACACCTTTCTTTGACTGCTGCTCAAAATCAGAACCATCCTTACGTATTGGAAACTGCCCGTTTATTCAGAAACTCTATCGCCTGCTCTTCATCAAGGGGCCTGCTGAGAAGAAACCCCTGCATCCTGTCACATCCGCAGCTGAGAAGATACTGCTTTTGCTGTTCATGCTCCACGCCTTCCGCCGTAACATAGTGTCCCATTTTGTGCGAAATGGAGATGATATCGCTGGTGATGGCTTTTTCAGGTTTGATAAACATCAATGCCTTGATGAAGGATCTGTCAATCTTGAGGTTGTTGACATTCAGCTCCCTTTCCCGCTCCAGCGAGGAATAGCCTGTACCAAAATCATCAATGGCAATATGAATGCCGGATCCTTTCAATTCTCCAAGGATCCTGTTCATCGCCTGATAGTTTGACGCAAAAACTGATTCTGTCACCTCCAGGGTGATGTTCCCGGGGAGAACTCCGATGCTGCCGATCAGTTCAAACAGTCTCTCTGTAAAATCGCCGCCCAGCAGCTGAATGGCTGAGATATTGATGGAAATGCCGACATCGTGATGCCCGCTGTGATTCAACTTTTTCAAAAAGACGAGCGCCTGGCGGATAATTTTCTGGCCTATGGGGATGATCAGCCTGTTTTTTTCAGCATATGGGATGAATTCAAGCGGCGGAATCAGGCCGTAAGCGGCAGAACGCATCCTGGCCAGAGCCTCAAATCCGCAGATCCGATCTGTTTTAAGATCCATGATCGGCTGATACTGCAGGAATAACCCGCCATCCTTTTCATCCTCAATGATGTGGGCCAGTTCGTGCTTGATCTCTTCTTCGCGAAGCACCTGTTCTTCCATTTCCGCATCATAATAACAGACACTGAAATCCCTGCCATAAACCTCGATCGCTTTCTCCGAGGCAATCAAAAGCCGCTGCAGAAGTCTGTCAACGGACTCCTCCCTGCCTTGTTCTATTTCCACAACCCCAATCCCGCCGCCGATCCTTTCACTGGAAAGCAGAAGCCTCAGCGTGCCCGCCAGGTTGTCGCAGAATTGTTTCAGCCCTTCCTTGCCCTGATAATCCTTCAGGTAGAAAACATAGCGGTTTTCATAGGTGCGAAATAGTTTCCTTTTGAGGGAACAGTAATGGCTAAGTGAATCAGCGACCTTCCTGACCAGATCCTGAACGTAATGAAAACCAAAGGTCGTGGTCAATGATTGAAGGCCGCTCAGGTTGATGCTCACCAAAGACTTCTCCCCGTCTGTCTCTTGCTTCAGATCCGCATCAAGAAGGCTTTCAAGGCTGTTGCGGTTGAACAGGCCTGTCCATCTGTCATGTTCATTGCTGTATTTGAGGGAGTTTTCTATTGTTTTTCTATCAGTAATGTCAATGATGATCCCCTCGAGCGCCTCCACCTCCCCATGAATGTCAAAAATGCCTTCCGCCATTTCGAGGACCCATTTGCGTTCTCCCGTGGCTGTAATGATCTCATACTCTGACTTCAGGGATTGCCGCTTTGGCAGGATCTTCTCCCATTCATCCCTGAGTCTCTCACGGTATTCCGGCGCGATGATGTCATTGAAGGACAGTACTTTATTGCCAATCAGGCTTTCCGGCGGATAACCTGTCAGCTCAAGGCAGCGCCTGGAGATGAACTCCATTGTCCACTCAGGATCATACCTGCATCTGTAAGCCATTCCGGGAAGGTTGGAGAGAAGGACGGATTTTGCCCGCTCGCTCTCTATGAGTTCCGCTTCAGCGGATTTACGCCTTGTAATATCCTGCACAAGGCAGATGTGGTTGTTCCGGTGTCCGTCCGACAAACTTAAAAGAGCAACAACAATGAAAGCCCAGACGATGGAACCGTCAGGCCTGATGTACCGCTTCTCCATGGAATAGGTGTCAATCTCCCCTTCCAAAAGCCTTGTAAAACTTTTGATTTCACCTTCCAGATCATCCGGATGCGTGATTCCTATCCAGCCCAGCTTATTCAGCTCTTCCTGTGTCCTGCCGGTGATCTGCTCATACATTGGATTGACCTTTATAAAATCACCAGGTTCATCCGATGACGGTTTCTGCCCGAAGGTGATGACGATGCCGATTGGCGCTTGCATAAAAATCATGTCAAAGGTCAGTCCCTGTTCATACAGCTCACTTTCAAGCGCCTGTTGGATCCTGAGCAATTCAATATGGATATTGATCCTGGCATTGAGAGAATCAAAATGGATGGGCTTCCTGATATAGTCCACCGCGCCAAGCTGCAGACCCTTTTTTTCGTTTTCCAGCTCGTCATAGTTCGTCAGGATGATGATACGGGGTCTTTTCCCCCTGTCATTGGGCTTCATCGCATTGAGCACCTGGAAACCATCCATCTGCGGCATATTCAAATCAAGGATGACCAGGTCAATGTCCATATGCTCCTTCATCATTTCCATGGCTTCAAGCCCGTCACAAGCCAGCAGTACATCATGGCTGCTGAGCATCTTCCTGATGATGAGGCGATCTGAAGCGGAATCATCGACGATCAGAATTTTGGGGAACATTCTTCATCCTCCTTGAGCGGATCATCCCGCTCCAGATACCTTATATCCCTGTACTCCACGATCTCGCCAAGCAGCCTCTTCAACAGGTCCAGGAACTTGTTTTCTAGAGCGGGGATCTCCTCTACACTCAGGTCATGCAAAGCATTCTGGAGCTTGATGGAGATGCGGAAAACTGCATCAGCCCCGATGCTGCCCGAACTGCCCTTTACCTTGTGCACGATCCGTTCAGCATCCGTATATCTTTTTTCCAGGACAGCCAGGGAGAGCATGTCCCCGGTATTCAGGTTTTCATCATAATATTCCAATAAAACCTGGCGGTAAATATCCGCGTCGCCCCCAAGATTCCTCAGGCCGGCAGAGACGTCCAGAACCCGGGACCCGTTTGCCGCGCCGTTCCTCTGGCTTTCAAGGATACCCCTGACGGTCCTGATAAAAAAGTCAGGGTCAAAGGGTTTGCTGATATAATGGTGGATCCCGCTTTGCTCGCATTTATCCTGAACGCCCATGATGACATCCGCGGTCATTGCGATGATGGGAACATCTGTTGAAATCTTCCTGATTTCCGCTGACGCTTCATAACCGTTCATGACCGGCATATGTAGATCCATCAGAATCAAATCAATGCTTCCCCTGTGTTTTTCAAACAGGTCAAGCGCCGCTTTCCCGTTATCGGCCAGAATAGAATCAATGCCGGACTGCTGAAGAAGGGTTTTTACGATAAGCTGGTTTGTCTTGTTGTCTTCCGCCAGCAGCACCATAAACGCCTTGTCGGGATTGGGGGCGGCACTGACGCTGCCTTTGTCCGGCTTTGCGGCCGGAGTCGTCCCTGCCTTGAATATGTCAAGGATGACATTCAAGAGCATGGAAGGGATAAATGGCCTTTCAATACCCCCGTCAACACCGAATTCCTTAAGTTTCTCAAACAAATCATCCCTCATCATTGGCAGGATCATGATGATTTTAGGTTTGCTGGCGATTTTCGCGTTGTCCCTGATGGATGCTGTGAAGCGAAAGCCGCCTTCAGAGGGAGCGTTGTCATCCAAAATCAGCAAATCATATGCCTTGCCGGATTTGTCCATTGCGGTTTCAAGCATGTCCATAGCTTTAGTCTGCGAATTGGCCAGTTCGCAGCGAATACCAAAAGCGTTCAGGTAGCTCCCTGTCAGGCTGATGTCTGCCACAGCTTTTTCCAGAACCAGCGTTTTAATGCCTTCAAGGCGGCCGGCAGTCAAGGTTTCCACACTCTTCTCTTCCTTTTCCGTATCAACATTCAGGAAAAGATGAATGACAAAGCAGGAGCCTTGTCCCGGAACGCTGGAAACCCGGATCCTTCCTCCCATCAGATCCAGCAGGTTTTTAACGATCGACAAACCCAGCCCGGATCCTCCAAAGCGGCGGTTGATGCTGCTGTCGCCCTGGATGAAAGGCAGAAAAAGCTTGTTGACCTGCTCTTCTGTCATGCCGATTCCCGTGTCCTTCACTGTGAATACAAGATGAACCTGATCACTCTTCTTCTCCTCCAGCCCGATTTCCAGGGATACCTCCCCTTCTGTTGTAAACTTCACCGCGTTGTTGAGGACATTGAGGAGTATTTGTTCGATCCGTTTTGGATCGCCGAAAAACCACCCCGGCAGATTGGGGTCTGTTATTATTTTAAGCGCAATGCCCTGTTCGTCAATTCTGTATGAAATGATATTGACGACCTCTTGAATTACCTGGCCGATGTTGAAGGATGTGATCTCCAGATCGACCTTTCCCGCTTCAATTTTAGAAAAATCAAGGATGTCATTGATAATATTCAGCATGTTGCCGGACGCCTGGGTAATACGGCTGATATACATATTCTGCGTCGGTGAAATATCTGTTTTCTTAAGCAGATGGGCCATCCCCGTAATGGCGTTGAGCGGCGTGCGGATTTCGTGGGACATTCTGGCTAAAAAGCTGGATTTGAACTCATTCGCCTCATCAGCCGCCTTTTTGGCGATTTCAAGGCTGGCCTGAGCCTTCTCCCTCTCCCTGACCTCTTTTCTCAGCCGGACATTCCAGAAGATGGAAACGGCCAGGATGACTGCAGCAAACGCGCCGGCGACCGCAATGGCACGCATGATGCGGTCCATGTCAATGTCTGATTCCAAATCGATCCACTTGCTGTTGATGGCTAATTTTTCTTCCTCAGTGATTGTATCCAGCGCCTTGTCAACAATGCTGATCAGTTCAGGCCAGTCTTTACGGGCGGCAAAATACAGCGCCTGCTGGTTCTCATTTTCAAACGCGATGAACTTCAGGTTTGTCAGAGCGTTTGTCACAATCAGATAATTCGAGGTTGCAAGGTTCCCGATATACGCCCTTTCCGAACCGTTTGCCACAGCCGTGAGCGCTTCTTCGGCGGAGTCATACAGGCTCAGGTTGATTTTGGGATATGCCAGCAGATAGCTGTGATGGGAACTGTTCCTTTGCACTGCCACCGTCATCCTGTCAAGGTTGCTGATTCCGGAAATGCCCATTTCCGAGTCCCTGATGACGATGACGCGCTTTGAGAAATAATACGGCTTTGAAAAAAGAAAATGCTCCGCCCTGTCTTCTGTCAGTGAAATAGCGGGCATCGCGTCAAGCTCCCCAGCCAATGCCTTTTCGTAAGCTTCGGGCCATGTCAGGCCTTTCCGCACCTCAAAGCGCAATCCGGTTTTCTCCCTGATGATGGAGAGATAATCCGCTGAGATGCCACGATGCTCTCCATCCTTGTCAATGAACTCAAAGGGTGTAAACGCGGGGTCCACCCCCAGCTGAATGACAGGGTGGGCCTGCATGAAAGCAAGCTCCTCCTCTGTCCAGGAAATACCGCCGCCATCGGCGAAGCCGGAAACCAATACAACAGCGGAAAGAAAAAGTGACAGGAACAGCAGCACAATCCCTTTTTTTATCAATGGATACTGGCAAAAAGCTGCCTCTCCCGCCCTTTCCCTCTTTAAGCATTGTTCCGCAATCATTGCTCCAGGATTCCTCTCGTGGCTATACCGCAGACTGTCCATGCCGGTTCCGGAATGAATCGCCATTTTGTCCTTTCAGACCAAATTCAATCCCTGCGCTCCAGGCAAGAAACTGTTTCCCGACAGGAAGCGCTTTATACCATAGATACACCGGATGATCAAAGCGCCGTTCATTTGACTGGATAATCATTTTTTGTGTATTTGTATTCTACATGATAAGAGGACAAACCGCAAGTTATGCCAGGCAGATCCGATCANNCACGGGAGTCATAAATCAGGTTGAATATGAGATTCTTCAGGCATAAAGTGATCACACGCCGGGTTTTTCATGCTACAATAGGATCAATTCATAATTGGAGGATAAAGGATGAACGCGCTGTTGAACGAAATCTCCGCCAATCTGCAGGGCGGCAAGGCAAAGGTTGTCAAAGAGCTGGTGCAAAAAGCGCTGGAAGACGGACTGCCGGTCAAGCAAATCCTGGAAGAAGGCCTGCTGAGCGGCATGAACGAAATTGGCATCAAGTTCAAGAACAACGAGGTCTTCGTCCCGGAAGTGCTTGTTGCCGCACGCGCGATGAATTATGGCATGGAGGTGCTCAAGCCGCTTCTGGCCGCTTCAAACGTGAAGGCCAAGGGCCGCGTATGTGTGGGGACCGTGCAGGGCGACCTGCATGACATCGGCAAGAACCTGGTGCGCATGATGATGGAAGGCCAGGGTCTTGAAGTGATCGACCTGGGCACAGATGTCACGCCTGAAGCCTTCATTCAGGCAGCAATTCAGCAGGATTGCGGGGTCATCGGCTGCTCGGCGCTGCTGACCACAACGATGGGCGTGATGCGCGAGGTGGTGAAGGAAGCGGTGAAAGCGGGCATCCGCGACAAAGTAATAATCATGGTGGGCGGGGCGCCTGTCACCGAAGCCTTTTGCCGTGAAATCGGCGCGGACCTCTATGCGCCCGACGCGGCCAGCGCCGCGGAAGCAGCGGCCGCCGTCTTTGATTGAGGCGATGAAAAGCCGGAAACAGAAGAAAAGGACTATGCATGAGCGATAAAAAAGTTCTGCTGGATGTTCTCTCCCGCCGCAAAAACAGTGCCTTGCCCTGGGTCCCCTTCGCCGGGGTCCATGCCGGAAAGCTGATCGGTAAAGACGCCCGTGCCGTGCTGACCGAAGAGGACACGCTGTTTGAGGCCCTCATGGCGGTCAACCGCCTGTATAAACCGCACGGCCAGCCGGTCATGTTTGACCTGCAGATCGAAGCGGAGATCCTGGGCTGCGGGCTTCTTTGGCCGCAGGACTGCCCGCCGTCTGTCAAAACGCACCCCCTGGCGGACACCATGACGGTGCCCTGCCGCTGCACGCTTCCAAAGGCGGCGGACGGCCGGATCCCCCTGGTGACCAGTGTCATCCGCCGCATGAAGAGAGCCGTCGGGGACGACACCGCGCTGTTCGCCCTGGTTTGCGGGCCCTTCACGCTGGCGGCGCACCTGAGGGGCAACGAACTGTTCATGGACATGTATGACGATGAGGATTATGTGGAAAACCTGCTCGCTTACTGCGCGGACTGCGCCAGAGCGGTGTCGGATTATTACACGGATGCCGGCGCGGACATCATCGCCGCGGTGGATCCCCTTGTCAGCCAGATATCAAGGGATCATTTTAACAGGTTCCTCAGCAGGCCCTACGCGGATCTGTTCTCACATATCAGGGGAAAAGGCATTTTCTCCAGTTTCTTCGTCTGCGGGGACGCCAGCCGCAACATTGAGAGCATGTGCCTGACCAAACCCGACAGCATCTTCGTGGACGAGAATGTAAACCTGCCCGCGGCCAAACGGATCACCGACCTGTACGGCGTTGTCCTGGGCGGAAACATTCCCCTGACCACCGTGATGCTGCACGGGACTCAGCAGGAGAACATGCGCTATGTGCTGGACATGGTGGACAGCCTGGATAACACGTGTGATTTTATCGTGGCCCCTGGCTGTGACATGCCCTATGCCGTACCGGTCGAAAATGGCATCGCGGTGGCCCAGGCCGTGCTGAACCCGGATGAAACCCGCGAAATGCTGAAGAACTATGTTTCCCTTGAGGATGACACCCCGGTTGACCTGCCTGATTACGGGCGCCTTGAAAGGCCTCTGGTTGAGGTGTTTACCCTGGACAGCGCCACCTGCGCCGCCTGCACCTATATGATGGCCGCGGCAGCAAGAGCGAAGGAACACTTCGGGGATCAAATCGACCTGGTCGAATACAAATACACCGAGAGGATGAACATCGCGCGCTGCAGAAAGATGGGGGTAAAGAGCCTTCCCTCCATTTATATCAACGGAAAATTGATTTTCGCTTCCCTCATCCCTTCCGCGGATGAGCTGGACCGCGCTCTCGGGACAGCCCTGGCTAGAGGCTGAGGTTTGGAGCTGCTGCTGGTCACCGGATTCCTCGGCGCGGGCAAGACAACGTTTCTAAAACGCCTGCTCCCCCTTTGGAAAGACCGCCGGATCGCCCTGATTGTCAATGAGTTCGGCCAGGCGAATATCGATGGGTTACTGCTGTCGGACCTGGGCACCAGCCTGCGGGAGGTCACAGGCGGGTCCGTCTTCTGCGCCTGCCGGATGGACCAGTTCCAGGCAGCCCTTGGAGAGGCCATTCAGAAAAATCCGGACATGATCCTGGTTGAGGCCTCCGGCCTGAGCGACCCGACCGCTGTGAAAGCGGTGCTGGCCGGGTTCCCGGAAATCGTATACAAAGGCTGTGTGGCACTGTGCGACGCTTCGAGGATTGAAAAAACGCTCATGACCGTGCGGGTATGTCCAAAGCAGTTGGCTGTTAGCGACCTGATCCTGCTGAACAAGACTGACTTGGTGAATGAAGAGGAAGCAAGGCGGTTGTCAGGCTTGCTGGCATCCCGCTTTCCCCGAGCGCGGATCATGAGGACAGAGCAGGCCGGGTTTGACCCAGGGTGGCTGGCTGATCTGACGGCTCAGGCGCCATTGACCGACTGGATGGAAGATTCTCGGGACATGACCCTGCAAAAGGCGCTTGTCCATGTGAGGGAAGGCGTTTCCAGGGCAGATTGCGAGGGCTTCATCCGCCTGGTGTATGAAGATGCATGGCGCGTGAAAGGCCTGCTGCGCCTTATGGAAGGCTCCTTCCTGGTGGACTGTGTCGGCCCGGCGATGAGCATCATACCCTGCGAACCGGAAAAGGCCGGGAATGAACTGGTGTTCCTGGCAGGAGAGGGGATGCCCCTGCGCAAAAGCCTGCAGGCAGCGCGGAAATGGTATCCCCGACTCGTTGAGGACATCCTTTTCGGGTCAGCAGAATGAAGGAGATGGTCCGTTTGGAAGCGCATCATTCAGCAGAGGACACGCTCGTCTCCTGCGCCCTGGCCTGCGGTGCCGGAAAAGCTGAAATCATCAGCGGTGACAAGGTCATTCTTTCCCCCATTTTCAGGGATATCTGCGCGACAAATACCTGCGGGAATTATGGGAAGTGCTATATGTGTCCGCCGGATGTCGGCGATATCCAGGAGCTGATGGACAAGGTGCGGGAATATCCGTTTGGATTGCTGTACCAGACCATCTCACCGCTGGAGGACAGTTTCGACTATGAGGGGATGACCGCGGCGGGGGAGGCGCATGTACAGGTATCACAACAGATGCAGGAAACGCTGGCGCTTTTGCTGCCGGAAGGCTTCCTGCACCTGACCTGCGGCGGCTGCCGGTTGTGTGAGGTGTGCGCCAAAAGGGAGGGCAAGCCCTGCGCGCATCCGGACAAGGCCCTGCCGTCGCTGGAAAGCTGCGGGATCGACGTGTACAACACCACCAGGGGCACCAGCCTCAAATACATCAACGGCAAGGACACCGTGACCTATTTCGGCATCGTACTTTTCACGCTAAAAGCAGATGCATAAACTGACTGTCCGGCAGGAAGGGAAAAGCAGGGAAGTGCTGTTTTCCGGCACACCCCTTTTGTCCCGTGTGCTGGACGAACATGGTTATTCCCTGCCCCATCCCTGCGGCGGGCGCGGGCGCTGCGGCAAGTGCGGGGTGGAACTCAAAGGAGAGGTTTCCCCTCCCAATGAAGCGGAAGTCAAGGCAGGCAGCCGGCTGAGCTGCCAGGCCGTGCTGCTGGGCGATTGCGAAGCTTTTTTGCTTCCTGAACGGAAGATGGAGCAGATCCAGCTTGACGGACAAGTCCAGCCGCTCACCCTCCGGCCCATGCCCGGGCGCTTCGGCGCGGCCATTGACGTTGGGACCACCACCCTCGCCCTGAAAGTATTTGATCTGCAAACAGGCGTGCTTATAGGCAGCGCGGCCACGCCCAACCCCCAGGCGGCAGTGGCGGCGGACGTGATGGGCCGGATCGGCG
>DIWD01000028.1 GCA_002428405.1 bacterium UBA6115
CCGCCCTGAAGGAGAGTCGGACACCCGCAAAAAGCAGGGTATGATGATCAAGCGGATTCTGGCAGCTTTCTTGACAGATGAAGCAAGCCTGCGATAAAATGAAGAGAGACACTTTCCGGCACTCTGTACAGAAATCGCAAGCAGAACGGATTGATATCCGATCATTCTGCAGCAGCCCAGACCAGGTAAAAAGCCATTCTCTTACCGGCACTGCTTTGTCATACACTCAACGTATTTCCTGTTGATTTTTGACGGCACTGATATTCTGGAAACGGGAGACTGCTGTTCCCTGTACTATTGCCCCGGCGGCATGGCAGCCTCCACCGCGCAGACGCAGAGGCAGAGGATTTCTGAGGTCATTGCGCAAATCGTCGGAGAAGACAAATCGCGTTTACCAGAAAAGGAGCGCCTGTATGGAACAAACCATTATGTCGGCATTGATCAACAACGCCGCGGTTTTGCTGGTTTTGTCCTTAATATATGAAATAACCTACCGGCTGCCGGCCAAATACAGCCGGATAAAGCCGGTCATCAGCGGCCTGATGGTCGCGGTGATCTGCGTCGCAGTCATGTTGGTCCCCTTTAAACTGCGGCCCGGCCTGGTCTATGACACGCGGACCATTCTCCTCAGCGTGACCGCGCTGACCTTCGGCCTGGTCCCAACGGCCATTGCAGCGGCCGCGGCAGCCATCCTCAGGATCATCATGGGCGGTTACGGCATCCTGCCCGGGCTTGCGACCATCCTGACCAGCGCCTTGATCGGGCTTGCCTGGCGGCGCTGGGCACCTGTCAAATCAAGGAAATTGCGTTGGCTGAACGTCCTGCTCATGGGCATCACTGTCCATGCCGTCATGCTTGCCTGCATGCTGCTCCTTCCATATCCGGACAGCCTCTCTGTCATCGAAACCATCGCTTTGCCGGTGATGGTCCTTTATCCCATCGCGTCCGTCCTGCTTGGCCTCCTGCTCTTCCAGCAGCAGGAGTATCGGAGCGTCCAGGATCAGCTGAAGAAATCCGAGGAACGGTTCAGGATCCTCTTTGACAAGGCCCCCCTGGGGTATCAGTCACTGGACCAGGACGGAAACATCATCGACGTGAACGAGCAGTGGCTGGATACCTTCGGCTATTCCAGGGAAGAGGCCGTCGGCAAGTGGTTCGGCGACTTCCTCTCACCGGAAAGCAGAGAATCATTCCGCCATTGTTTTTCTATACTGAAGGAACAGGGAACTATTCACAGCGAGTATGAGGTGCTTCATAAAACCGGGAGGCTGATTTTCCTTTCATATGAAGGCAAAACCAGATACAACGCGGATGGAGCGTTCCAGCAGACCCACTGCATCCTTCAGGACATCACAAAACAAAAAACGGCCGAGGAAAGCCTCCGCGTCAGTGAAGAGAAGCACCGGCGGCTTTATGAGACAATGGCGCAGGGCGTCGTCTACCAGGCGGCGGACGGTTCCATCATCTCCGCCAATCCCGCGGCCGAACGCATCCTGGGCCTGACATTTGATCAAATGCAGGGAAAAACATCCATGGATCCGGGATGGAAGGCCATCCGGGAGGACGGGTCAACGCTTTTAGGAGCAGATCATCCGGCCATGGTTGCCCTGCGCACGGGAAAACCTTTCGGGCCCTTTATAATGGGGGTTTTCCAGCCGCTGATCAATGATACTGTCTGGCTGTCCATCAACGCCATCCCTCTGTTCCGCCCGGGCGAAGCCACCCCGTATCAGGTTTATGCCACATTCCAGGATATCACCGCCGAACGCAGGGCCAGGCAGAATTACCAGCAATTGTTCCATGAAATGGTGGATGGCTTCGCATTGCATGAAATCATCTGCGATGAAAAGGGAAAACCCATTGATTATCGCTTTCTGACCGTGAACCCGGCGTTTGAGCAGATGACCGGCCTGAAGGCTGAGGAAATCCTGGGCAGGACGGTTCTGGAAGTCCTGCCGGATACGGAACCCTATTGGATTGAGAATTACGGAAAAGTAGCGCAGACCGGCGAGCCGATGAAGTTCAGCAATTTTGCCCTGTCATCCGGCAAGTTTTTTGAGATCAGCGCCTATCAGCCCTCACCGAACCAATTTGCCTGTACTTTCTCTGACGTCACCCAGCGCGTCCGGGCTGAAGAAGAGACCAAAAGAGTCCTGTCCAGGCTCCAGAGCCTGCTGGACAACAGCCCCAGCCCCATCGTGATCGTTGATGAAACAGGGAAGATCATCGAAGTGTCGGCCATCGCAAAGAACGTTCTGGGATTGTCAGAGAACGGCCTTCCCAAAACAGCGCCGCCGGAGCTGATGGGGAAGGTACTGCGCGTCATGTCGAAGTTGCCGGATGAAAGCAAATACCTTGAAAGTGTTGATGTTTTCGAATTCGACGGCAGCAAGCGCTATTTTGAGAGCCGCCTTTTCCCGATCCATGCCCCCAATTCCCCCCAAAGACTGTTTGGCTATCTCGCCATTGACATGACAGAACGCATGATGGCGGAACAAGCCCTGAAAGAAAGCGAAGAGAAGTACAGCAGCTATATCCGAAATGCTCCTTTCGGTGTTTTTGTCGTCAATGGCACCGGGCGGTATATTGAAGTGAACAGCTCCGCTGCCGCGATCACAGGCTATAGCAGGGAGCAGCTCCTTGAAATGAAAATCCAGGACATCACCGCGCAGGAATCCCTGCAGTCGGCCATACAGCATTTCGGGAACCTGAAAATCACCGGCAGCATGAGCGCGGAACTGAAGTTTGTCCATCAAGACGGATCCATCCGCTGGTGGACTGTCGACGCGGTGAGACTGACAGATGACAGATACCTCGGTTTCTCAGGCGACATCACAGAAAAGAAAGACGCGGAAGCGAACCTGCTGCATATCAGCAACCATGACTTCCTGACGGGCCTTTATAACCGGAGGTTTTTTGAAGCGGAAATGAAGCGGGCTGATACGGAAAGCCAGCTGCCGCTGTCCGTCATGATCGGGGACATCAATGGCGTGAAACTGGTCAATGACGCCTTCGGCCACAGTGAAGGCGACAGGCTCATTTCCCAATCCGCGAAAATCATCAGCGGCTGCTGCCGTCAGGGAGATACGGTGGCAAGAGTCGGGGGGGACGAGTTCGCCATCCTCATGCCGAAAACCGATAACGCCACCGCGCTGGGCGTGCTGACTGAAATAAAATCTGCACTGGCTGCCCTCAACGCGAGCGGTCTTGAGGAAAAGTTTGAGTACAGCGTGTCTTTGGGGTTCGCCACCAAAAGAAAGGCTGATGAAGATATCCAGAACATCATCAGGATCGCTGAGGAGTATATGTATCAGCGCAAGCTCCTGGAGCACAACAGTTCCCACAGCAAGATCATCTCTTCGATCAAAGCCGCGATGATCGCAAAGAACCAGGAAACCGAAGACCATGCCGAGAGAATGGCCTTCCTGTCCAGGGTTATCGCGATCGAATTGAACCTGTCAGAGGCGGAACAGGACAGGCTGGAACTGCTCACAGCCCTGCATGACATCGGAAAAGTCGGCATCAGCGAACGGATCCTGGTCAAACAGGGGAGTCTGAATGAAGATGAATGGGTTGAAATCAGAAGGCATCCGGAAATCGGATACAGGATCGCGATTTCAACCCCAGAACTGATCCCGATCGCCGAAAGCATACTTTGCCATCACGAACGGTGGGACGGCCAGGGGTATCCCCAGGGATTGGGCGGGGAAACCATTCCATTGCTGTCCCGTATCCTTGCGGTCGTGGACGCGTATGACGCCATGACGCATGACAGGCCCTACCGGAATGCCATGACGCACGAGGAGGCGATTTCGGAAATCGCGGCCAATTCCTCCACTCAGTTTGATCCTGATATTGTCAGGATATTTCTGTCAAGAGTCAATATTGATCAGCCTTCCCTTCAACAGGAGGATCCACCGTCACACCAAACGGATGAGTCAATGCTCTGACGGGCCGTTCAGCCCTTGTTATAAAGTCAATGCTCTCTTCTGATCCATTTTCTTACCGCCCTGAGCATCCTGCCCGGGGCATTTCTTACAGCCCCGGCAGACGGCCTCAGCGCGCGGCGCAGGGACAGCACTGCCTTTTGATGCCATGGCAGGCGTCTCCACGATGCTGCGTAGCGTTCCCAGGCGATCAGCAGGGTCTCCGGCTCCGGGGTCTTGCGCCCATACACCATAGCACTCTGGGCGGCCGCAAGGCGCAGCAGCGCCGCGTCCCCGGCGTCCACGCGGACAGCGTAACCCATCGGCGTTTCATAAGGCAGGATGCCCTCGCCCCGCATGGCTCGGGATTCCAGCATCGCCTGCCAGTAAAGCCTCAGGATCGCTTCAGGAGTTTTCAGGCGTTTTTCCCTGCGCTCCGGGGTCTCTTCCCGCGCGCGCCAGATGAGCAGCGCGATGAGGGTAAGCAGCAGCAGGATCAACCAGGGAAAAGGGCTGCCGGGCGGGTTTGTTGTCTCCGCGTCCTGTTCCGGCGGCGGCAGCGCTGGCGTCGGGGTCTGCCCCTCAGGCAGCGGCGAGGGGCTGGGCGTGCTGTCCTGTTCCGGCTCCTGTGATGGTTCAGGGCTGGGGCTGGGGGAAGGCGAGGGTGATGGAGGAGGGCTGGGCGGAGGCTGTTCCCCTCCGTCCTGGTTGTCATCCCCGTCCCCCGCGGTCGGGTCAAAGGTGACCCATCCAAGACCCTGGATGTAGATCTCCGTCCAGGCGTGGGCGTTCGCGCCGGAAAGCGTCACGCTGCCCGCCTCCCCCGGATCGGCCAGGAATCCCTCGACATACCGGGCGGGGAGGCCGATGGAACGCGCCAGAACGGTCAAGGCCGAGGCGAAATAGGTGCAGTAACCCGCCTTGACGTCAAACAGGAAATGGGAGACAAAATCGAGGTTCTCCGGCGCGTCAGGCACGGAAAGCGAATAGGCGTAGTTGCTTCTCAGGTAACGCGTCAGCGCCAGTCCGCGAGCATAGGCGCCGTCAATGCTCCCGGCTATGTCCTGTGCCAGGTTGATGACAAGGCCGTCCCGTTCAAGGTGCGCGGGCAGCTGGGTGTACTCGCCCGGCAGCTGGGCCGAGGCCCCCTCCCCGGCAAGGGACAGCATCGCGGCCAGCGCGTCCGTTCGGGGCTCTCCTGCGATATAGGGTTCGTAGCGGAAGGAATACTGGTCCCCGTTTTCCAGGTCATGGGTGATGAACAGCTCCGAGGAGGCGTTGAAATAGGCCACCATGCCCCCGCCCAGGGTGATGCCGCGAAGCCGCTGGGGGACAAACAGGGTGGATGGCATCCCATTGAGCATCGTGACGGAGGCCGTCCGTTCTTCCACCCGGTCATTCACCGGCAGGTCCGCGTTGAACAGGCTGCCCTTCAGCCCCGTAAACCGCATGGTGTTCCAGCCGTAGCGCTCATCAGAGAGCGTGTCAAACCAGGCGCGGCCGTTATACATATCCAATGCCGTGCCGCGCAGATACACCTTTTCCTCAGCAGCGACCGTCATCACCGGGGCCTGGGAGATGTCGGGCCGTCCGCCCAGGCCGCGCTCGCCCATGGGTTGATACCCCTGGGAGCCCAGGGAAAACATGTTCCTGGTATCGGTGAAAAAGAAGGTATCCTCAATCAGGCGTCTGAGATTGTCCGCCATCTTCTCCGCCGCGGGGACCGTCTGCCGGTATTCCGGCGTGAAGGCGAAGGCAAGAAGGGCCAGCGCCAGGGCGACGGCCAGCGCGCGCAGCCAGTTACCCTTCGCCTGCGCTCCTTTTATCTCCCGCGCCGCGTCCCGGCTGGTGTAGGCGTACAGCATCGGCAGGCTCAATGCGCCTGGGAAAAACAGCAGCATGTCCCCGCGCGCGCCAAGGAACCAGGTCATGACAAGAGGCGCGGTCAGCAGCGGAATGGAAAAGGCAGGCTCCCCCTCCATCAGCAGCCGCGCGTACAGGGCCAGCAGCAGGGAGAGCAAGGGGAGCAGCGCGTCGAAGTAAAGCACCGCGGCGTTCCGGGGGGCCACGCCGGAGGAGAGGGAGAGGATGAATGCCCACAGGCGCGCTGGGGGCGAACCTTTCAGGAAAAGAGCCGCCAGCAGCATGGCGGTTATAGCGCCAAGCGGCGTCAGCCACCTGAATCGCCTGGGGATCGCGGTATAAAGGCCGATGAGAATTGCCGACAGCAGCGCGTAAAGCGCCGCCATGCCTTCCTCTTCCCGCATCCCAAGGGCACTGAGCAGCGGCCGGGCCAGCGCCCAGGCGATCAGCGCGGTCAGGGCCAGCGCGCCGCCCCGGCCGGAAAGCAGTTTACGCAGGCGTGACATAGCACACCTCCACCAGATGCTGCTGCAGCCGGGTGATCAGGGGAGCATAGCGCTCATCCCCGGGGGAAAAGGTGATCAGGTAAAAGCGCACGCTGGGACCGGAGGCGCGGATGTTCTTCACGCCTTCGACAATCTCCGCGTCAAGCCGCGTCGTGATGACCACTGTGGCGCCGGTCCTGCGCATCCGGCGCAGTTCCAGGTTCAGCACACGGTGGAAGGGTTCGCCGCCGCGGAAAAGCTGGTAGGCCAGTTCCTCCTTCAGCAGCGGCAGGGACCCCGCGCGGTCGGCGTGGAACTCGCTCTGCCTTGCGCCGTACAGCGGCACGCGCACGGGATGTCCGCCCGCCATCTGCATCCCGGCCACGGCGAGCGCGGTCTCGCACAGGGTATCCCGCAGCCGCAGACTGCCGTCAGCGACTCCCTCCCCCAGGACAGGATCAGTGCAGTCCATCAGGACCAGCGTATCCGGGGGCGCGGGAACCTCAAAGCGCCTGACAACCAGCTCGCGCGTCCTGATGGACAGCTTCCAATGGATGCGCTTGAAGGGATCACCCTGGCGGTAGGCGCGCGTATCCTCCGGCGAGGTCACATCCTCCCCCGTGCGGTTGGGCAGGGCGCGGCCGTCATCCATGCGGGTAAAAGCAATGGGCTGGACCTCAAAACTCAGCGGCAGCACCGCCATTTCCGGCAGGGCGGACTTCACTTTCCTGGGAATCATGAACAATCCAAAGATGTCGGTGAACAAAAGCGTATAAGCCCCGCAGCGCCAGACGCCCACATGCATAAAGCGCAGGGCAAAGGACACCTCGCGCGGTTTTCGGAAACCCGCGCGCACAGGCACCTGGCTTTTACCGTCGGGCAGGGACAGGATAAGGGTGACCGGACCGATAGGCAGGGGGCTGTTTGTCTTTAGATTCACTGTCAGGCTGCCCGTCCCCCCGCGGTCTGCCTTCAGGCTGTCCATCCCCTGGCTCAGGCTGGTCAGCCCTCTCCCCAGCAGCACGCTGAGTAAGGCATAGAGGATCATCAGGACGATGGTCCAGGAAAGGAAATAAAAAATAGGCCCGCCAAGGGACAGGGCGGAAAGCCCCGTCACCGCGAGCACGCTGAGCGCCGCGTACAGGCGCCCGTTCATCCCTTTGCGCCGGGCACCGGCAAACTGTCAATGAGATGGGAGAGGATACTTTCGGCGGAAATGCCCTTCATGCGCGCCTCCGGCGTGAGGATGAGACGGTGGGATAATACGCTGTGCGCCATGCGCCGCACATCGTCCGGCAGGATATAGCTGCGCCCCGCCAGGATGGCGCAGGCCTGCGCCGAGCGGATAAGCGCGATGGCCCCGCGGGGGGACACGCCCAGTTGGATGGAAGGATGGCTGCGGGAAGCGGCGGCGATGGTGGCGACATAGGAGCGCACCTCGCGGCTGCAGTACACGGTGCCGACGAGTTCCTGCAGCTGAAGGATCTCCTCTGTGCCGCACACAGGCAGCAGGGATTTCAGCGGCGACTCCGAACTGGAGAAGCGGTCCAGCACATCCATCTCCTCCTCAATGGAAGGGTATCCGATCATGATGCGCAGGAAAAACCGGTCCATCTGCGCCTCAGGCAGCGGGTAGGTCCCCACGAAGTCGATCGGATTTTGCGTCGCAAGCACCATGAAGGGCTGGGGAAGCCTGCGTGTGACACCGTCGACGGTGACCTGACCTTCCTCCATGACTTCAAGGAGGCTGGACTGCGTCTTGGGAGAGGTGCGGTTGATCTCGTCCGCCAGCAGGATCTGGGTCATCACAACGCCCGGGCGGTATTCCATTTCACCGCTGCGCGCGTTGTACATCGTAAATCCGGTGATGTCAGAGGGGGTCACGTCGGGGGTGAACTGAATGCGCCGGAAGGAGCAATCCAGCGATTTGCTCAGCGAAGCGGCCAGGGTGGTCTTGCCGACGCCCGGCACATCCTCAATCAGGACATGGCCGCGGCACAGCAGCGCGATGAGCGCCAGCTCAATCGCCTCGTCCTTGCCCACAATGACGCGGCGCACGTTTTCCTTCAGCGCGTTGACCAGGCTGCGCGGGTCAAAAGTCATCTCATATCCCTTTCAGGCCGGGGCGTTCTCCGCCCGCGCGGCAGACTCCATTATAGGGGTGCAGGCAAATCTTTGCAATCTTTCCGTAAAGAATGCTTAACAATCAAGGGATCAAAATGCCGCCCCGCAAGCGCCGGGCGGCATTCCAGCCAGGGGCATCTGTATGGCTCAATCCGGAACGTACGCCACTTTGATGAGGTTGGTGCTGCCCGACTGGGACAGGGGGACACCGGTGGTCAGCACCACCAGGTCTCCGGCCTTGACGTGCCCGGCCAGCTTGGCGGTGTTGATGGCGTGGTCAAACAGCACTTCCATGATTTTTTCCTCACCCACCATCAGCGGGGTCACGCCCCAGGACAGGCTCATCTGCCGCCAGACGGTGGAGTCCGGCGTGCAGGCAATGATGGGGATGTCCGAGCGGAAGCGGCTGATCATGTAGGCGGTGGTGCCGGACTTGGTGACCGTGATGATGGCGTTGGCGTGGAGGTTGTAGGCAATCAGGCAGGTGGCATGGGAAATGGCGTCGGTGATGTTGTGTGCGTCCTGGTACATGTTGTCCACAAAGAAGCGCTTCTTGTAGTTGATGTCCCTCTCCGCGCGCTCGGTGATGCGCACCATCGTGCGCACCGCTTCCACCGGATACTTGCCGCTGGCGGTCTCGCCGGAGAGCATAATGACGCTGGTGCCGTCATAAATGGCGTTGGCCACATCCGTGATCTCAGCGCGGGTGGGGCGCGCGTGCTCGATCATGCTGTTGAGCATCTGGGTGGCGGTGACGACCTGCTTGCCGGCCATGGAGGCCACTTTGATGATGCGCTTCTGGATGACGGGGATCTCCTCAAAGGGGATCTCCACCCCCATGTCGCCCCGCGCGATCATCACCGAGTCGCAGACCTGGATGATATCCTCGAGGTTGTCCACGCCCTCGGCGTTTTCGATCTTGGCCATGATGCGGATGTGCGCGCCGCCGTTGAGGTCCAGAAAGTCGCGCATCTGCTGAACGTCCTCGCGCATGCGCACAAAGGAGGCCGCCACAATGTCAAAGCCGGTGCGGATGCCAAAGAGGAGGTCCTCCTTGTCCCGCTCGCTCAGGAAGGGCATGGACAGGCGGGAGCCCGGGATGTTGACGCCCCTGCGGTCGGAGATCTCGCCGCCCGCGACCACGCGCGTGCGGATGCGCGTGTCCGAGACCTCCAGCACTTCCAGTTCAATCAGCCCGTCGTCCAGCAGGATCTTCTTCCTGTCCCCCAGGTCGCGGGGCAGGCCGCTGTAGGTGATCCAGGCTGCCGTCTCATCACCCTCGATTTTCTCCGTCACCAGGTCAAAGATGGTCCCGTCCTTCAGCACCGCCTTCCCGCCCTTGAACGTGCCGGTGCGGATTTCCGGCCCCTTGGTGTCAAGAATGGTGCCGATGGGCACCCCCATCTCATTGCGCACCTTGTTCAACTCCCGGAACAGGGCCAGATGGGTCTCATGGGTTCCATGGGAGAAATTGAAACGCGCGACGTTCATCCCTTCCCTGATCAGCTCCCGGATGATCTCTTTCGTGCCGGAAGCGGGTCCCAGGGTACAGATGATTTTAGTCTTCCGCATAATCGTCTCCTTTTGCGGCGACTGCGTCACCGCCGGAATCATTATAGCCCATCCGCCATCCCTGTTCAAGAAATCCCGCGCGATACGCTGCCAAAGCAGCAGCGCAGACACATGCTGTGATATGATAAGGGCCTGAAAACTGACCCGGAGGAACAGCACATGGAGATCATCCAATCCCTTTCAACCAGGCTGCTGCCCATCATCATTGCCCTGGCGCTGGGCGTCCTCATCCGAAAGACAAGCCTGATGGACGCCCTGGGTGTCGCGGCGCTGAAGACCATAGTCACCCGGGTCACGCTGCCCTTTGTCATCTTCCAGGCCTTTTATAAGGTGGAATATTCCCTGGGCACCCTTGTCACGACACTTACAGTGCTGGTCATCTGCCTGCTCCTGTTTGCCCTGGGCTTCCTGCTGAAGAAACAATTCAGGAACCTGACCGCCCTGCTGCCTTTCACGCTTTCCGGTTTTGAGATGGGCATGCTGGGCTTTCCGCTGTTTTTGATGCTGGCGGGGCAGGCGAACATGGACAGCCTCGCGGTAGCCGATCTGGGGCAGGAAGTTTTCGTATTTACCATCTACCTGTTCATGCTTCGGAAGCAGACAGGTGAAAAGCAGTCCCTGGGCGACGCGCTGCGGGAAGTGGCGAAAAACCCTGTCATCATCGCTGTGGTCCTGGGCCTGCTGGTGAGCGTCACCGGGCTTGGCCGACTGATGGCGGGCACCCTGGCGGGCGAGGTCGTTGATTCTGTCTGCGGCTTTATCAGCGCGCCGACCGCCGTGCTCATCCTGCTGAGTATCGGCTATGACCTCAAATTGGAGCGCCGATTACTCAGGCGCGCGGGCCTTGTTTTGTTGTTGCGCTTTTCCTGCGTGCTGTTGATCGGCGGCGGGCTGACCCTGCTGTTATTTCAGATCATCCCCTATGACCCCTGGCTGCTGCTGGCCATCATGACCATGCTGACACTGCCCGCCCCCTTTGTGCTGCCGGTGTACTCACAGTCCCAGAAAGAAGCTGGATTCGTTTCCATGTTCCTCTCACTCTCCACCCTGCTGTTTGTGCTGTTCTACGCTGTGCTGCTGGCGGTCAAGCCTTTGATTACCGGTTAAAGCACCAGAACCCGGCATTCCCTCCCGGCCGCGTTGCCCGCGCGTCCCCGCGCGTGGTACAATCTTTCCAAGCCAAGTCATTCAGGAAGGGCGGCACCTCATGCCAAGCGTCATCAGTTCCCTCATCAAGGCCCAGATCAGCCTGCTCAATCCCCTGTTCAACGGGTTGGACCTGGAGCAGCAGCGCAAACTGCAGGACGGACTCGCGTCGCTGGGCTCGCGCGCGGCGGCGAATAAGACCGCGGCGTACAAGGCTGACCTGGAAACCTGTGACGCTTCCTGGGTGTTCCCGCTTCAGGGGCAGGTCAGCAAGGCCATTCTTTACCTGCACGGCGGCGGGTATGTTTCCGGGACACTGGAACACGCCCAGGGTTTCGGCAGCATGCTGGCGCTGGAGACCGGCCGCGCCGTCCTCTGCCTGGGCTACCGCCTGGCGCCGGAGCATCCATACCCTGCCGCGCTGGAGGACGCGCTGGCGGCGTACCGCCTGATGCTCACGCGCTATCAGCCCGGGGAGATCTCCTTTGTGGGGGAGTCTGCCGGCGGCGGGCTGTGCTTCACCCTGGCGCTGAAACTCAAGGAGCAGCGCCTGCCTCAACCCCATAAGATCGCGGCGATGTCGCCCTGGGTGGATTTGAAGCAGTCCCTGGAAGCCTGCAGGCTCATGGGGCGCGACCCTGTGCTCAGCTGCGAAGGCATCAGCAAAGCCGCGGAGTATTACCTCGCCGGCCATGACGCGCAGGATCCCCTGGTCTCCCCGCTGTTCGGCGAGCTCAGCGGGCTGCCCGACACGCTGATGATTACGGGCGGGGATGAGATCCTCCTGCCTGAGAATGAGGAAATGCTCGCGCACCTGCTCAAGGCAGGCGTCAAGGCAAGGCTGTATGTCGAGGAAGGCATGTGGCATGTCTACCCGCTTTATCCGGTGCCGGAGGCCAGGGCGGCGCAGGCCATGCTGCGGGATTATCTGGACGAGCGGCTGTGAACCAGAATCAGAACGCGACCATCCCCTCCTGGCTGCGGCTGGATAACGCGGCCAAGATCTATCCCGCGGCGCGGACCAGGAACTGGATGTCGATTTACCGCATGTCAGTCACCCTGAAGGAGGATGTGGACGCGGCGTTGCTGCAGCAGGCGCTCAACCAGACCTTGAAGCGCATTCCCCTGTTCGCCTACCGCCTGCGAAAAGGGCTGTTCTGGCATTATTTCGACCGGCAGGACAAGGGCCCGCAGGTGGAGCCGGACACGCGCAACATCCTGATGCCCCTGAACCTCACGCGAAGCCAGGATTTCCTCTTCCGCCTGCGGTACCATAAGAAGCGGATTTCAGCGGAGATATTCCACGCAATGGCGGACGGCAGCGGCGCGACCAGCTTCCTGCTGACCCTGACCGCGGAATACCTGTTCCTGCGTTACGGGAAACGCATCCCTGTCACGCCGCCTATCCTGGACACGCGGGAGAAGCCCAAGCAGGCGGAATGGGAGGACTCCTTCCCCAAATATGCCCGGGACGTGACCAGGCCCAGGGGCGAGGACCCCGCCTGGCAGCTGCGCGGCACGCCGGAGGCGCACGGCCAGATGCGGGTGGTGACAGGCATCCTGCCCACGGACCGCTTGCTCAGTGTCGCCCGGGAGCACAGGACCACGGTCACCTATCTCCTGGCCGCCCTGATGCTGCAGGCATTGATGAACCGGAAGAAGAAAAGCAGCAGGGGGCGCAGCAAACCGGTCAAGTTATCCCTGCCGGTGAATCTGCGCAAAATCTACCCCTCCAGGACGCTGAGGAACTTTTCCTTTTATGTCAACGTTCCCGTGCGGATGGATTACGGAGAGTACAGCCTGGAAAACCTGATCGCCCTGGTCAGCCATTACATGGGGATTGAAACGATGGAGCCCATGATCAACGCGCGGTTTTCCGCCAACGTCAAGGCGGAGCAGAACCTGATGATGCGCGCCGCGCCGCTGTTTATCAAGACCCTCGCGCTCAAGCTGATGTTCAACGCCACAGGGGAGCGCTATGTGACCTGCACGATGAGCAACCTGGGCCGGATCGATATGCCCCTAGAAATGGAACAGCACGTGGAACGCGTGGACCTGGTGCTGGGCCGATCAAAAAAGACGCCGCTGTCCTGCGGGGTCCTCAGCGCCTGCGGCAAGACCATGATCACGTTTTCCATCACCATGCGCCAGAATGATGTGGAGAGGAACTTCTTCACAAGCCTGATCAAACTGGGCGTGCCGGTCCTGATTGAAAGCTACTGACCCAACAAACCAGACGGACCCCTGACAAAGGGAGGGATGATTTTGTCTTACTGTGTACAATGCGGTGTGGAGCTGGCAAGGGACCTGAAGAAGTGCCCGCTGTGCGATACCCCTGTCCTCAACCCCAGACAGCCCGCCTCCGAATCAGCGGAGAGCCCCTATCCGGATGTTTTTGAGGAAGCCATCAGCCATATGGACCGCGGGTATGCGCGGCAGCTGGCTGTCATCGCGGCGCTTATCCCGATGCTGATCGTCCTGGCGCTTGATATCATCGACGGCGGGGGCGTATGGTCCCCTTACGTGATGGGCGTGCTGGCGATGCTGTGGTGCTTTTTTGCTGTGCCCCTGCTGTTCCGGGTAAAGAAACCATACCTGTACATCGCCCTTGACGTACTGGCTCTGTGCGGCTTCCTGGCGCTGGTCGCGGCCCTTACGGATGGTTTTTCCTGGTACATGAGCGTTGTGCTGCCCCTGCTGGTGCTGACCGGATTGATGACCCTTCTGATGCTGCTGGTCTACAGGCGGCTTGAAATGCAAAGGCTGCACCGCGCGGCCATCCTGATGCTGCTGGCGGCGGCATATCTCATCGGGACAGAGATCATCCTGGATCTCAGCGCGTTTGGGAAAGCGTCCCCGGGCTGGTCGGTATACGCGGGCATCCCGATGCTGGTCATCGCGCTGATGCTGGCGGGGATCGAGCAGAACAAAGCCCTGAAAGAGGCTATCCGAAAACGGCTTTTCATTTAAATAGGCTAAAAATGTATGATCCGGCGCTTGCGGCGTCAATATTTACATGGTAAACTATTCTTCAGCATGGAGGATTTTCATGATGGGCAACCTGCGGAGCGCGTGGCGGACGCTGTGCGAAACACGCTTCCAAACGGGGGTGCCGCTGTCGGCTCTGACCACAATCAGGACCGGCGGACCTGCGCGGTGGTTCCTGGACGTACAAGCTGAAGAAGAGGCCGCGCTGGCCTGGACCGCGGCCCAGGCGGAAGGCGTGCCGGTACTCTTTATCGGCAACGGCTCCAATCTGCTGATTCCTGACAGCGGGTATCCCGGACTGGCCATCCATTTCGGGACAGAGTTCTCGGGAATGACGCTGGACGGCCCGCGCATCCGCGCGCAGGCGGGCGTCCCGCTCAAAGCGCTTTCCCTGTTCGCCGCGGACAATGAACTGGCCGGCCTGGCCTTCGCAGCGGGGATCCCGGGTTCCCTGGGAGGAGCGGTTTTCATGAATGCCGGCGCCTTCAACGCGGAGATGTCGCAGGCCGTTGAATCGGTGGACTGCCTGCGTCCTGATGGGACGCGGCTGAGCATGAGCCTTCAGGAAGCACAGCTATCCTACCGGCACAGCCGCATGATGGACGAAGGGCTGGTGGTGCTGGGCGCGACCCTGCTGCTCATTCCCGGCAGCCGCGATGCGCTGTACGCCACCATGGCGGAGTTTCAGTCGCTGCGACGGGAAAAACAGCCGCTGGCCTGGCCCAGCGCCGGCTCCTTCTTCAAACGGCCGACTGGGTATTTTGCCGGGGCCCTGATCGATCAGGCAGGTCTCAAAGGCCTGCGGATAGGGGGCGCCCAGGTGAGCGAGAAGCACGCCGGGTTCCTCATCAACCTTGGGGGTGCTTCCACGGCGGACTTTATCGCGCTGAAAGACGAAGTGCAGCGCCGGGTCATGGACCGCTTCGGCGTTATGCTGGAGCCGGAGGTCCGCATCATCCCGGAGACCTTCTGATGAGTTTCTCCTCTCAAGTCAAGAGCGAGCTGGCAGCGCTGCCGGGACA
>DIWD01000002.1 GCA_002428405.1 bacterium UBA6115
CAATGATCCTTGGCGTCGGGGCTGATCTGTGCGCGGTGGAACGGATGAAAAAACTGCTGGACGACAGCGCTTTCCTTCAGCGGTATTTCCATCCTGAGGAACAATTCTATATCCGCTCCCGCGGTGCCTTGTCCGCGTCCTCCATGGCGGGCTGCTTTGCGGCGAAGGAAGCCTTTGTTAAAGCGCTGGGCGTCGGCTTTTCCGGCATTAAACCGGAGGATATCATCATCTGCCACAGGGAGAGCGGAGCGCCGTATTATGCCTTGTCGGGCAGCGCGGAATTGGCCGCCCGGGAGGCGGGCGTCATCAACACACACTTAAGCATCACCCACGACGGCGGCATGGCACTTGCGTTTGCCGTGCTGGAGGGGGAGGGGCATGCAGCTGATTCTGACACCTGAGCAGATGCGGGCGCTGGAGGCGCGCGCCTTTTCCCTGGGAACCCCCTCCCTGCTGCTGATGGAAAACGCCGCCCGTTCGGCGCACTCAGCTCTGAAATCCATCCTGTGCGGACTTGCCGGCAAGGACATCCTTTACCTGATCGGTGAGGGCAACAACGGCGGGGATGGCCTGGCCATGGCCCGGCTGTGCCGGATGGACGGCGGCAGACCGCGGATCCTGCTGACGGGTACACCGCGGACGCAAGACTCGCTGGCCAATCTTTCCTATGTCAAAGCGCTGGGGATCCCGGTGAGTGAATGGGGACCGGAAAGCAACGAAGGCTCTCTGCTGCCTTCACCCGATGCAGTCATCGACGCGGTTTATGGCACAGGATATCATGGTGAACTGCCTGAAAATATCGGGAGACTTACGAAGGTTATCAACAGTTGGGGAGCAGCCCTTGTAGCGGTTGATGCGCCCAGCGGGATGGACAGCCTGAGCGGGGAGATTCCTGGCGGATCCTTCACAGCTTTATACACAGTCGTGCTCGGGCACCTGAAGACCGGGCTTTGCCTGACCAGACATCCTGATAAAACCGGAGAGCTCCTTTGTGTGCCCATAGGTATCCCCGAAAAGGCCTACGATATTTTTTCGAATGATGAACTGATTTCCGCGCTGGAGCCGGGAGACCTGAAAGAGCGGCTGCCCAGGCGGGCCGTCAACGCGCATAAAGGGGATTGCGGCCATATCCTCATGTACATGGGCAGCATGGGCATGGCAGGAGCGGCCGGGATGGCCGCCCAGGCGGCGCTGGCCTGCCTGCGTTCCGGCGCGGGGCTTGTCACCATTGTCTGTGAACCCGGGCTTATCCCCATCCTGCAGGCTCTGGTTCCCAACGCCATGTGTTTGCCTGTCGGACAAACCCTTGAAAATCCGCCTGCCTACGATGTCTTTGCGGTTGGCTGCGGCCTTGGGGTGTCGGAAGAAATATGGAAGAACATCCATGCCCTGTGGCGCAGGGACAAGCCCAGCATTTGGGATGCAGACGCGCTGAACCTGCTGGCTGAGCATCCGATGGATTTGGGTGAGAAAACGGTCATTACGCCCCACCCCGGGGAAGCCGCCCGGCTGCTTAACTGGTCAACAGAGGAAATCATACGTGCCCCTCTGGATGCCGCGGCAGCTCTTCAGCAAAAATACTGCTGCACAGTCGTCCTGAAAGGCGCGGTCAGCGTCATCAGGGATGAAAAGCATATGGCACTCAATTTGGAAGGTTCTCCTGCCCTTGCCAAAGGCGGCAGCGGGGACGCGCTGACCGGGGTGATTGCTTCCCTGCTTGTGCCGCAACTGAACAATCCGCCCTTTGAAGCAGCGCGCACCGCCTGTCTCTGGCACGGAATGGCGGGGCAGGAAGCTGCCCGTCAGATGGGCGTCCTCTCTCCTCTGACCTCAGACGTGATCAACTGCCTCGGCTGTGTCAGCCAGTAAAATCCAAAAGTAAACCGCAAGGTTTTACCGGTCCATGCTGTAGTAATTCGGCGCTTCCTTGGTAATGAAAATGTCATGCGGATGGCTCTCGGCCAGCCCGGCATTGGTGATGCGGACAAACTCGGCGTTCCGGCGCAGTTCCTCAATGGTCCGGGCGCCGCAGTAACCCATCGCGCTGCGAAGGCCGCCCATCAGCTGGAACACCGTGTCTGCCAGCGAGCCTTTATAGGCCACCCTTCCCTCGACGCCTTCGGGCACCAGTTTCTTGAGGTCTTCCTGGAAATACCGGTCGGCGGAGCCATGCGCCTGCTGCATCGCGCCGATGGAACCCATTCCGCGGTAGACCTTGAAGGATCGCCCCTGATAGATCTCGTTTTCGCCGGGGCTTTCCTCGGTGCCGGCAAACAGGCCGCCCAGCATGACAGCGCTGGCTCCTGCCGCGATGGCCTTGGCGATATCGCCGGAGTATTTGACCCCGCCGTCAGCGATCACCCGGATGCCATGCTTGTCGGCCTCCTCGGCGCAGTCCGCGATAGCGGTGATCTGCGGCACACCGGTGCCCGCAACAACGCGGGTGGTGCAGATGGAACCGGGGCCGATCCCTACTTTCACACAGTCAGCGCCGGCCAGGATAATGTCCCTGGTCGCTCTGGCAGTGGCCACATTGCCGGCAATCAGGGACACATCCGGAAAAGCGCTCCGGAGTTTTTCAACAGCCTCCAGCACACCTTTGCTGTGACCGTGCGCTGTGTCCAGGGAGATCATGTCTACCTTCTGCTCGATGAGCATTCCTGCCCTGGTGATCGTTTCCCCGTTCACACCCACTGCGGCCGCGCACAGCAGCCTCCCGTTGCTGTCCTTGGCGGAGTTTGGGTATTTGATGTTTTTCTCAATGTCCTTGATGGTGATTAGACCCTTCAGGCGGAACTGCGCGTCCACCAGGGGCAGTTTCTCGATCCGATGGGCGGCCAGCAGCTTCTTGGCGTCTTCCAGCGTGGTCCCCACCGGCGCGGTCACAAGGTTTTTGGTCGTCATCACCTCGCCGATGGGGCGTGTGTCGTCTTCCTCAAAGCGCAGATCACGGTTGGTGAGGATGCCGACGAGCACCATGCTCTCATTGATGATGGGCACGCCGGAGATCCGGTAACGCGCCATGAGCGCTTTCGCGTCGGACACAAGGTGACGGGGGGACAGGTAGAAGGGATCGGTGATCACGCCGTGCTCGCTTCGTTTTACCTTGTCCACATGGGAGGCCTGCTCCTGAATGGTCATATTCTTGTGGATGACGCCCAGGCCGCCTTCCCGTGCCAGCGCGATGCCCATGCGCGAATCAGTGACCGTATCCATCGCCGCTGACAGCAGGGGCAGGTTCAGGCGGATTTTGGGGGTAAGTTGAACGGATAAATCCACTTCCCGCGGCAGGACGTCACTTTTTTGGGGCACCAGCAGCACGTCATCAAAGGTCAGGCCTTCGCGCAAAGGTTCTTTATACACGGCGTTATTCCTCCTCGTTGTTGACGGGATTGTCCCCGGGACTTTCCGGAATGGGTTTTCTGAAGAAGCCGGAGCCATTGCGCAAAGCGTAGTAAACCAGCGAAAAAACAGCCAGCGCGACGCCCAGCCACAACACCCACAGGTGAACCGGGGCTCCCAGACGGTTCAGCTGTTCATTGAAAAAGCATAAAACGAGGGCGAGCACCAGCACAAACTGTGCCGCCTTGCCCGCAGGCAGGGAATAAACAACCACTTTCTTTCTCAGCAACAGCAAGCCGCCCAGCATCATCAAGGTTTCCTTGGAGAGCAGGATGATGATTGCGCTCCATGGAGCGATGCCTTTCACGCCCAATGAAATCATGACGGACAGCACCATCAGTTTATCTGCCAGCGGGTCCGCCAGCTTGCCGAAATCTGTGATCAGGTTGTATTTTCTCGCGATCCATCCGTCAAGGATGTCTGTCAGGCTGGCAAAAATGAAAACAGCCAGCGCCCACATCATCTGATCCCTGAAAATCAGCACAACAAAGACGGGGATCAGCAGCAGGCGCAGAAGGGTCAGGGCGTTGGGCAGATTGATGATGTTTTGCTTCTCTTGCTGCATTGGCTACCCTCCTTGCGGTTGCGCGTATTATAGCATGCGTGGTGAAGCGCATCAATTCATTCAGATGATCCTCTGATGATTATTGGAAATGGTTTTGTACAACATCAGGCGGAAGATCACTGATGAATCAATCCGGCAGGCGCGCGCGATGGATTTCATTGACTCTGCAAGGCTTGAGTGTTATTCTCAGCCGCAAGGCAGAAGCCTTTCCAATGTTTGATTACCTGTGAGGTCATGGATGAATTTTGTCTTTATTTCCCCGCATTTTCCTGCGCACTACTGGAGATTTTGCGCGGCTCTGAAGCAAAGCGGAGCCAATGTGCTGGGCGTTGCCGACGTGCAGTATGAACAGCTCCTTCCGGAACTGAAAGCGAATCTGTCGGATTATTACCAGGTCGGAAGCCTTCAGGATGGGGAAGCGGTGCTGCGCGCGCTTGGGTGGTTCACGCACCGATGGGGGAAAATCGACTGGATCGAATCCAATAACGAGTATTGGCTGGCGCAGGATGCCTGGCTGCGGGAGATGTTCCATGTCACAACAGGTCCCCTGCCTGCGCAGATGGACAGCTACAAGCGCAAATCCCGGATGAAGGCGGTATACCATCAGGCAGGGATCAAGACCGCCCCTATCCAGGAAGCAGAAACGCTGGAGGAGGCGCTTTCATTTGCGGATGAGGTTGGTTATCCTCTGATTGCCAAGCCGGACGTCGGCGTTGGGGCGAATGACACCTTCAGAATCAGCGGTGAAGCGGCGCTGCGGGCCTTTTTTACCCGGCTGCCCCTGCGCCCCTATGTACTGGAGCAGTATGTGAATGGGGAAATCTGCTCCTATGACGCCCTCATCAACGCCGCGGGGCAGCCGCTGTATGAGACGGGCAACCTGACCCTGGTATCCGTGATGGATGTGGTCAATGAGAAGACAGAGTCCGTCTATATGATCGTCCCTGAACTGGCTGATGACCTGCGTGACGCCGGGCGGAGGACTGTGGAAGCCTTCGGTGTCAGAAGCCGCCTGGTGCATTTTGAGTTTTTCCGCCTGAAAGACGACCAGGAAGGCCTGGGAAGGAAAGGCGACCTTCTGGGTCTGGAGGTCAACATGCGCCCCTCGGGAGGGTTCACTCCGGACATGATCAACTATGCCGGCAGCGTGGACATCCATCGTCTATGGGCGGACATGGTGTGCCATGACAGGGTGTGGCTGGATGAGCACCGCAGGAAGTTTTTCTGTGTGTTTGTAGGCCGCCAGGATGTGCGGGCCTATGCGCATTCCCATGAAGACATCCTCAGCCAATGGGGCCACCGCGTCATGCTGCAGGACCGGATGCCGGATGCGCTCTCCGGCGCGATGGGGAACCAGGTCTACCTGGCTCAATGCATCAGCCGCGCGGAGGCTGACGACTTTATCCGATATGCCTGCAGGAGGCAGCCCTGATGGTTGAGTACAGCCGCTTCTACAGTCCTGCTTTGGGGCTTGAGCTGGGTGTGATGAAATACGGGCATGCCGGGCAGCCCTGCCTTGTCTTTCCCTCGCAAAACGGCAGCAGCCGCGATTTTGAGGGGTTTGGCATGATCGAACCCTGCCGGCCGTGGCTGGAGCAGGGCAAGCTCCATCTGTACTGCGTGGATAGTTTGGATGACCGGACCTGGTCGGACTATGGCGCTCCGCCGGATGATCGCATGCGCAGGCATGAGGCCTGGTTCCGCCACATTACCGATGAGTTTGTCCCCTATATATACCGTGATTCAGCCTGGCAGGGAAGGCTGATGACCCTTGGCTGCAGCATGGGGGCCACCCATGCCGCCAACGCGCTGTTTCGGCGCCCGGACCTTTTCCGGACGGTGATCGCGCTTTCCGGCGCTTATGATGCCCGGTGGCTGCTGGCAGGGTATATGGATGATATGGTTTATCTGAATTCGCCGCTGGACAGTATCCGGGGAATGCCGGCCGACCATCCTTATATCAATTTACTGAACTCATGCAACATCATCCTCTGCTGCGGCCAGGGAGCCTGGGAAGATGAGATGCTGCGTTCCCTGCGCCTGCTGGAAGATGCGATGCGGGAGAAGGGCATCTCAGCGTGGGTGGATATCTGGGGGACAGATGCGAATCACAACTGGGAATGGTGGCAAAAACAGCTTATTTACTTCCTTGACAAGGTATTGACATGATTTCGTTTGCAGCTTCAAGTCATTCATTCCGGGGAGGACAGAATGGATAAAATCAAGGGGTTCCTGCTGATCCTGCTTTGCCTGTTTGCCGGCAACCTGCTCTCATCCCTTACCGGACTGCCTGTCCCGGGCTCTATTTTTGGCATGATCATCCTTCTGGCATTGCTTCTTGGGAAAGCAGTCAGGCTCGAAACGGTTGAGCCTGCCGCCAATCTTTTGGTCTCTCTGCTGCTGATCATGATTTTGCCCGGCGGGGTGGACCTGATGAACTCCTTTGGCAAAATGACCGGCATCATCCCCCAGCTGCTTCTTGTGACCCTTGTATCAACCTTGCTGGCCATTGCCTCTTCCGCATGGACGACCCAGAAACTCATGCAATGGAAGAAGAAGGACGGGAAAGAAGCTGAGTATGACTGACATCAACGTTTTCTTCAGCAATCCCCTTTTTGGCGTCACCCTGACTGTCGGCACAATGGTGTTCTTTCACCTGCTGTTCAAAAAAGCCAAATCCCCCCTGCTCAACCCCATGATCTTCTCAATCGCCGCCATCATCGCTTTCCTCAGACTGACCGGTATCCCGTATGAAAGCTATGAGAACGGGACAAAGATCCTGACCTTCTTTTTAGGGCCCGCGATCGTCTCCCTGGCTGTTCCGCTGTACAGGCAAATCGATCAGCTCAAGGCGAATGCCCTCCCTATTCTTTTTGGCATTGCTCTGGGTGTTGCGGTCTCGATCATCAGCGGCATCGGCCTTTCCCTTCTGTTTGGGTTGAACCGTGAGGTCGCGGTCTCCATGGCGCCCAAAGGCACGACCAGCGCGATCTCCATGAGCCTTTCCAGCGTTTTTGGAGGCAATCCCTCCATGACGGTTGCCTTTGTCAATGTCGCTGGGATCTTCGGATACAGTATCGGCGAAAAAACGCTGGATCTGCTCCGGATCAGCAATCCTGTCGCCCGCGGCGTGAGCCTGGGTACGGCGTCCCACATCATGGGGACCCGGCGTGCTTTTGAGATGGGGGAGAAGGAAGGCGCGATGGGCTCCTTATCCATCGGCGTTGCGGGGGTGCTCACCTCTTTACTGATGCCCCTGATTATCCGGCTGTTTGGTCTGTAACCGTCAAGATTCGCAGCAATAAGCCAGCCGCAATCCTGCGGCTGGCTTTGTCTGACGCTTCCTGTCAGACGACGTCTCCTTTTATTTCTGATGTGCGCTGGGTATTGACGTCAAATCCACCGTCATTTGCCGCATCGATCCAAATCATATCCCCGGCCTCCGCCTGGCCCTGGATCAGGGCGCGGGCAATGCGGGTTTCCACCTGGCTTTGGATCAGCCGCTTCATCGGCCGGGCTCCGTATACCGGGTCGTAGCCCAACTCCATTAGCCGGTCCTGGGCAGCGGGGGTCAGTTCAAGCGTCAGCTGCTTGTCCTTCAGCCGTTCCCTCAGACGGTTTAGCTGCAGGGAAATGATTTGACGGATCTGTTCCCGTGTCAAAGGCGTAAAGAATACCGTTTCATCGATCCGGTTGAGGAATTCCGGCCGGAAGTGGCTGCGCAGAAGCCCGCTCACTCGCTCCTTGCTCTCATCGCTCAATTCGCCGTCCTCGCTGATGCCCTCCAGGATGTCACCGGAACCCAGGTTGCTGGTCATGATCAGAAGGGTGTTCTTGAAGTCGACCGTGCGTCCCTGGCTGTCAGTCACGCGGCCGTCGTCGAGGATTTGCAGCAAGACATTGAATACATCCGCGTGCGCTTTCTCCATCTCGTCAAACAGGATGACCGAATAGGGCTTGCGGCGGACTGCTTCCGTCAGCTGCCCGCCCTCTTCATACCCCACGTAGCCGGGAGGCGCTCCGATGAGGCGGGATACGGAAAACTTCTCCATGTACTCGCTCATGTCGATGCGAATGAGCATTTTTTCATCATCAAACAGGTTTTCAGCCAGGGCTTTGGCCAATTCTGTCTTACCCACGCCCGTGGGTCCCAGGAAGAGGAAGGAGCCGATCGGCCGGGCCGCGTCTGAAATGCCTGCCCGGGAGCGCAGAATGGCATCTGAAACCAGCCTGATGGCCTCGTCCTGGCCCACAACGCGGCGGTGCAGCGCGTCCGGCAGCGCCAGCAGCTTTTCTCTGTCCGACTCCATCAGTTTGCTGACCGGAATGCCGGTCCAGCGCCCAACAATGCGGGCGATCTCATCCTCTGTGACCTTGTCCCGGAGGTAAACGGCTTTTTCCCTGTCTTCTTCCCTTGCTTCCCGTTCCTTCAGCTGCTGCTGCAGTTTTGGCAGGTCGCCATATTTCAGCTGCGCTGCGGTGTTGAGGTCATAGCCGCGTTCCGCCTTGATGATTTCCGCGTTCACGCGTTCTATCTCTTCCCTGAGTTTCTGCGTTATTCCAATAACGCTTTTCTCATTTTCCCATTGAGCGGCCATTCGGGCATATTCATCCTTCAGCTCAGACAGTTCTCCCTGCAGATCCGTCAGACGCCCTTTGCTCATCCGGTCGGTTTCCTTTTTCAGCGCCGCTTCCTCAATCTCCAGCTGCATGATTTTTCTTCTTATCCCGTCCAGTTCCTGCGGCATGGAGTCCATCTCCGTGCGGATCATCGCGCAGGCTTCATCCACCAGATCAATTGCCTTGTCCGGCAGGAAACGGTCAGAAATATAGCGGTGGGAGAGGAGCGCGGCCGCAATCAGGGCGCCGTCCTGAATCTTGACCCCATGGAATACCTCATACCGCTCCTGAAGGCCCCTTAGGATGGAAATGGTATCCTCAACGGTCGGCTCTTCCACCAAAACAGGCTGGAAACGCCGCTCCAGCGCGGCGTCTTTCTCTATGAACCTGCGGTATTCATTCAGGGTGGTGGCGCCGATGCAGTGCAGCTCGCCCCGCGCCAGCATAGGCTTTAGGAGGTTGCCGGCGTCCATCGCGCCTTCCGCCTTGCCGGCGCCTACGATATTATGCAGCTCATCAATGAACAGAATGATCTGCCCCTCGCTCTTCTTGACCTCCGCCAACACAGCCTTCAGACGCTCCTCAAACTCCCCCCTGAACTTTGCGCCCGCGATCAGCGCTCCCATATCCAGGGAAAAGATGGAGCGGTCCCTCAGGTTGTCCGGCACATCGCCGCGCGCGATTCGCTGTGCCAAGCCTTCCGCGATGGCGGTCTTGCCGACGCCAGGCTCACCGATGAGTACAGGATTGTTCTTGGTTTTGCGGCATAAAATCCGGATCACATCCCTGATTTCCGTGTCACGGCCGATCACCGGATCCAGTTTTTGGCTGCGCGCAAGCCGGGTCAGGTCGATACCGTACTTGTTCAGTGCGTCATAGCTGTCCTCGGGCGTGTCGCTTGTGACGCGTGCCGCGCCGCGCACTTCACTTAAGGCTTTGAGGAAATCAGCCTCCCTGATGCTGAAACGGGTGAAAAGGGATCCGATGGCGCGATCCGGAGCACGCAGAAGCCCTAAGAAGAGATGCTCCACAGAAATATACTCATCCTTCATCTGCTCGGCTGACTTCGCGGCTTCCCTCAAGGCGCGGTCCATCTCCTGGGAGATATAGGTCTTGCCTTCCTCCCGCACGCTTCCCCGGACACGCGGCAGGCGCTCCACCTCTTCAGCAGCGCTTTGCCGCACATCCTGCGCTGTTTTGTCCATCCGGGAAAGCAACTGCGGTATCAGCGCGTTTCCGTCCTCAAGCAAAGATGACAGGAGGTGCGCCTGTTCAAGGGTCTGGTTGGCGAACTCACCGGCTAAAGTACCTGCCCGCTGAAGGACTTCCGTGCTTTTTTGTGTATACTTGACGGTGCTCATGACCGCTTCCCTCCTTAACAGGTAAAGACTGACTGTCTTTGACCTTGATTCCATTATACACTGTTTCATTTCTAAATCAATCAGTCCAGTAAAAGATAGCCAATAAAAAAAATATGATAATCCAACAAAAACAGCAAAGAAATTTTCGCTGTTCTTGACAAAATGTAAATATAGGTTAGAATATGCCCAAGAAAGCAAATAATCCGCGGGCATGGCAGTGGTTTCTGCGGCTTTCATCCCGGAAGACTGAAGGAGGGTTGGGTCATGAGGAACAGGCCGGTAACGCTTTTCACGGGGCAGTGGGCTGATATACCTTTTGACGAGTTATGCCGCCTTGCGGCGAAAATGGGCTATGATGGCCTTGAAATCGCCTGCTGGGGAAATGGGCTGGATATCCAGCGCGCCTGCACGGACGACGCTTATGTGAAATGGATGAAGGATCAGCTAACAAAGCACCATCTTGTCTGTGAGGCGTTGGGGACGCACATCATCGGTCAATGCGTCGGTGATAACCCGGACCCCAGGCTGGACAATTTCGCGCCGAAAGAGCTTCATGGCAAACCGGAAGCCATCCGCGCCTGGGCTGTGGATCTGATGAAGAAATCCGCACTGGCAGCCAGGAAAATGGGGGTAAGTACAGTCACCGGCTTCACCGGGAGTCCGATTTGGAAGTATCTGTATTCCTTCCCCCAAACCACAGAGGCGATGGTAGAGGAAGGGTTTCAAAAGGTTTATGACCTCTGGACGCCCATCCTCAGCGAGTACAGGAAGCAAGGCGTACGGTTCGCCCTGGAAGTGCATCCCGGAGAAATAGCCTTTGATTATTATTCCACTCAGCGCCTTCTGGAAAAGTTCAAGAACTGGCCTGAGTTCGGCCTGAACTTTGACCCCAGCCACCTGCTTTGGCAGGGAGTGCAGCCGCACCTGTTCCTGCGCGACTTTATCCGCCATGTCTACCATGTGCACATGAAAGACGCGGCGGTGACCCTGGACGGACGCAGCGGGCTTCTGGGCTCCCACATTGATTTTGGCGACCTGCGCCGGGGATGGAATTTCCGTTCCCTGGGCCATGGGGGCGTCAATTTCGAAGAGATCATCAGGGTCCTCAACGCGCATGGATATGAGGGGCCCCTGTCGGTTGAATGGGAGGACAGCGGCATGGACCGCGAGCAGGGGGCCGCTGAGGCCTGCGCTTTTGTGAAGAAAATCAATTATAAACCTTCGCTCGTCAAGTTTGACGAAGCGATCGCCAATTAAGGGAGGCGGACATGGCACAACTGGTGCGCTACGGCATGGTCGGCGGAGACGCCGGCGCATTCATCGGTGAAGTTCACCGCAAGGCCATCGGGTTTGACCCGCGCGTTCAGCTCGCCGCAGGATGCTTTTCGGGTTCCTCACAGGAGAAGAACCGCAGGACCGGGGAACTTCTGCGCCTGGATCCAAAGCGGGTATACGCCAATTACCAGGATATGGCAAAGTCCGAGGCCGCGCGGGATGACGGCATTGATGCTGTCAGCATTGTAACACCCAATGTCACCCACTATGACATCGCAAAGGAGTTCCTGCAAAACGGGATCCATGTGATGTGTGAGAAACCGCTGTGCTTCACGGTCAGCCAGGCAGAGGAGCTGCAGGCCCTGTCAGAGAGAAAGAGGCTGCTCTTCGGTGTGAATTATTCATATACCGGCTATGTTCTGGCAAAGGTCATGCGCGAGATGGTGGCTGAAGGGAAGATCGGCAAGGTCATTTCAGTGAACGCGGAATATCCGCAGGAGTGGCTTCTTGACGATCTGCATCCATCCGAGGATGCCGAATTGAAGCTTTCTGTCTGGCGGAAAGACCCCAGGATCGCGGGCATATCCAACTGCGTCGGAGATATCGGAACCCATATAGAGAACCTGGTCCACTATATAACGGGGCTGAAAATCAAACGCCTGATTGCCACTGTCAACCACTTTGGCCAGCCGCTGGATCTCAACGCCAATATCCTGGTTGAGTATGACAACGGTGCAAACGGCGCATATTGGTGCTCCCAGGTAGCGGCAGGAACGCTCAACAGCCTGGCTGTACGCATCTACGGTGATGAAGGATCCCTGGAATGGCAGCAGGAGCATCCGGATTTCCTGCGGTACACCCCCCGCGGGGAAGCGCCCAGGATCCTCACCCGCGGCAACGGCTATATCAAGGAAAAGGCCGGGAAGTACGCTATCCTGCCGACGGGCCATCCGGAAGGGCTGCATACAGCCTTTGCCAACCTGTACAAGAACTTCACCACTGCGGTGATTTCGCATCAAAAGGGCGAAGCCACTTCTGAAATTGATTTCCCGCGCGTTCAAGACGGCGTCAATGGGGTAAAATTCGTTCACGCTGTGATTCACAGCGCGGAGAGCAACTCCCAATGGGTGGATATCAACTAAGGATTTATCGGCATGAGCCGGTAAAAATAAATCGACTTTGGAGGCATAGACCATGAAGAAACTCCTGTCCCTGCTCCTGGTGGCTGTTCTGGCGCTGTCTGTGACCGGCGTGTTTGCGGCGGTGACTGACATCGTCATCCTCGTTCCCAATGCTGATCATGGCTGGACTGGTGCCGTGCTGAGCTATGCAGAGGAAAAAGCGAAGGAAATCAACGACGCCGGCGTGCATACCGCGCGTGTCATCGCTTCGTCCGACCCCGCCAACCAAATCACCCAGGTGGAGGACGTCATTGACAACAAGTCCGCCAAGACCATCGTCATCCTGCCCTATGACAACACCCTGGAAGCCACGATGAAGAAGCTGGTCGACAGCAACATCCCCTTTGTGATGTTTGACCGCGTGATCGACTCCGTGGCCGGCAACGCCGTCTCCGTCGTCAAGGGTGACAACGAGGGCATCGGTTTTGAGACTGCAAAGCGCCTTGTGGCTGACGGACTTTTACCTGGCGATAAGGTCCTGATCATCCCCGGCGACAACTCCTCCGTGCCCGAGATGCGCAACAACGGCTTCTTCAAGGGCCTGATGGAAGCTGGCTGGACCCAGGAGCAGATCGACGGCATCAAGTCCACCGCCTATACCGGCTGGAGCCGTTCCGAGGGCCGCCGCCTGTTCACCGAGTGGCTGGACAGCAATACCATTGATGAAATCAAGGCCAACCGCTTCATCTTCACCCATGACGATGAAATCGCGATGGGCATGCTGGAAGCGCTCAAGAGCTCTGACATTGACGCCGCCAAGAAGGAAGCCTTCCTCAGCGCCAAGGTCAATCTGGGCACCTCCTCCGGACTCAACGAGATCTACTCCGTGCTCCGCGGCATCCATCAGAAGGATTACACGGCTGAAGTCGCGCAGCTGGGTGACCTTTTCTCTGTCACCTATGACCCGGGCATGATCAAAATTGCCATCCAGGACATGGTTGACAGCCTTGACGGCAAAGATGTACCCAAGGACCACGTTGTGCCGGTAGCCGTGGTGGATGCCACCAACGTGAACGAGTTCCAGGGCTTCGGCGACGCTTTCGCCAAATAAGGTCCAATCATAAAAAACCCCGCGGGTGCCGTGGCACCCGCGGGGAAACCGAAGCGAAGGGGAGGGCATGGCATTGCTGGAAATGACCGGCATCTCCAAGTCTTTTTTTGGCGTCAAGGTGCTTGACAATGTCAGCTTCAGCGTGAATCCTGGCGAAGTGCATGCCCTGCTGGGGGAAAACGGGGCCGGCAAGTCGACCCTGATGAACATCCTTGCCGGTATATATTCGGTGGATACCGGTCACGTCGTTTTCAGGGGAAAGCCGCTTGAGAACACAACAGTCCGCACGGCTGAGAGCGCCGGAATCGCCTTTGTCCACCAGGAGCTGAACCTGTTCAACGACTTGCGGGTGTATGAAAACATCTTCCTGCGCAAGGAGATCATCAAGTATTTCGGCATTCTCTCCAAAAAGGAAATGATTGCCAAGTCGCGGGAACTGCTTGCGCAGCTGGGGGTCGACATCCAGCCCACCGCGATGGTGTCAGAGCTTGAACCTGGCAAGAAGCAGCTGCTGGAGATCGCCAAAGCGCTGCATGCCAAAGCGGAGCTTTTCATCCTGGATGAACCGACGACCTCACTGAACACGACGGAAATCGAGATGCTCTTCGGCATTATCCGAAGGCTGAAAGCGCAGGGGAAGGCCTTTATTTTCATCTCCCATAAAATGCAGGAGATCTTTTCCATCGCGGACCGGTACACCGTTCTTCGCAACGGGCAGCTTATCCAATTCGGGAACATCGCGGACGTGACCCCAATGGAGGTCGCCCGCTTAATGGTGGGACAGCAGTATTCAGAGCAGGGCGCTTACCATGAAAGGGAATTGGGCGAAGCAATCCTCGAATTGAAAAACCTGTCGGGGGAAGGCTTCCGGAATGTCTCCTTCTCGGTTCGCCGCGGCGAGATCGTGGGGTTCACAGGGCTCAAAGGGGCTGGCATCAGCGAGATGATGCGCACGGTATTCGGCGTTCTGCCCATCAAGGAAGGCCAGCTGTTTTTATACGGAAAGCCTGTATTCCGCCACAACGTGTGTCACGCGATGCGAAACAAACTGTCAATGATCCCCGCCAACCGGAAGGAAAACTCGATCATTCCGGATTTTTCGCTGCTGGAGAACTACTACATATCCGAGCATCGGCTCTCTTCCCGGCGTCCCCTGATCCGGCTGGGCAAGGAGATCAGGAATTATCAATCCCATCGCGAGGCCCTGTCCATCAAGGCCAACTCGCCTTTTGACATGATTAATTCACTATCCGGAGGTAACCAGCAAAAGGTCATCATCGCACGCTGGCTGAACACGCAGGCGGACATCCTGCTGCTGGACAATCCTACCCAGGGCATCGACGTTGGCTCAAAAGCCGAGATATACAGGTTGATTCAGGATCTTGCCTCAAAGGGCAAAACCATCCTGGTCAATACGCTGGAAATCCAGGAGATTCAGAAGGTTGCCGACCGCTGCGTCGTGTTTTACCACGGCAGCATCCACTCCATTCTCAAGCGCAACGAGATCACAGAGGAACGGGTGGTCCTGAGTGCTACGAATGCCATCAAATCTTCGGAGGTGCTTGATCAGCATGACAAAAGCAATCGCAGCGCGGGATAGACAGTCCCGTTCCTTCTCCCGTGTTCTGGGTAACTACAGCTTTATTCTCATCTTTTTCGCCATCCTGATTGCTTACCTGTTCATCAACGCCGGCGCGACTACCTGGAACGGTGTCATGAACATCCTCAGGCATTCCGCGGTTGTGGGGATCATTGCTTTTGGGATGGGGCTTGCCATCATCACCGGCGGTATCGACCTGTCCGTTGGCAGCATGATTGCGCTGATTGGCGGATTTTCCGTAGTGGTCTTCAACACGACCAACAACCCGCTGCTGACCCTTCTTTTTTCGCTGGCTGCCGGGTTTGTCCTTGGAAGTATCAACGGCCTGCTGATCGGCAAGGTGAAAATGCCTCCTTTTATTGTAACCCTGGCCACAATGATGATTTTCCGTTCGATTGCCCAGTACTATCTGCGCAGCATGGAACGCAAGTCCATTTATAACATGAATGGCACACTAAGTTCCTATGACGCGTTTTATGGCTTTGGGCAAAGCAAGCTGTTTGGCCTGGTGCCGACAGTCGGCGTGATCCTGCTTTTGGTGACCGTTCTGATGGTCTTCCTCTCCACAAAAACCAAATACGGGAGGACTGTTTTCGCAGTGGGCAGCAACGAGCGGGCAGCGCTCCTGGCCGGCATCAATGTGGAGAGGGTCCGCGTGAGCGTTTACACCATCACAGGTGTTCTCTGCGGTTTGGCGGCATCGATCTGGCTGGCGATGAACGGGGCCGTGGACCCCGCTACCCTGGGCAGGAGCAACGAGATGTACGCCATCGCGGCGGTGGTCATCGGAGGGGTCAGCATGTCCGGCGGCAAAGGGAAACTGCTGGGGATTCTCTTTGGCGCCATGTCCTATACCATCATTGACAAGATCATCGCATCCATGGGGTTTGACGCGCTCATCAACGACACCATCAAAGGCTCCATCCTTCTGCTCGCTGTGTTTATCCAAATCATGATCCCGGCCCTGCGCAAGAAACTGCGGCGGGAAAGAGACTGACCGGAGCAATTGGATCTGCGGCGCTGCCCCTGGCGGGGCAGTTTTTATCTGCCTTGCTCCTTGTCACAGATGCCCGTGTTTAGTATACTTGTTCGGGAAGCAAAGGGATAAGGGGGATGTAAAATGCCTCAGCAAATGAAGCGCAGGCTGCCGGTGATCATCGGCCTGATGCTGTTTGCCTTTGCGCTGTACCGCTTTGACAAGATACTGGAGCTGGCCAAGGCTTTCCTTGCCATCCTTTCCCCATTTATCATTGGCACCTTTATGGCTCTGCTGATCAACCTGCCCATGCGGTTTTTTGACAGGGTACTGGTCTTTAAGAACCGCAGCCCGGCTTTATTGCGTGTGAAGAGGGCTTTCACTTTAACGCTTTCCCTTATCATTGTGCTGGCCATCATCACGCTGCTGATGGTTGTCATCATCCCTGATATCGCCGCTGCTGTGGAGCGCCTGATTCAGGTCATCCCGGATCTGGTGAAAAACGCCGGAACCTGGCTGAGTGAGCGCAATGAGAATATCCGCTCTGCCCTGGGACTGGTACAGACCAACGAGGATGATGTGCGTGACCTGTTCCAACGCGCCTACGGATTTCTGATCGGCGGTCTCAGCGCCTCCTCCGGTATCGTTTATTCCGCCGCGCAGGCACTTCTCAGCCTGGTCGTTTCTTTGGTGTTCGCTATTTATCTGCTGTCCAGCAAGGAAAGGATCAAGGGCCAGCTCAGCCGTCTGCTGCATGCCGTGCTGCCAAAGAAAACCGATGCCTTTGTTCAGCGCGTGATCCAGCTGCTGCTCACGGCCTATTCCAATTTCCTGGCCGGACAATGCCTTCAGGCGTTCATTTCCTCTGTTCTGACGGTGCTGGTTCTGCTGATCATTGGTGTTCCCTACGCGGTTCTCATTGGCTTGATCACTTTTGTGGCAGCTTTTATTCCGGTCTTCGGCCCCTATATTTCGGGACTTTTGGGCATGCTGCTCATCCTGACCGCGGACCCGGGCCAAACCCTCATTTTCCTTCTTGTCTTTTTCATCGTCCAGCAGCTCGCGGGCTCCGTTATCTATCCGCGCATCATGTCGGGGGCCATTGACATCCCTTCCATTTGGGTACTGGTCGCAGTCGCCCTTGGCGGAGGCGTCATGGGTATCGCAGGCATGATCCTGTTCATTCCCCTGGTCAGCGTGGCCTACCGGCTGACAGCTGAGCATGTCCGGAGCAGGGAAAAACAGACCGCGCCTGATGAGGAGAAACCTCTTGATCCGCTGTGAAAGCCTGACAAAGGAATACGGCGAAGATGGGATTTTTGATCTGTCCTTTCAGGTTGAAAAAGGACAGACCCTGGGTATCCTGGGCCCGGCCGGCGCCGGGAAATCGCTGACGCTGCGGGTGCTTTTGGGCTTAATCCGCGCAGACACGGGAGACGCTGCGATGTTCGGGATGAACTGCTGGTTTCAGCGGCATCAGATCATGAAAAGGGCTGCCTATTGCCCCGCGCTGCCCCCGCTTGAGCCCAACGCAACGGGAGAGGGGTATATCCGCTTCATCGCGCGCTACCACGGGGGTTTCAACCCGGAGAAAGCCCGGAAACTGACCCAGCGGCTTGATATTTCCCTGACCGGTCAGTGCCGGGGGATGAGCGTGGAATCGCGCAAGAAACTCGGCTTGCTGGCAGCGCTTTCCCTGGACAGGGAAGCGACCCTGCTGGATGAGCCGATGAACGGGATGGGACCGCTTGCCAGGAACGCTCTGGCAGACGTGATCCGGGAAGAACAGCANNGCCAGTTTCGCGGGGGAGTGGGAAACCGCGGTGGAACTCATCGGCGCGCGGGCATTGGTTGCGATTCCGGCCAGCCCGCAGGTACTGCTGAAGACACTTGCCCGATATACGGTCCTTGACCTGGTCGGAGGCCGCGAGGAAGCAGAGGCCAATTTCCTTCGCTTCCATGGGGATGAAATCGTATGATTCCTTCATTGTTCGCTTTTCTCTTCAGCAGACGCCTGATGAGATTGTTCATCATCATGGCCTTGTCCTTTTCCCTTGGCGCGTTGGCCGTATGGATGTATATGCCTGAGCAGTTAAGTGTCCTGCGCTATCTCCGCGGTGAAATGCCCGAACTGTTTACGCTTCTGGGGATGGAGGGCGACAGCAGCCTGGGTATCCATCTGATGGGAATGTTATATGGTTTCATCCTGCCGGTTTTCATGATGCTTTATCAGGTGAGCGCCGGCGGCAGGCTTTTGATCAAGCCTCTCAAGGACGGAAGTATGGCCATGCTGCTGGCGGCCAGACACCTGAGAAGTGCGGTTTTACTTACGACTTACCTGAACCTTTTGGTTGAGACGGCCCTTGTCCTTCTGGCCTGTTTCATGGGTCAGATTTCGCTTTCACTGCTCCTGTTTCAGGACTTCAGCGTTCCGGCCCTGCTGCGCCTGTGCCTTGGATTTTTTCTGGTTATGCTGCCGTATGGCGCGTTTACGGTTCTCATTGCGGCGCGGGCGAAGTCGCCTTTGGGAATGCGCAGGACCTGCCAGGCCGCGATGCTGGCCACACTCATCTTTACATTGGCAGCCAGGCTGCCCGGATGGACGCGTTCCCTGCGCTTTTTATCTCCCCTGACCTTGTTCAGGGGAACCGAGCTGGCCTCAGGCAGCGGGGGCTGGCAAGCGGCGCTTTGGGCCCTTCCCATCGCGGCGCTCTTCCTGCTGACAGCTCTCTGGTCTTTTAGCCGGCGCGAAATATGAAAGCGGGGCACCGATGAACAAGCGCTTTTCCATCCATCCCTGGAAAGTTATCCAGAATGGTTTTGACCCCAAAGAGCAGCGTTTCGCTGAAAGCCTGATGTCCCTGGGCAATGGGGCCATGGGCCTGCGCGGCAACTTTGAGGAGGGGCATTCCGGGGACAGCCTGCAGGGCACATACATCGGCGGGGTTTGGTTTCCGGACAAGACACGGGTAGGCTGGTGGAAGAATGGCTATCCGGAATACTTCGGCAAGGTCATCAACGCCATGAACCTAATCGGAATCAAAGCCACGGTCAACGATGTACAGCTCGACGCGGGCAGTATGGAGGTCCGTGATTTTTACCGCGAACTGGATATGCGCTCCGGGGTCCTCAAACGTGAGATGACGCTGAAAACCAGCCAGGGCCGGTTCAGGGTGACTGCGGAGCGCTTTGTTTCCATGGCGGACAAGGCGCTGCTTGCGCTCAGGTTTACTGTCACCCCCGATTTCCCCGCGGAGGTGAACATCATCGCTTTTCTGGACGGTGACGTCCACAATGAAGACAGCAACTACGAGGAGCGTTTTTGGGAACAGCTGGACGCGGGGGTCTGTGAAAAAAAGCAGAATGCCTATCTCCTCAGCCGTACAAAGGCGAATCCCTTTGGCGTCCAGCGCTTTACGGTGGCCGGCGCGTTTCAGGCGAAGGCCAGCATCCCCTTCTCCGGACGGGAAGTCCGCGCGGGATATGTCGCGGTCAGCTTCTCCGGCGCACTGGCCGCGGGCGGGACAGCCTGCCTGGAGAAGGTAGTCGCTGTTGCAACAGACCGGGACATTCCGGCGGAAGAACTGGCTGATAACGCCATCAGGTTTGCAGAGGGTGCGGCATTACGCGGATATGAACGCCTGAAAGCAGAGCATATCGCAGCCTGGGCGCGCAAGTGGGAGACGGCGGACGTTGTCATTTCAGGGGATGACGCGGCCCAGCAGGGCATCCGGTTCAACCTGTTTCACCTGCTGTGCACCTATACGGGAGAGGATGCGCGGCTGAACATCGGCCCCAAGGGTTTCACGGGGGAGAAGTACGGCGGTGCGACCTACTGGGACACCGAGGCATACTGCTTTCCGGTCTATATGGCGACGGCAGGGGCGGAAGTGGCGCGCCAGCTCCTTCTTTACCGGCACAACCAACTGCCCGGCGCCTATCACAACGCCGCTCAGCAGGGCCTGCCGGGAGCCTTATTTCCGATGGTGACCTTCAACGGCATCGAGTGCCATAACGAATGGGAAATCACCTTCATGGAGCTGCACCGGAACGGCGCTATCGCCCATGCCATCTTTGACTATGTTTCCTATACCGGGGATGAGTCCTATCTCACAGGCGAAGGGCTTGACGTGCTCTGCGGCATCGCGCGCTTCTGGGCCGGACGGGTCCACTTCAACGGCAGACTTCAGAAATACATGATTCACGGCGTGACCGGGCCCAATGAATATGAAAACAACGTCAACAACAATTGGTATACCAACCGCATCGCGGCCTGGTGCCTGGATTACTTCGTCCATGCCTGCACCCGAGCGGGGGACAAGCGCCTGGAAGAACTCCGGATCACCCAAAGCGAACTGAACCATATGAAGGACATCAGCGCGAGGATATATTATCCCTATGACGAAAAGCGCGGTGTCTTTGTCCAGCATGACACCTTCCTTGATAAAGAGTTGATGAGGGCGGCGGATCTTCCCGCTTCTGACCGGCCGCTCAACCAGCACTGGAGCTGGGACCGCATCCTGAGGTCCTGTTTCCTCAAGCAGGCGGACGTGCTTCAGGGACTGTATTTCCTGGGGCATCTCCACGACTGCGACACCAAGAAACGCAACTTCGATTTCTATGAACCCATGACAGTGCATGAGTCCTCTCTTTCCCCCTGCGTGCACGCCATTCTGGCTGCGGAAATCGGGTATGAGGAGAAGGCGGTGGAGTTTTATCACCGCACAGCGCGCCTGGACCTGGACAATATCAATCATGACACCGCTGACGGCCTGCATGTCACCAGCATGTCCGGTTCCTGGCTGGCCATTGCCCAGGGCTTCGCGGGCATGCGTACAGCGGAAGGGCTGTCTTTCTCTCCTTTCCTGCCAAAAGGCTGGGAGAGCTGTTCCTTTCGTTTTACCTACCGCGGCAGGGTCATCAGGCTCCTCATGCAGGACAGGGGCGTAAAGCTGACCCTGCTCTCCGGTAAGGCGCTTTTGATCAAGGTCTGGGGTGAGGAACACCTGTTGAATGGCGAAATAAGCCTGAGGAGGGAAAAGGTATGAAAAAGCTTTTTATTTCTGCGGACATCGAGGGAAGCTGCGGCATCGCGGCCTGGGACGAGACGGACAAGGGGAAGGCTGATTACGCCGCGTTTGCTTCACAGATGAACAGGGAGGTCGCCGCGGCCTGTGAGGGAGCGCTGGAAGCGGGTATGGACCTTGTCCTGGTGCGCGACGCGCATGACAGCGCGCGCAACATTGACCACTTCTCACTGCCCTCTCAGGCACAGCTGATCCGCGGCTGGGCGGGCGACCCGCTTTGCATGATGACAGGCCTTGACGAAAGTTTCCATGCCGCTGTTTTGACCGGCTGCCACGACGCCGCCGGAACAAACTCAAATCCGCTGTCGCACACGATGAGCTTGGGGATCATCTGGATGGCGCTCAACGGTGAGACGGTCAGCGAGTCGGTGATCAATGCCTACAGCGCGGCTTTCTTTGGCGTGCCGGTCGTCGCGGTCAGCGGGGACACAGGCCTTTGCACAAGGATGAAAGCGCTCATCCCGAACTGTCAGACAGTGCCGGTCAATCAGGGGATGGGCGGCGCGGTCAAATGCATTCATCCGGATTTGGCGGTGCAGCGCATCCGGGAAGCTGTCAAGCAGGCCTGCTTGATGAACAGGGAGGAATGCCTGATCAAACTGCCTGACCATTTCCGCCTGGACGTGCGTTTCAGGGAGCATGCCCGCGCGTACCGGGGCGGGTTTTATCAGGGTGTTTTACGCCTGGACAGCCACACCCTGCGCTTTGAGGCAGGGGATTGGTACGAGGTGCTGCGTATGATGCAATTTTGTTTATAATGAAACGGTTTTGGAAACTGCCTCTCGTTCTGGCAGGTGTCCTGCTGGCCTTTTTCGCACGTTTCCTGCCGGGGATTGGCGGTCTGTCCGCCGAGGCCATGGGGGTGCTGGGCATTTTCCTGGGCACAGTGCTGTTGTGGCTGTTTGTTGATATCACCTGGCCCAGTGTCCTGGCCCTCCTGTCGCTCTCGCTGCTTCCTGGCGTTGGGACTGCAGGCGTCATCACGGCCTCTTTCGGCAATACGACCATCTGGTTTTTGGTCTTTTCATTTCTGATGACTTTCTCCCTGAGTGAGACAGGTTTCCTTCGCCGCGCCGCGATGGTTTTCCTGAACAGCCGCTTCGCCGGGCGCGGCCCCTGGGCATTTGCCCTGATGTTCCTGCTGGCGGTGCTCGCGCTGGGGAGTTTTATCGCGCCAACGGTTACTTTCCTGCTCTTTTTTGCCCTGCACCGGGAGATGATGTACGCGATGGGGCTGAAACCAGGCAGCGCTTTGGCCAAGGCACTGATGCTTGGCATCGCCTGCGTGACCTCCATTTCCTGCGCCATGACACCCATCGCGCACACTTTCCCGCTGATGGCGCTGGGATTTTATGAAGCCGCGACCGGGAATGTGATCAGCTACTTCTCCTACCTGAAAATCGGCCTGCCCAGNNGAAAGGGTCAACCTTGCCGGGCTGAAGCTTCAGCCTTCGCAGAGAATCGGCGCCCGGGAAATGTTCTCTGCGCTGGTATTCTTTGCCGTTGTGCTCATCTGGCTTTTGTCCGGCGTGCTGCCGGACAGCCTCCGGGGCCTGGCGGGCCTGGGGACTGTATGGCCGGCGATGGCGGGGGTCGTGCTGCTGGCAGCTGTACCCATCCGCTCAAAACTCGCGCTGGATATCAAGAAGGGCCTGACGCAGGGAGTGTCCTGGAACAGTATCCTGCTGTGCGCGGCCGCTCTGGCTCTTGGCAAGTACCTGACGGCGGAGGAATACGGCATCACCTCGCTGATTGGCCGGGTGCTTCAACCAGCAATGGGAGCCCTGGGTTACATTAGTGCGTTGCTGGTTCTGATCGCGGCCACCGTCGTCATGACCAACTTCATGTCCAATATCGTCACAACCACCGTCATGTACAATGTTTCCGCGGCTATACTGCCCGTGCTTGCCTTAACGGGAACCGTGATCCAACCGCAGACCGCAGCCATTTTGGCTGGGCTGTGCGCTTCACTGGCTTTCGCAACCCCTCCCGCCATCGCGCACATCGCGCTGGCCGCCGGTTCTGACTGGGCCGGGCCCAAAGACATGCTCCTGTACGGGGGCTTTCTTACAGTGCTCTGCATCCCTGTCGTATTGCTGTTCACGCTGATTTAGTTTCGCCAAAGGAGCAACAGATGTTAAACTTCCCCATCGGTATTCTGCTGGAGTCTTTCCGCCTTCCCATTCCGCAGGCGCTTCAAAAAGCAAGGGACCTGGGCGCTGAAGGCGTACAGGTCTACGCGACATACGGCGAGCTGTCCCCTGATCAGCTCAGCCCTCAGGCAAGGCGCGATTTTTTAGGTCAGGTGAAAGACAGGGGGCTGGTAGTGTCCGCTGTGTGCGGCGATCTGGGGCACGGCTTTGGCGATCCGCAGAAGAATCCAGACCTGATCGAGCGCTCCATGAGCATCCTTGATTTGTCCATGGAATGGGAATGCGCCATTGTCACCACGCACATTGGCGTTGTCCCCGCGGACCCGGCGCATCCCAGGTATGCCGTGATGCAGGATGCCTGCGGGCGTCTGGCTGAGTACGCGGACAGCCTGGGGGCGCGCTTCGCGGTCGAAACGGGGCCTGAAATCGCCCTGACCCTGAAAGGATTCCTCGACTCTCTCCATTCACACGGCGTTTCCGTCAATCTGGACCCGGCCAATTTGGTCATGGTCACGGGGGACGACCCTGTGAAGGCGGTCCAAACCCTGAAGGACTATATTGTGCATACCCATGCCAAAGATGGGATCAAGCTGAAGAACGAAGACCCTGAAAAGATTTATGGCATTGTTTTTCAAGGCGAAGTGACCGGCCCGTCGTTTCGGGAGGTTCCTCTGGGCCAGGGCAGCGTGGATTTTCCGGCCTACCTTTCCGCGCTTCAGGACATCGGCTACAAGGGCTTCCTGACGATCGAACGTGAAGTCGGGGAGGACCCCGAAGGAGACATTCGGGAAGCCATCAGATACCTCAAATCTATGATGGCCTGACGAAACAAGGGCAACAGACTGCCTTGCAGGCCACCCTCAGGTCGAATGCGCCTATGCCATGAAAGCTCCACCGATACACAACGGCAGAGCGGGAGTGCGGATGAAAAATCGTGAGTTCGAATTTGTCAGCCACAATGTCATCACTGACGTCCAGCTGTTCTTTGTGGACATTGCATTTCGCAACATGCACATGCACAAGGAGTTTGAGCTGTTTCGCGTTTTCGCTGGCGAAATGGACATCATCTGCCAAAACGAATCCTTCCATCTGCTCGAAGGTGATTTTGCGCTGCTCAATCCGCGCAGCGCCCATGAGATGCATGCGCTGGGCGATACCCGGGTCCGCATCATGCCGCTTCAGATTTCGCCCAGCTTCTGGGCGCGGTTTTACCCGCAGATGTCCAACGTCGAGTTCGACACCGTCAATATCAACCGCTGCCTTGGCGACCAAAAGGAGCGCCTGTTGCGCCATTATATCTCCGTCGCCAGCGCCTACTTGGAGAAAAAGCCCTATTACGAGCTGCGCTGCGCGGCTGAGATCAATGGCGTGATGGAGATCCTGCTGAACCTGGTGCCCTGGCATTATCTCAGCGAAAAGCAGAAGGATATGAAGCGCACTTTGACCCTGCGCCTGGGGCGCATTATCAACTACATTGAGGTCAACTACACGGACAAGCTGCTGCTCAAGGATCTGTGTGAGATGGAAGGCCTCTCACTTCACTATCTTTCCCGATATTTTTCCGCACAGCTTGGTATGAACTTTCAGAATTACCTGATGATGCTTCGCTACAGGAGGGCACGGCTGCTGCTGGAACGGACGGATTTAAAACCATCCGACATCGCCTTCAGCAGCGGCTTCTCCGACATGCGTTACCTGAACCATGTCTTCATGAAACTGCACGGCTGCACGCCCCAAGCCTACCGCGACCTCTACCTCAACAGCGGCCCGGCAAAACCGGGCAGCCTGGGAGAGGATGATGCAGTGCAGCGGATCCTGGACGAGGACGAGAGCCGCGCCTACCTGCATAGATGGCTGGCATCCTATCAATTTACCTGACAGCACCGAGTTTTTGTCCGCTCTGTGACCGGATATTGCATAAAAAAACAAACAAATCCAAATATTTGGTCAATATAATCCCATAGTGCACTGTGCACTTTGTTATAATCATAATAAACATAGAGGGACATCTTGTTGCAGCGGCGAATCCATAGGCATGTTAATGCTTATGAAATATAGGAGGAGAAACATGAGAAAAACCTTGCTTAAACTGGTTCTGCCCCTGTTGCTGGTCGTCACGATGGTTATGCCCATGATGGCGGCATTCGCTGAAGGCACCCCAGCCAAGGAACCGATCACCTTCACCATGTTTATCGCCGGCCCGGGCGAAGCACCCGCGAAAGACAACAAGATCATCAAGAAGATTCAGGAACTCACAGGCGTCACCATCGAGTTCGAGTATCTGGTCGGTGACATGAACCAAAAAGTCGGCATTATGATTGCCAGCGGCGAGTACCCCGATATAATCGGCGCCGGGCAGGCACGCGGTGATTTCCTGAGAGGTGAAGCGTTTGTAGCGCTGGACGATTATCTTCCCAACTATCCCAACCTGTGGAAACATTTCGCTCCTTACGAGAAAAGGCTCCGTGATGTGTCCGAGGACGGCAAGATCTACATCCTGGACATTTGGGGTCGCACCTACAGGCTTGAAGACGGTCAGGACGACTTTTATGAGGGCGACTATAACGGCCCGGCATTCTGGATCCAGAAAGACGTGCTCGCGTGGGACAATTACTCCAATCCCGACACGCTGGATGAGTTCTTTGACCTCCTGGAGCGCTACTATGCGGCGCATCCCACGATCGACGGACAGCCCACCCTGCCCTTTGAGATCCACTCTCAGGACTGGCGTTCCTTCTGCCTGAAAAACGCGCCGCAGCACCTGATCGGCGGACGGAATGAAGGCGACGTCGTTGTTAAGCCCGATACCCTCGAAGTTGAGATCTATCAGAACAAGCCGTACGCGGAAAAATACTATAAGAAGCTCAACGAGGAGTATAAGAAGGGCCTCATCAATGCGGAGACGTTTACCAGGAACTACGACCAGTACCTGTCCGTGATCTCCACCGGCCGTGTTCTGGCCATGTTCGACCAGCAGTGGAACTTCCAGGACGGCGAAAACGTGCTGATCGCCGAGGGGAAGATCGAGCGCACATATGTGCCTCTCGGCCTTACCTTTGACGGACCGGCGGCTGCCTACAACAGGCAGAGGGATGCCGGCGTCATCGGCGGCAACGGCATTGGCATCAGCGTCAACTGCAAGGATATCCCCAGGGCTCTGGAGTTCATGGACATGCTTCTGGACGAGGAGGTCCAGACGCTGCTGTACTGGGGTATCGAAGGCGAAGACTATTATGTGGACGCCAACGGCCGCTACAGGCGCACCCCTGAACAGAAGGCCAATTTCGACAACGCGGACTGGCGGCTTGCCAACGCCGGCTGGGATCTTGCCAATCAGTTCCCGAAGATCCAGGGGCGTTATTCCAACGGCAACATCGCCTTTAATCCGGCTGCCCAACCGGAGGAAAGGCTTGAGAACCAGTTCGAATACGACAAGGCTTTCTATCCCCAGTACGGCTACTTCACCAAGAACGATTTCCTGCCCACGATACCGTACCCAGGCTATCCGGAGGTTTGGTCCATCTTCTCTACACTGCCCGCGGATAATGTCGCCAAGCCGATCTTTGACGAAATCACTGATCTACAGAACAGATACCTGCCCGGTATCATCATGTCGGATAATTTCGATACCGTCTGGAAAGAGTACGCTGCCAGATATGAGAGCGTCGACTACAATGCTCTGGAAACAGAAATAGAAGCGCAGATCCAGCTGCGTTTGATCAAGTAACAATCAACTCCCAACTGAATTAGGAAAAGGGGCGGTCTCTATATGGACTCTTTGGAGCCTCAAGAACCGCCCCTTTTCCCATCTTACATATCTGGCCAGAGTAAATCCTCAGCAAAGGGGGATACCTAACATGAAAAGTGAAGGAGTCATCCACAAAAAGGGGTTTTTATACAGAGTATCAACGCAGAAAGAGCTTACGCTGCTTTCGCTGCCCTTTTTTATCTACTTCACTATTTTTAATTACGCGCCGCTGTGGGGGCTTACCATGGCGTTCCAGAATTATAAGCCCAATCGTTCTTTTTCCGAGCAGGAATGGGTTGGGTTCAGGCATTTCGAAAAACTGTTTACCGACCCTGATTTTTATCGTGTCATGCGCAATACCCTGAGCATGAGCATCATCAATCTGGTATTGGGATTTGTCTCCGCCATCGCGTTCGCGCTCTTTTTGAATGAACTGCGCGGCAAGGCATTCAAAAGGATTACGCAAACGGTTTCATACATGCCCCATTTTCTTTCCATGATCATCGTCTGCGGTCTGGTATCAAATTTTCTTGCCATGGACGGCGGCATTGTCAATGAGCTGCTGTTGAAAGCCGGATTGATCAAAGATAAAATACACTTCATGGGCGAACCGGGGTATTTCTGGTGGATCGTTGGCTTCACAAATGTATGGAAGTCAATGGGCTGGAACAGCATCATCTATCTGGCAGCCGTCACTTCCATCGACCCGGCGCTGTATGAGGCAGCGGCCATGGACGGGTGCGGCCGGTTTGGCAGGATGTGGAACATTACCCTGCCGGGCATAAAATCAACGATCGTGATCCTCCTGATCATGAACGCGGGCTGGATACTGAACGCCGGTTTCGAAATGCAGTACATATTGGGCTCGAACGGCCTTGTGCTCGACGTTTCTGAAACAATTGACATTTTTGTTCTGAAAAGAGGCTTCGGGAGATCCAACGGTTTTGCCTTTGGTACTGCGGCCGGTATGTTTAAGACAGTCGTCAGCGTTGTTGTATTAACGCTGTTCAATAAAATAGCCGGTATGGTAGGGGAAGAAAAACTCATCTGATACTGCTTTGCAGAGAGACAGGAGGGGTTTGAATGAGACGATCATTGAGCGAAAAGATAGGCGACGTGATCATTATCTTCAGCATGTGTTTGATTATCATTATAATGTTATTTCCGATCTGGAACACGCTGGTTGTGTCCTTCAACGAGGCGAGAGACTCACTGAAAGGCTCTCTATACCTTTGGCCGAGGGAATGGACGCTGTTCAATTACCAAAGCGTATTCAAGACCGACAAGGTAGTTAATGCATTCCTTATTTCTGTCTATAGAACTGTTATTACCTTGGTAGCCAATGTGTTCCTGTCAAGTCTGCTGGCGTATATCTTGAGTCGCAAGGAGTTCGTCTTTCGAAAATTTCTGACTACCTTTATGGTCATCACCATGTACATCAACGCCGGTCTGATTCCCCAATATTTCCTCTACCGAGACCTGATACTGATCAACAGATTCTGGGTCTATATTCTCCCCTCCATGGTAGGTGCATTTAACGTCATCGTCATCCGCACATATATCAACACGCTGCCGGCGTCCCTTGTGGAGTCGGCAAAAATTGACGGTGCCAGCGAGATGAGAATATTTCTCAGGATCATTATTCCGTTGTGCCTGCCGGTGATGGCCACTGTTGCTCTATGGGCGGCCGTCGGCGCATGGAACGACTGGTTTACCTCGTTTATTTTCGCACCGAAACAGGATTTAAGTACCCTTCAATACGAAATGATGAAAATATTGTCTGCATCGATGCAATCAGGCGTTCGACAGCCGGATTATCTAGCCTCTTCGATGCAGTCAAGAAGCATGGTCACGCCGAACTCATTGCGGGCAGCCATGACCATGGTAGCGACCGTACCGATTCTAATCGTTTATCCGTTCCTCCAAAAGTATTTTATCACTGTCAACATCGGCGGCGTCAAGGGGTAATCGATCGCCTAATGACATTAGCGGGAAAGAAAATATGTTGTTTGCTCATTGAAATGGATTGACCGATGAGACAGCCACAGAGTAAATCAACAATGCATGACGGTATAAAAGGCTGATGCAAATACAAGGCACAACGCATACATGAACAAGCAGCCGCACAACGTTTGACAGAAACTTGCTGCGGCCTCCCGTTTTTACAAGACGACTTATCTTCGTCCGTATCGCTGGATCAGGGACATGATCAGCCGCATGCTTTCAAGCGTACTGCCGTTGTTGATGCTGCCGGCAGTGGAGATGTTGACGCCGTTGTATTGCAGCGCGTCCATGCAGTCGCGCATGACCTGGGAGGTCAGTTCTTTCCCGTCATTGCGCATAAAACTCATCGGGGAAACGCACCCGTCAACGCGCGCGTTGGGCAGATGCTTCCTGATTTCCGGGATCAGCACGGTAGGTCCGAAGTTGACGCCGTTGAGGTCCAGTTTGCCCAGCAGCGGCAGCAAGTGTCCCATCGCGGAGTCTGAGTGCTGGTAGCGCATATCATGGGGGTTGGGGGAGTAGACCTGAAAAACATTCTCAAGCACCGGGAAACCGAACAGCTCGTACATGGAAGGACTCAGAAGGCAGCAATTATCATCCGCGAAGCTGAACCCCGGCGTCGCTTTTGCGCTTGTTTCGCATTCCTCATCCATCACCCTGGCCATTTCCAGCGTCACCCTGGCAATGGCCTCGGAAAAACGCCTGGCCAGATCGGGCTCGTCCATGATGAGGAACAGCAGGTTTTCTGTCCCCATGATGGAGCAGGCAAAGGTCACCGGGCCGCGGATATGCCGCATCAGCTCTGGCCTGACACCATATGTTTCACAGATACGCTTTTTCTCCTGACTCCAGTTCTCCGGCAGCATAAAGGAGCGAAGGTCCATTTTATCCACGCGGTCCAGCAGCGCTTCGAGTTCCTGGCTGCTGTGCACGCTCTGAGTCAGCCATTCTGTCTGATTATGGTAGATGTATTTTCCGTTGAACACCTCGCCGATGCGCTTGACAGAAGGAAACCTCGCGTCTTCCGGCAGGAAATCCTCTTTCAGCAAACGCTTTCCGACGATTTTCTCAGACTTGTCGTTATAACGTTTGTTCAATTCAATGCGTCTTGCGAGCGGGATGGGCATCCAGGGAGTTCCCTCCTCACCCAGCTCCGCAAACACGCATTCATCGCTCATCCGGATGCCCAGCGCGATCTGGGGCGCGAAGTTGAAACAATTGTTTTCATGTGCCAGTTCGTCTTCCTGCCAGAACTTATCCGTGTCCAGCTCATGCTTTTTTTCTGTCACCTTATCCCCCGTATCCATACCTGCAAGGTACTTTTTCTGTTTTCCGCATTTCATTATACCGGGACGCACTGATTAAATCAACTTGCGGAATGCCGTATTATCAGTGCGAAACATATCAATATCGATGCAAATACAGAGATATTTCTATCTACTTCTTTTTGTCCATACTGGACATTTGACCGGAACGATGTTATGATGCTGCCATTGGAAACAGGATCAATCAGATAAAGGTTCATAGAGGCATACAGCAACGGAGGTAAATAGAAGTGGACAGGATCACTGCCAGGTCAAGAGCCAAGGAATTGGTTTCCAAAATGACACTGGAGGAAAAAGCTTCCCAGCTGCGTTATGACGCGCCGGCGGTTTTACGCCTGGGCATCCCGGCTTACAACTGGTGGTCCGAAGCGCTGCATGGCGTTGCCAGGGCAGGAACCGCGACAGTTTATCCGCAGGCTATCGGACTGGCCGCGATGTTTGACCCTGATTTTCTCAAGGAGATTGCCCGGACCATCGCGACAGAAGGCCGCGCAAAGTTCAACGAAGCTTCCGCGCTTGGAGATCACGGCATTTTTAAAAGCCTGACGTTCTGGTCTCCCAACATCAATATATTCCGTGACCCGCGTTGGGGGCGCGGCCATGAGACATACGGCGAGGATCCCTATCTGACCTCCCGCCTGGGCGTTGCCTTCGTCAATGGGCTCCAGGGCGAGGGAGAATACCTCACGGCCGCGGCCTGCGCAAAACACTACGCGGTCCATTCGGGCCCTGAATCTCTCCGGCATGAATTCGATGCCGAAGTGTCTGAAAAAGACCTTTGGGAAACGTATCTGCCAGCCTTTGAAGCCCTGGTGAAAGAGGCGGATGTGGAGGCGGTCATGGGGGCCTACAACCGTGTCAACGGCGAAGCCTGCTGCGGCAGCCCGACCTTGCTGGTCGATATTCTCAGGGGCCGCTGGGGATTTGCCGGCCATGTGGTCAGCGACTGCTGGGCTATCAAGGACTTCCACGAGGCGCACCACATTACCGATACCGCTCCGCAAAGCGCCGCCCTGGCGATTGAAAACGGCTGCGACCTGAACTGCGGCAACACCTATCTNNGTCTGGGCCTGTTTGATGAGAATTGCCCCTATAACAAGCTGAACTATTTTTCCTCAGACACTGACGCGCATAACCGCCAGGCATATCACGCAGCAACCCGTTCCATCACGCTGCTGAAAAACGAAGGCATCCTGCCGCTGAAGCTTGAGGAACTCAAGACCATCGCCGTCATTGGTCCCAACGCGGACAGCAAAGCGGCACTGGAAGGCAACTACAATGGCATCTCCTCGCGCTATGTGACTTTCCTGGAGGGGATCCGGGAAGCCTGCGAGGGCAAGGCCCGTCTGATGTATGCGCGGGGTTCGCAGCTCTTCCTTGACCGGGACAGCCCCATCACCGAAAGGGACAACCGCTTAAGAGAAGCTGTCGCCATCGCGAAGCGGGCAGACGTCGTCATCCTTTGCCTGGGCCTTGACGCCACCCTTGAGGGGGAACAAACAGACACTGGCAATTCTTTCGTCTCAGGGGACAAGCCGGACCTTGAACTGCCTTCCGCGCAGCGCAGGCTGCTTGAAGCGGTGGTGAAAACGGGGAAACCTGTCGTCACGGTCATCGCCTCCGGCAGCGCGCTGAGGGTGGAGGACGGCAATGCCATCATATGGGCCGGCTATCCGGGCCAGGCAGGCGGAAAAGCGCTCGCGGACATCCTGTTTGGAAAAATCTCCCCCTCAGGCAGGCTGCCGGTCACATTCTATCAGTCTGACAAAGACCTGCCTGAATTTACGGATTACTCAATGAAGAACAGGACCTATCGCTACTTCAAAGGCATTCCGCTGTATCCTTTTGGTTACGGGCTTTCCTATACACACTTCTCCTACAGTTCCGCCGTGTACAAGGATGGCGCAGTTGAGGTTGACGTTTCCAATGCAGGCGGCATGGACGGCGAAGAAGTGGCGCAGGTTTATGTGAAGAACCACCATCCGGACTCGCCGGACAACCCGGTGCTCTGCGGCTTTCAGCGCTTTTACCTCAAGGCCGGTGAAAAACAGAGGATTCACCTGAGCCTGTCCGAACACGCCTTCAGTGTGGTGAATCAACAGGGCAAAACCATCCCCAATCAGGGAGAGAAGACACTTTATATCGGCGGAAGCCAGCCTGATCATAAAAGCGCGCAACTGACCGGACAGAAACCTCTGACACTTAGGATATAGCTGGATTTAGCCGAAAGGAGAGGGGGTAGAAATGGAACAGATATACCTGATTCCCAATATCCATTATTTTGTCAACCGGAACTGTACCCCTTCATGGGTCATCAACCGGCAGCTGATTGACTTCCATGACCTGACCTTTGTCATGGGCGGAAAAGGTGAATACACCATTGACGGGGTTCCCTACCAGGTTAGCGAAGGCGATCTTCTGTACATTCCACCCGGGTTCTGGCGCGAGGCCAAAACGGATGAGAATGACCCGATGCGCTTGTACGCCTTCAACATGCTTTTATTCACAGCGGATTTCAAACCCGCCAAACTGCCCCTGCCGCTGCAATGCAGAATCGGGCATGACGCTAAACTGGAGCATCTGCTGCTTCGCATCAAGCAGATTTATGCCCTGAGGGAAGCAACCTGCCAGATGCAGGCCGCGGCATTGTTTATGGAAATGATCAGCCACCTGCTCATCCTGACCGGACTCATTCAGGGCTCCGGCAGCGATCCCAGGGTGCAGAAAGCAGCGGCCTTTGTCACGGAGAACATCTCCCGGCACATCAGCGCGGCTGAAATCGGCGCGGCAGTAGGGCTGCATCCCGGTTACCTGAACAAGCTGACCATGAAGCATACCGGCAAAACAGTCAGCCGATTTATCACCAGCATCCGCGTGAACATGGCCGAGGACGCCATTGCCTTTGAAGGGATCACTGTGAGCGAGGCGGCGGAGCATTTTGGTTTTTCCGATATTTACCATTTCAGCAAGGTGTTCAAGAAATACAAGGGGTATCCGCCTTCAGCGGCCAAAACGCTGCTGCATTAAGCCCTGAACACCAGCAGCGCACCGGGGGAAGGCTCAAAGGCTTTCGTTGGAATCTGTTCATGCCCGTGTATCTTTACCGGCTTCGCGCTTGCGAAGCCGGTTTCATTCAAACCATCAGCAAAGGCAAGCAGAAAGGCCCGGCTGATCGGTTCATCAGCATGCGGCGCCAGGGCAGTCTGAAAAGGAAGGGCCATCAGGGAGCGGAATGACTGGGCATAGGTCCTGACGTCCATCGCTTCAGGGAAGAAGATCCATGTCTGCGGGTTCCAGTTATCTCCCAGCAGGAGCAGACGGCGTTCGGGTACATACAGCGCGATGGAGCCCTGTGTGTGCCCCGGCGTTTTCATCACCCTTGCGCTCAGCCCGCCCAATTCAAACAGGTCTGTATCCAGTTCTTCAGGTACCGGGATTTTCACTGCCAGAAAGGCTTTTTCAGCGTCACCCGAAAGGCCGGCCGCCTGGACGATTTTTTCACGCTGTTCCCGCCCTGTATACGCATTCAACACGGGTAAGTCCTGCGGCATCATCAGGCTCGGGGGAAAATGCATCGCGCCCAGGGCATGGTCGTGATGCCCGTGGCTGAGCACCAGCGTCAGCGGCAGGCCGGTCATTCCGCGAATAAATTGATGGAGGTTCTGGACACCATAGCCCGCGTCGAACAGCAGCGC
>DIWD01000013.1:0-10329 GCA_002428405.1 bacterium UBA6115
AATGACCTCATATACATGCTGGGTCTATGTTCCTGCTGATTTTGATACAAATTGAAAAAGCCCTTTTCGGCAAAAATGCGCTGAAAAGAGCTTGATATATAAGGATTCTCGGATTAGACGATAACCTTGGTAATCCTCATGAAAGGCTTTCTAATGTTTGAAAGTTCCGTTAGCTTGAGTGGTTTCTTACCCCCCATGATGGAGGCCTTCAATAAGTTCTTACTCGTAAACCTGAACCTCGGCAGCTTGCCCGCCATTGGAGCGGCCGGATGATTTTTCGGTGAAGAGCAGCTTGACATAACGTGCCGGGGCAGGCTCGAAATCCACACGGACCATATTGCCGGTTTCGGAATTGAACTCGTAGCGCGCATTCGGCACAGTGCTGCCATAATTCACGCCATCCTCGCTGACCAGGACCTCAAAGCTCTGGGTGCGAGGCTCCCAAATCGGGGCAGGATTGAGGCGAACGGCTATGGTCGCAATGCTATGGATTTCTTCCAAATCAATGATGAGTTCGGCGGGCAACCCCTTGCTCTCCCAATAAGAGGTCAATTTACCGTCCGTCACATTGGCGGCGGCGTAGATTTCAGTGACCGCTCCGGATTGCACAGTTTTCCCCTGGGCCAGATTGGTTCCCTCCGGCAGCTTGATCCAATGCTCATACGGGTCGGGAAAAACCGGGGGTCGCTCGGCTTTAGCCTGTTCGGGCGAGGCCACGATTTGCAGGTCTGTGACCGTCTCTGCTGTGGGGACCTGTGGTTCCACAAAGAACGCGTACCCGGCAGCAAAAAGCGAAGCAACGATGATGACGCTGAAAATAACGGCCAATGCCTTGTTCATTGCATCCACCTCATTCCACTGTGATACTGGCAAATTCGTTCACGTCCGCTTTCATGGCCTTTGCATCGGTGATTTTTTCGCCCAGGATTACGATGTTTCGCAAGGTGACGTTTTCGATCCTGTGTTCCTCGTTATGTCCGGCGAAACGGGTGGCGGGTATCTTGCCGTCGAGGGTGCGCAGCACGGTCAGCCCGTCAATGACAATGTCGGAGATGGACCCCCACTCATCGCGCACGGTGGACCAGCCGCTTTTATTCATGTGAAAATCGATCAGTTCCTTATTGTTGCCGTTATCACCCTGCATAAATGCATTTTCCACCACGATGTTCCGGTAGGTGATCCCGCGGACAACCGCGTCGTCGCTGTTGTGAATGCTGATCACGGGCTTGTGATGATTGTAAAGGACAGTGATATCCTGGAAGAGAACATCTGAAATGACAGGGCGGATGGTGAGGCCCTTATTGGTCTCGTAACCGATTTCCATGGATTGGGCCAGGTCCGTCCAGATCTGGATCCGTTCAAAGGTGATGTTTTTAGTGGAGCCGGAGTAGTTCTTGAGTACGAGACTGTCATCCCAGGTGCGGGCAAAGCAATCGGTAACGGTATGATTTTTGCAGGACTGGAAGGTGAAACCGTCGCCGTTTTGACGGCCTGAGATGATCTTGACATTGGAGATATGGGCTGTGTCAGTGGAGTAGGAGTTGAAGTTCCAGCAGTTTGCGTTGGCGATGATGAAGCCCTCTGCAGTGATGTTCTTGCTGTTGCGGATATCCACGGGAACGCGGGCGTAGGAACCGGGCTGGTTGTGCGCGGGGTAGTCAGAGCCGTCTATGATGCCGCGGCCACGGATGGTCACGTTGACGGCGTTGTCCACAATGATGACAGAGTTTAAAACGGCGCCGCCCGATATATAAAGGGTCTGGTCGCTTTTGAGAGAAATGGCGTCCATGGTCCAGTGACCCGGCTCGATGAAGAATACATTGGGATCATTTTTATCGGGAATATCGGTTTCCAGCGGGTTGGCGAAGATATGAGTCGCTTTATTCACGCTGTCGTTGTAAACCACGGTGTAGGATCCGGGCTTGCTCACCGTGAAGCTGACCCGGTCATCTTTCACCTCGGGTATGATGCCATGGGACAAGGGCAATACCGCGGCGCTCCGGATGTCATTCCCGAGTCCCGGCATTGATACTTCGACCTTGACCTCGCCCTCAAAATCAAAATAGGCCATGGGCGTGTCGGAGGGTAAAGTGTTGGCATTCCACTTGTGTTCATGGTTAACCATAACGTCATACACAAACAGCTCGTTCCCATTGATCCAGATGGACGCGTTCTTTGATGTCGTCATTGTTTTAGGGCCTTCGTAGAGGACAAGGACAGCCGGCTGTGCAGTTGTTGCGGGGGCTTTGTGCAGGCGCGGAGCTATGCTTGCCGTCCACATAAACACGGCAAACGCCGCGCACAAGACAGCCCCGATGCCCAGGAATATCACGGGGATGGAAAGAGCCTTCCTTGCAGCCATATCCGGCACCTCCTTCAGCAAACAACCGTTAAAACGGTGGTATATCAAGTTGAGCGCTAAACCATATATACTATACAATGCAGAATAAAGGTTTGCAAGTGCATCGGGAAAATATAAAATATTTCAAAAAAGTGCTTGACAGCCGAAAACATATCTGATATGGTCAAGTTAAGCGCTCAACCTACCAGGTAGAGAACGAAATTGAAAAGGAGAACCACCATGAAAAAGGTCCTGTCCCTGATTCTCGCGACCCTCATGCTGCTCACCATTGCCTCTGCCGCCCTGGCCAGTAGCGACGTACGGTTCCAGTGGGACGACTTCACCGGCCGCGACCCCAATGCCAAGCCCGAACTCGCCCCCAACGGCATGAACATCTGGTGGGACAACTGGGCCAACCTGCGTGCTGACAGCGTGGATGGCATCGTCACCATCGATTTCAGGCCCAAGGAGTATGATACCGAAGACTACGACAACGAGGCGGATTACTACGCCAAGGCTGCCGACTGGATGGGCAACTGGGGCGAAGCGATCAACATGTGGGCACTGGAGGGCATCTCCTACTGCAAGTACCTGACCATCCGCATGAGCGGTGCCGAGGGCGGCGAAGAGAACAAGCTGATCCTGCACTTCCAGCCCGAAGACGGCCCCTCTTTCGTCAAGCTGTTCTCTGAGTTGGTCACCAAGGACGGTGGCAAGGTTGCCATCACCACGGAGCTGCAGGATGTCGTCATTGACCTGCAAGCCTCCGGCTTCCCCGGAATGACCAACCGCATGCACATCCGCGCGTTCGCGCCCTGCATCATTTCCCTGGATGAGATTTACTTCTCCGATCCCACTGGCCCCATCGACACCACCAGCAAGGATACCATCCTTGCCGGCTTCACGGTCGAAGCGATTGGTAATCCCGCTGATCTGCCCATCGCGGATTATGTAGCCGCGCTGCAATAAACTTAAAAGAAGCGCAGGTAAACGGCGGTGCCTCTTGCCTGCGCTTCCGGAAAGTTGGGGCGGATATCGTATCCCTGCATGGATATCGTATCCGCCCCTACCTTTAATACGGGGGCAAAGCTATGACAACATTAAAGGAAATAGCCCGGGAAGCCGGTGTCAGCATCACCACGGTCTCCAATGTCATCAACAGGAAACCCAACAGGGTATCCCCTGAGCTGGTGGCAAAGATACAGGAGATCATTCTCCGAGATAACTATGTCCCCAGCATGTCGGCCCGCACGCTGGCGAACAACGCCTCGCCTATCATCGGGGTGATCAATCATGTTGTTTCCCAGCGCGGCGGCGGGTTCATGGCTGACCCGTTCCACAACATGCTCATAGGCAGCATTGAGGACTACACCCGCAAAAGGGGTTACTTTGTCATGGTGCGAACCGTTGAGGATTCCCTCGGCCTGGCAACCATCTGCCATAGCTGGAACCTTGCGGGCATAATCCTGGCGGGCATGTTCCGCGACGAATTTTTTGAAACTGTTCAGGGAATCGGCATTCCCTTCGTGCTGATTGACAGCTATGTAGGCCTGCCGGAGGTGTGCAACGTAGGGCTGGAGGACCAAAAGGGCGGTTATATGGCCACACGGTGTCTGCTGGAGCACGGCCACCGTACTATCGCGTTCGCTTCACCCTTTATCCGCGCAAACGGAGTCGTCGAAAAGCGGCTGCTTGGGTATCAGCAGGCGCTGGCGGAATTTGGCGTTCCCTTCAACAGTGAGCTTGTCTTTGAGCAGGAGATATCCGTGGAGGAAGGAGCACAGCTGGGACGGTTTCTGAGCGACAGGAAGAGCATCACCGGCATCTTTGCCTCCGCCGATATTCTGGCGGCCGGAATAATTGCCGGCCTGCGCGAAAGAGGGGTGCATGTGCCGGAGGACAAATCCATCATCGGGTTTGATGACAACTACCTCTGCCAGATCACCTGGCCCCGGCTGACGACCATTCATCAGAACATTGACAAAAAAGGCATTCTCGCCACCGAAATGCTGATCGCGCAACTTTCGAAGAAGCCCATAAGGGACAGGGAGATCATTCTTCCAGTAAGCCTGGTGGAGCGGGAAAGCGTGCGGAGCATAGCAGATTGATGAAAGAAATACTGGTTTCCATCGCTTCCTATGATGCCGCCCGATTTGCTGAGGATGAAAACCGCTTTCTTATCGGCAACGGGTATCTGGGGGTTCGCGGCGCGCTGGAGGAATACCGGAAGGAGCACACGCCAGCCGTCAACCTGGCTGGGCTATATGACCGGTTCGGCGACGGCTGGCGGGAGCCTGTGAATGCGCCGAATCCTTTCTATTGCAGGGTTTCCGCATACGGGGCTGCGCTCTGGCTGCCGGACGCCGAGCCTTTGAGCCACTGTCAATCGCTGGATATCCTGACGGGTCTGCACAGCCGTAGAACGGTCTTTGCCGTGGGAAACAGCGCCGTGACCCTTTCTTCGGAACGCTTCGCGCATATGTCTGACCCCCATCTGCTGGGCGTGCGCGTACGGCTGACCTCCGCAGCAACGCTGGCCCTGACGATCGAAGCGGGCATAGACAGCCAGGTATGGGATATCCATGGGCCGCATTTCCGGGAATTTACGGTTCAAACCCATGGCGAATGCCTGACCGTTCTTGGCGTCACCAACGAAGGGGATCAGGTTTGCACTGCTTGGAGGGGATCGTTTTCCCAGGCTGGAAATGAGGCGCCTTTGGCTGGCGATGGGATTTTCGGAAAGCGATGCCAGTTGACGCTCATTCCTGGGGAACCCATCGTTCTATCCGTGCGCGCATCCGTCTTTACCTCCCTGGATTGCGATGACCCGCAAGCAAGGGCCTTGCAGGCCGTACGTGATCCAGTTTCCTGGGAGGAGATGGTGCAAAGCCACCGGGACTGCTGGCAGGCCTTATGGGAGAAGGCCTTTGTCACCATTGAGGGCGACGATACGGCGCAGCTGGCCCTTAATTATTCCATTTATCATTTGCTCAGCATCGCGCCGCGCCACCACGCCTCGCGCTCCATCCCGGCACGGGGGTTATCCGGGCAGACTTACAAGGGCGCGATTTTCTGGGATACCGAGATGTTCATGCTGGATTTTTACCTCGCTGTTCTTCCGGGTACCGCTCGGACCATTCTGCAATACCGGATCGACACCTTGGAAGGCGCAATGCAAAAGGCCGCTTCCTATGGGTACAAGGGCGCGTTTTATGCCTGGGAAAGCCAAAACAGCGGTGAAGACGCCTGTTCGGACTACAACGTAACGGATGTGTTCACGGGGCGCCCCATGAGAACCTGGTTTCGGGACAAGCAGGTCCACATTTCGTCGGCAATCGTGTATGGCCTGCTGAATTATACGGATTGGACCGGGGACGATAGCCTGCTGTTATCCGGGGGAATGCAGGTGCTGGTGGAAGTCGCACGCTTTTACCACAGCCTCCTGCTTAGAAGGGCCGATGAGGACTGTTTGGAGATTCACGATGTCATCGGCCCGGACGAATACCACGAGCGGGTCAACAACAATGCCTACACCAATGAGATGGCCCGACTGTCACTCATGAATGCCTCGCTGAGGCTGAAATGGCTGCAAAGCGCGAATCCCGAAGCCTATGACGAGCTGGCGTCATGCTTTGGCGGCAAAGCTTCTCTGAAGGATTTGGAAGCGCAATTTCTGGCGGATGCGCAGGCGATCCGGGAGCCTCGGCGCAGGGATGGCGTGATCGAGCAATTCGACGGCTACTTCTCCCTGGAGGACGCGTCCATCGCGGAGGTTCGCGGGCGCCTCATGCATGAAAAAGAATACTGGGGCGGCGCGTATGGAGTTGCCTCGCATACGCAGGTCATCAAGCAGGCGGACGTGATAGCACTGCTCTGTATGCGTCCGGAAATTGCCACACCCGACGACTGGGTGGCTAATTATAACTATTACCTTCCTCGAACCGAGCATGGGTCATCCCTGAGCGCCTGCATGTATGCGCTCGCAGCCTGCCGGGTGAATCAGGTGGAGGAAGTGGCATATCCGCTGTTTCTGAAATCCGCCAGCGCGGACCTGGCCGGGGGAGGGAAAGCATGGGCGGGACTTGTGTATATCGGGGGAACCCATCCGGCTGCAGCAGGAGGGGCCTTTATGGTTTTATTGCGGGGCTTTCTTGGCCTTGGGCGAAAGGAAGGCAGGCTCACGCTTGCTCCTGCCCTGCCGGCCGCATGGAAACGCTTGAAGCTGAACCTTTGTTACCGCGGGAAGTGGCGAACTGTTGATGTAAAGGAGGGGAGGAACCTTGACAAGGCTTTTATAGCCATTTAGAATCAAGAAAGTAAGTTAACCGCTAAACTTCATGCTAAAATGGTTTTAATAAGGAGGATTACCATGAAAAAGTGCATCCGTGCGTTGGCTGCCTGCACACTCCTCACCATCTTTCTCACAACCCTCGCCCCCGTGTCGGCAGTTTCTTCGGATGGGGTGGTAGATGCCGACCTCACCTGCACCATCACGCTGGGTAACTGGCCGCCGGACACGGCCCCCGCCGCCGAGCTCGCTTTGTTCGAGAACGACTACAGGGCCGCAATGAAAAAACAGTACCCCAATGTCACGATTGTACCCGCGTATTTCTCCTACACCCTCAGCAATTACCTGCCCATGGCAAGGGGGGGCACAGCGCCAACCCTGTTCCAACCGCCTTTCACCGACCCCAAGCTGCTCATTGATCAGAATCTCGTCGCCGATGTGACCGATGCGCTGGAGGAGTTTGGCTTGCTGGAGAAGTTCAGTCCCAGCTACATCAAAATGCTCGGTGGCGAAAATGGTCGGATCTACGGCTTGCCCCGCGACGGGTATGTCCTGGGAATGCATATCAACATCAATCTTTTTGAACAGGCCGGTCTTTTGACCGAAGACGGCCTGCCCATGTTCCCCAGGACCCTGCAGGAGGTGGCCGAGTACGGCAGGATCATCAAGGAAAAAACCGGCAAGGCAGGCCTTGTTTTTCCGGCCAGCGAAACCTATGGCGGGTGGCTGTTTACCAACATCGCATGGAACTTTGGCTGCGTCGGTGAAAACGCCTTGGAGTATCAGGATGAAAACGGGCGCTGGATGGCAAACTTCACCTCTGACGCGGCGGTGGCCGCCATGACGTTCTTCCGCTCCCTGCGCTGGGAGTATGACATTCTCAACGCGGACGCTACCACAACCGACTGGGCAGGGGCGCACGCGGTGCTGGGTACAGGGGAGGCAGCCATGAGCTTCAACGCTGATGACTGCGTGGCCGAGCCCACGGCGGGCAGAGGCCTGGCCGTTGACAAGTTCGCGCTTGCTCCCTTTCCCGCGGGTCCCGAGGGGGCGTACGCGCTCAGCGGCGGCACCTGCTATATGTTCGCGCCCAATACCACGAAAGATCAGGCTGTGGCGACCTTGGGCTTCCTTAAAATTATCGGCATGCTGCCATATGTGACCGATGACGCAGTTGAGGGGATGCGTGCCGGAGCCATTGCCAAGCGCGAAAGGGGCGCCCCCGTCCTTCCGCCCATCCCTGCGTGGAATGACCCGGAGTTTATTGCCATGCAGCGTCAAATCGCTGAGGAATACTCCAACGTTGACATGCGCCTGTACCAGGATTTCTATAATTCATTCGCCAACGGCTCGATTACCTTGAAGGCCGAGGAACCTGTTTTTTCCCAGCAGCTATACCGCGAACTTACCTCGGCGATGCAAAGGATGATCACAAGGGAACAAGCTGACGTGTATAAAGCGCTGTCCCAGGCCCAGGAGAGATTCCAGGAGTATCTGGACGAAGAAATCAACAACTGAGGCACACAGCGCCGGCAAGGCAGCGGCATGCCCGCCTTGCCGGCGCGGTTTTCTCTGATTGATGCAGACAAGTGGGGTGGATGCCATGGTTAAGCGCAAGCAACAATGGAAGAGCTGGCTCATTATGCTGCCCGGCATTGCCCTTTTCGCGTTTTTTCTATGGGCGCCGATGCTGCAAAGCATACGCATGAGCCTGTACAAAACCAGAAATATCGAGCTGGTACAATTTGTTGGTCTGAACAATTTCCTCAGCATTTTTAAGCGGGATGAGTTCCAGCAGGCTCTTTACAATACATTTTCATATACATTCTGGTCTCTTGTGATCGGATTTCTGGTCCCGATTTTTATAGCGATGGTCATTGGGGAGACCGTGCGGGGCAAGGGTTTTTTCCGTACTGCCGCCTATGTTCCCAACATTCTGCCCGGACTGGCCGCCATCATCCTGTGGACAGCGTTTTTTTCCGCCGAGTCTACGGGTGTGATCAATATCCTGCTCAGCAAGTTCGGGATCGGCCGGATGACCTTTCTCAGCGAGGAAGAATTGGTCATCCCCATCATTGTGTTGACCGCTACCTGGAAGGGAGCGGGAGCAACGGCGCTGATTTACATGGCGGGCCTCTCCGGCATCAACCCGGAGTTGTATGAAGCTGCCGCCATGGATGGCGCCGGCATCATCAAACGCATTCGTCATATCACGCTGCCCGCCATTTTCAACCTGGGAAGCACCATGCTCATTTTACAGATCATCTCCGTCTTCCAGATCATGTACGAGCCGCTTGTCCTGACCAAGGGCGGGCCTGACAATGCGTCCTTATCCCTGATGCTGTTGATGTGGCGCTACGCCTTCGGCGGGTCCATGGATTTTGGCAGGGCCTCCGCCGTGGCGGTCATTGTCTCGGTGATTCTGCTTGGGTTTACCGTTTTGTACTCTATGGTGAACAAAAGAAAAACCGATTGGGATTGAGGGAGGACAGAGTATGAAATCAGAAGCTCTCTCATCCCGCACGGGGATCGTCCGCGATTATGACAAGAAATCACCTGGCGTCAGGATCGGGCTTGCATTCGTCAATCTGGCCTGCCTGCTTATCGTGCTCGTCTCACTGTTTCCCATATTCTGGGTTATCATGGCTGGCTTCAAGAATATTCAGGAGTATATGTCCTCCACCAGCATCTTGCCCATGTCCTTTGATTTCGTCACCTATACCAGGACCTGGTCGCAGCTTGGCATTACGCGCAATTACCTGAATTCCATGTATGCCATCCTGGGCTCCGTGTTCTGCTCCTTGGTATTTAACGGCCTTTTAGCCTATGGCCTCGCCATCCTGAAACCCAGGGGTTATAAGCTCGTCGGCAATCTGGTCATGCTCTCCTTGCTGATCCCTGCCACCATCAGCATTGTGCCGTTGTTCATGAACATCACGCACTTGAACCTGGGCGGCTTTTTCACCCCCCTTTGGCTGGCGGCGGGCGCAAACGCGGTGTACGTAGTCCTGTTCCGTCAGTTTTTTGAGCATATTCCTCCCTCGCTGATCGAAGCGGGACGCATTGACGGCTGTACGCAAATCCAGACTTTCACAAAGGTCGTCCTGCCCCTTTCCAAGCCGATTTGCATGGTTGTGGCCATCTTCACCATCAACGGGGCGTGGAGCGACTTCCTCCTGCCGTATTTAGTACTGGGGCAAGGCAAATGGCAAACGGTCATGGTGCGCTTGTTTATTTTCAGCACCCAGCAGACCGTCAATTACGATGATTTGATGCGCGCCGTCGTGTTTTCGATGATACCGCCGATCCTCCTGTTCTTCATCTTCCAGAAACAGCTGACTGAAAACATCGTGACCACCGGCATCAAGGGCTGACCGGTGATCGGTAAAGGAACAATAGCGTGGCGAAGATAGCGAGCAAGTATTTTGTGTCCGATCCGTGGAAGGTGATTGAAAACGGATTTGATCCCAGCTACGGACGGGTGAGCGAGTCCATTTTTTCGCTTTCCAACGAAAGCCTCGGCGTTCGCGGCTATTTTGACGAAGGCGGGTGCATGGACAGCCTGCGGGGCGCCTATGTCAATGGCGTGTATGAGCTGCAGGCCCTGCCAAAATCCTATCGCGGCATCGTGGATCGGACGCATTTCATGATTCCGGCGGCCGATTGGCTGCGTACCGAACTCATCCTGGATGGCGAAGTG
>DIWD01000013.1:10341-13756 GCA_002428405.1 bacterium UBA6115
CTGCGCGAGTTCATCTGGCACGCAAAGTCCGGTAAGGACCTGAAACTGACCTTTCTGCGTTTTTTGGACATGTCTCATGGTGAACGGGCATATCGCCGGATTGTTCTTGAACCGCTGAATTTTTCCGGCACTGTCCTTTTAACCATGGGCATAACCTTTGACGTGGTGCACGAGGGACGTGATGCCTGTTTCTGGGGCAAAGGCCGCATGGAGGCTTCCGGTTCCTCCTGTGCCGCGCAGTTCCGCACGCTTTCCTCAGGGCAGGAGGTGTTCGCCGCCGCCTCATATGACCTTCCAGGGGAATACCGGCACAGCCAGGCCGGGAAGACCGTCTGCATGGAGACAACGCTGCATCTTGCGCAGGGAGTAAGCTGTCACGCCGACCAGAAAACCGTCATCCTCTTTAACGGCACCGGGGGCGAAGCGCTCTGGCAAACAGGGCAGGCGGCCCTGCGGCAGGCTGCTTGGATTGACGAAGCCCTTGCGGCGCAAAAAGCATATTGGGCGGAACACTGGCGGCTGGCGGATGTGATCATTGAGCCGTCTGGCCCGGCGAATGCCTATGCCGTGGCCGAGGAGCAGCAGGGGATTCGGTTTTGTATTTTTCAAATGGTGCAGACCTACCATGGAGGCAGCGTTCGCCACAATATCGGCGCCAAAGGGCTGACGGGCGAAGCCTATAACGGCCATGCCTTTTGGGACACCGAGGCCTGCTGCCTGCCCTTTTACCTTTTTACCAATCCCCAGGCGGCGAAAAAACTGCTCACCTTCCGCTACAACACGCTCCCGCAGGCTCTGGATCGGGCGAAAATGCTGGATTGTGAAGGCGCATGCTATCCCATTGCCACACTAAATGGTGATGAGGCATGCAATCTTTGGCAGCATGCCAGCCTGCAATTCCATCCAAGCACCGCCGTGGCCTATGGCATCTGGCATTACGTTCATGTGACAGGCGACCGGGAATTTCTGTGGGAATACGGAACGGAGATGTTGTTGCAGATTGCCCGATTCCTCGCAAGCCGGGTCGGCCGGAATCCGCATACCGGGGAATACGGTTATTACGGCGTTATGGGGCTTGATGAGTTCCATATGATGGTCCATAACAACGCGTACACCAATTACATGAGCAAGCGTTCGCTGCAGTACGCCGCCCAGGCGCTGCTGGGGCTGAAAAACGCAGCACCGGAAAGGTACGGGGCTCTTGTCAAAAAAACCAGCTTTACGGAAGAGGAACCAGAAAAGTGGCAGGAAATCGCCGCTCATATGGCGCTGCCAATGACGCCTGATGGCCTCATTGAGCAGCATGACGGGTACTTCGATCTGCCGCATACCGACATCCACGCAATCCCCGTTTCGCAGTTCCCCCTGTATGATCACTGGTCTTACGACCGCATCTATCGCAGCGACATGATCAAGCAAGCTGACGTGCTGATGCTCCTGTATTTGTACAACGCTTCCTTTTCACCTGAGGTCAAGCGACTGAATTATGCGTTTTACGAGCCGCGTACTATCCACGAATCCTCCCTTTCCCCCGCCATTCATTCCATTTTGGCAGCCGAGCTGGGCCGCCTGGACGAGGCGACGCATTTCTTTGGATATGCCTCTCGCCTTGATCTGGATGACTACAACCGAAACACCCGTGAGGGACTGCATACCACATCCATCGCCATGGCGTGGATCAACATTGTGTATGGCTTTGCGGGCCTTCGCAGCGACAGTGAGGTTTTGCGCTTTGCACCTCGCCTGCCGGACCGCTGGAAAAGTCTTAGCTTTCACCTCACCTGGCAGGGGCGGATAATCGATGTTGTGATACTGAAGGATAAAGTCCTGCTTCACTTGCAGCAAGGTGATGCAATGGAGCTTATGATTTATCAAAAGCCAGTGGTACTTGGATCGGAAGGGTTGACGATCCCAATAGAATAGAGGACAGGGGCATTGGCAAAAATCAAAACCGCCAGCAACCGCTGGCTGAGCTGCTTGCAGCAGTAGGACTGATTGAACGGGGCATCAGCTCCATTTGTTTGTCTGGTTCAGCTCGCCTCCTCACCCTTCCTGAGCCCGGAAAGGGGATTCCTCAGTTCCCCGGTTCTCAACATCCGAGTCCATGATGACCTCAATCATCTTTGGCCTGTCCTGGCCTTTGAGCAGCTCCATTTTCTTCTGTTCCAGCTTCAGCCGTTCCCGGTCCAGGGCAAGCCACTTATACTCATATTCATCAGCTGGCTAACCGTAGGCGTATTCCAGCAGCAAGCGGGTCCCGGTGATCACATCCTTGACTGTGGCATCGGGGGCCATGATCATGTCCGACATCCGCTGAAAGGCTTCAAAGGATTTCTCCTCAAGGAAAGCCCTGAACGTCGCAGGTATCCTGTTCCGTCCGCCGCCCTTGTTCCCCATGGTGAAGCGGCCTTTGTTATCCCGCCCATGTTCGTCCTGTTTCACGGTTACTTTCTTCATGCTTCCCTGAATTCTTTCATAAACGGCTCATTTTCATACTGGCCTGGGCAAGAAATATGGTATCGTATGGGATCATAAACCCCAGCTGTATATTTCGCTGCTGGGGACAGTTGGTTCACCTTCGGCATCTGTAACAATCTCGACAGCAAAGGCGGACCTGGGCAGAGATAGTTTATAAGCTTCCAGCTCTTCCGGGGTATCGATCAGGAGGGGTTCTATGTGTTGGTGATCGTTTCCCGGATGCTGTTCCTGAACATAGTACGGGGGCAATCCCTTGTAGATCACAATACACATCCCCTTGCCGATACTCTCTTCCACAGCGTCCAGCCGCTTGCTCAAAGTTGATCTCATACCCGCCCCTTCTTTTCTGCAACTGCCTTCTCAAGCTCGCCAAGCCGCTCTTCCAGTTCCACCAGCTCCATGCCTTTGAGCATGGACTCCAACATCTTCATTTCCAGCGCAGCTTGATCCCGGTCTACATCCCCGGTCTGGACCCGGACGAGCAGTTTGTCCATCGCCTGAGGGACCCCGGTTGCCGTATTCGCCTGGTCCGTCCGTTCCGGACTATTGAGGGGGATGAATTCCTCCTTCAGAGAAGCAGCGTATTTTAGCCGCATATCCAGCAGCTTTTCCGGCGGGACCGCTCTCAGGTCCGACTGTTCCAGCGCGTCATCGATGCGGGCGAGAGCTGCCCCCAGTTGCTGGATCCGTGCTTCGCGGGTCATGTGGAAGGCGTCGTACAACTCCTGGAGCTGATTGGCTTTGTACTGGGCAATCTGCCCTTCCAACTCATGCGTGAAGCGGCTGGCTGTGCTTTCGCTGATGTGAAGGATCCTGGCTATTTGGGCGTTGCTTTTACCCTCCGATTTCAGCCGAATGAACTGGAGCCAATCCAGATTGTACCTTTATCTCAATTCTCCAACGTACTGTTAAACAATATGAGAACCTAATAATTGTG
>DIWD01000066.1:0-52024 GCA_002428405.1 bacterium UBA6115
TTATCCCATCCTGCGGGAGGCCGCAAAGCAATTCCTGCGCCTTGGGCGCCTTCCCCAAAGCCCTCAGAAGGGCCAGGCAGTCCCGAGGGCCAAGGGTGCGGTAACTCAGCCTGGACAGGAGCCGCTCCAGGTCATACACCTCCCGGAGCAATGCGCCTGTTTCCTCCAATAAAACTAGGTGATCATAAAGGGCCTGCACGCAATCCAGCCTGCGCCTGATTTCCCCCTCGGTAATCAGCGGCCGCTGTACCCAGGAGCGAAGCAGCCTTGCGCCCATGGCGGTCTGCGTTCTGTCCAGCACACTCAGCAGCGTTGCCTGACCTTTTTGATCGCGCAGGCTCTCCACCAGCTCCAGGCTGCGGACCGCCGAGGGAGGCAGCGGCATCGTGTCCTCCCTGTGCAGCACGGTGACCCGGGCGATGTGCCTCAGGGGAACTTTCTGGGTGTCCCCCAAATATGCGATCAGCGCTCCGGCGGGGGAGATGAGCAGGTCATCCCGGCCGGGGATGCCCAGGGCTTCTGTCGCGGCGGATGAGAAATGAGCCAGCAGGGTCTCCCTCGCCTTTGCCAGCCGGAAAGATTCCGGCCTGACCTGACTGGTAAAACCGGTAAATATGGCCTTCAGCCGTTCCGGGTCATTGCTGATCGCCTCGCTGGGCTGGCGGACGGACAGGAAGACAGACGCGGCCTCCTCCCCCTCCGGAAAAGCGCGTAGGAAAAATTCGCCGGTTGACACGTCGCACAGCGCGATCCCAACGCGTTTGACGGTGAAGTAAACCGCCGCGATGAAGCGGTTTTCCTTTTCATTCAGGGTACTCAGGTCGGAAAGGGTGCCCGGGGTCACGATGCGCACGACAGCGCGCCGGACCAGGGTTTTGGTTTTGCTTGGATCCTCGGTCTGTTCCGCGATAGCCACCTTGTAACCCCGGCCGATGAGGCGGGCGATATAGCCGTCCGCCGCGTGCCAGGGCACGCCGCACATGGGCGCCCGTTCCTCCATCCCGCAGTCCCGCCCGGTGAGCGTCAGTTCCAGCTCCCGGCTGGCGGTGACGGCGTCCTCAAAGAACATCTCATAAAAATCGCCCAACCTGAAAAAGAGGAGGGCGTCGGGGTTCTCCTCTTTGAGTTCCAGGTACTGCCGCATCATCGGAGTCAGTTCTGCCATGAGCGCATTATACCATAATCCAAGGGAAAAAAAGAAAGCGCCGTCAGGATGCCCGGCGCTTGGATCATTTGGATTTACCTGACAGAGCAGCCCTGGCAGCCCTCGCATCCGCCGCTGCCGCAGGCGGAGTCATAGTCATAGGCTTCCTCGCCTGTCAGCGCTGCCTGCAGGGTCCTGTTGATCCCGTCCATCAGGAGATTGAAGGCGGAGCGCGCCTGGCTGACGGACTGCATCTTGCTTTTCGCGTTGACCTGCTTTTCGACTTCCTCCGCTTTCCGGCTCAACTCTTCAATGGCGGCGTCGTCCTGCTCTCCTTCAAGCTCCAGCATACGCATCTGGTCGCGCAGGTCGGCATATTGGGCATAGAGATCGGAAATCTCCGGGTCTTTGGAAGCGTCTTCCTCCAGATTCCTCATGGTTTGATACTCTGTGGTCGCGGCGATCAAATCGCCCAGTTCGCGGGCTTTCTCAAGGATGGTTTCGTTCATGACTGATTCCTTTCTGTCCTTTCGGCTTTGAGTGTGTTGCTGCCCTGCCCTGTAATGCGGACAGGGATAATGTGCCCGATGAGCTCGGGCGGTCCTGAAAAGTTGACGGCCAGGCTGCGCCCTGTCCTGCCGGTGAGCTGTCCTGCGTCCCTGCGGGAGGCCCCTTCCACAAGCACCTCAGCCCGGGTCCCCATGAGGGCGGCAAAAACCGTTTGGGTGATGCCTTCCTGCTTTGCGATCAGCCGGGTGATGCGGTCCCTTGCGATGTCAGGCGGGACACGGCCGGGCAGCCTGGCGGCCTTCGTGCCGGTCCGAGGGCTGAAGATGAAGGTAAAGGCGCTGTCGAAGCGCACCTCTTCCACCAGGCTCATTGTCTCTCCGAAGTCTTCCTCGCTTTCCCCCGGGAAGGCGACAATCAGGTCGGTCGTCAGCCCGATGTCTGGTATGGCGCTCCGCAGGGCGCGCACGCGCTTCAGGTAGGTCTCACGGGTGTAGCGGCGTTCCATGGCGGAGAGCATCCTGTCGCTGCCGGATTGGGCGGGCAGGTGCAGGTGGGGGCACACCGCCTGATTGCGCGCCATTTCAAGGATCAGTTCATCCGACAGGTCCTTGGGATTGCTGGTCATGAAGCGCAGGCGCCTGATGCCGGTTTTGTTCAGCTCATGCAGGAGCTTCGGAAAATCAACCCCGTCCTCACCCTTGCCATAGGAATTGACGTTCTGGCCCAGCAGCATGATCTCCTGCACACCGCTTTGGACCAGGTCCTCCACATCCTTGAGGATGTGTGCCATCGCGCGGGAACGCTCACGCCCGCGCACCATGGGCACCACACAGTAGGAGCAGAAATTGTCACAGCCATACATCACGGTCACGTAGGCGAAAAAGGGCGAGGAGCGCAAAACGGGCAGGCCTTCGTAGAGGGTGCTGTCCTCCCCGCTGCGGAAAGCTTCCCCGCGGCGTCCTTCCATCGCGGACAGCAGCCTTGACGGCAGTTGGTAGATTTCTCCGGGTCCAAAGCTGAAGTCCACAAAGGGGTAGCGGTCTTTCAGCCGCTCCTGGAAGCCTTGCTGCTGCGCCATGCAGCCGCACACGCCAACCAGAAGGTGCGGCCTTGTCTTCCTGATCTCCTTGGTGAAGATGATATTGCCCATGGCCCTGCGTTCAGCGTTGTCGCGAATGCAGCAGGTGTTGAACAGGATCAGGTCCGCCTTCTGCCGGTCTTCCTCAGGCCGCAACCCCATACGGTCCAGAATGCCGGCCAGCTTCTCCGAGTCATGCGCGTTCATCTGGCAGCCATAGGTGATGATGCAATAGCTGCCAGGGCGGTCCGGCCGCAGACTGATCTGTTGGATGATGTCCTCCTCAAGGAGGATCTCCTCCCGGCTGACAGGCCGGATCGCGTCACGCATCGTTGTCCTCCGGTTGATAGTATTCCGGGGCAGCGTCCTGTCCGCCGTCCGCCAGGCGCTGGGCAGGAAGGGCGGCATCCGCCTTCCGGCGCGTCATTTCCACAAGCCCCAGACGGGTGAAGCCGAGCACTTCCGTCAGGATACGGTCCTCCCTGAGGGCTTCCCTCAAGCGGGCAAGCACCGTCTCCTGCTGTTCTTTTGACTTCATGTCAATAAAATCGATCAGGATGACACCGCCCGCACGCCTCAGGCGCAGCAGCTTGGCGATTTCCTCTGCCGCTTCCATGTTGGTCCGCAGGATCAGGTCGCCGCTCCTTCGCGTGTCCCTGGCGGTGTTCACGTCAATCATCAGCGCCGCCTCACAGGGATCCAGCACCAGCGTTCCGCCTGAAGGCAAGTATACCCGCCGGCGGAGAGCCGCAGCCAGCTGCTGCTCCACCCCGTACAGCGCGAAAGGGTCCTCCGACAGGCTGAAGGGCAAGCCCAGCGCTTCGGCAGCCTTCCCATCGTCTGAAATGACCTGCCTGATCGGCTCCTTCAAATCCCGCAGCATGCGGGTCAGAGGATCCGGCGAACTCAGCAATACCGCAGGCGCTTTGAGGCTTTTGGAGCGGTTGATGATTTCCTGCCATTTGGATAGATGCAGGCCTATTTCCGCGAGGATCTGCTCCTCCGGAACTCCCTGTGCGTTCATGCGCAGGACAAGGCCCATCCCTTCGGGTTTCAGCCTGTTTGCCAGCGAGGCAAGGGCCGAAGGATCCCCGGCGCGCCTGGAAGCATGGGCGGCCCTGCCCAGGGGGAGGAACATACTGAGGCGGCCGGCAAGCGAGATGTCCATGCTCACATACGCTGCCTTGCCCCCGGCGGACGGCTTTTTCACCTGTACGATCAGGCTGTCGCCCGGACGGGGCTGTACCTTCCCGGCCATTTCGTCAAAGGGCAGAAAACCTTCCTTTTCCTCCGGCAATGTCACAAACATCGCGCCCAGGCTCTTCATCACGCGGCCCGCGCGCCCCAGGAGCACTGCCTCGGGTGAAACGGCCGGGGGCTCATCAAGGTCCCAATACTCAATCAGCCTGCGCTCCTGAAGAAGCGCCCCGCGCGGCTTTCCGCCGCGCAGACGCAGGGCCAGATCCATCACACATCCTCCAGCGGGGAGAACCGCCCGTCCAGCAGCATTGTCCGCGTAATAAGGCAATGGGGAACCGGCAGTCCCGCGAAGCCTGCCAGCGCCTCCATCAGGGCGTCGGGCTTGGCGGTGCCGCGCTCCTGAAGGGCGAGGGTGGCCAGCAATCCATCCTCCCTGGGGATGAGGTTGTAGATCATCGGGCGCAGGTCATCCATCCGCTCCCCGGACTTGGTCCGGCGCAGGTAAGGGATGGCTTCCTGCCTGAGAAAGTTTGGCAGACAAGCCAGCAGTTTTTCCGCGTCCTGTTCAGGCTGGATGAGGTACTGCGCCGCGAACAGCTTTGCCATGGCAGCGGGGTGATCATCCGGAAGAGCTCGGGCACGTAGCGCCTTCAGGTCCTCGGGCAGCACGGCGTTGATCCGGCTGAGGAAGGTTTCCTCTCCCGTCTCTTCCTGCAGGGGCACTTCCATGATTTCACGCTCGCCGATGATCCCAACAGACAAGGGCGCGGCGAAGCTGAGCTGCAGGTGGGGGTTGAATCCCTGGGAGTACGCCGCCGGAAGGCCGCTTCGCCTCAGCGCTCGCTGCATGGCGCGCTGAAGATCCAGATGCCCGATAAAGCGCATCGGACCTTTTTTCCGGAACACAACCAGCATCTTCATACAGGGCAGACCCCCTCAAACCGCCTGAGGCCGCAGCCTTCGCACCCTTCCCTGCAGTCTCTTGTCGTCTGCGCTTTTTCCGCCCGTTCCTTCTCCAGCCGCAGGTAGGCTTTGGTGACCCCGATGTCAACAAAGTCCCACGGGAGAAGCTCATCCTGTCCCCTCCTGCGGGACGCGTAGAAAGCAGGGTCCACCCCCTCCTCCCTGAAAGCCTGCATCCACTTATCAAAGCTGAAGTGTTCGCTCCAGCCATCCAGTTTGCAGCCAAGGGCGTACGCACGCCTGAGCACCCGGCCCATCTCCCGGTCCCCGCGGGCAAAGCAGGCCTCCAGGAGGCTCAGCTCCGGCTCATGCCAGTTGAAGGTGACGCCCCGGATATTCAAAGCCCTGCGCAGCAGGGATTGCTTGCGCCTGATTTCCTCCAGACTGTCCTGCCCCTCCCATTGGAAGGGGGTGAAGGGCTTGGGCACGAAGGTGGAGGCGCTGACCACGACCTTCAGGCCCCGGGCGCGCTTTTCCCGCGGCAGGGCATTATAGCAGCCCACCACTTTTCTTGCCAGCTCAGCGATGCCGAGCAGGTCCGCATCCGTTTCCGTGGGAAGGCCGATCATGAAGTACAGCTTGACGCTGTTCCAGCCGGACTCAAAGGCCTCCGTGACAGTCCGCAGCAAGTCTTCCTCCGTCACGCCCTTGTTGATGACGTCGCGCAGCCGCTGGGTGCCGGCCTCCGGCGCCAGAGTCAATCCGCTTTTTTTGACCTGCGCGGTATCCTGCAGCGCCTCCTGAAGCTCCCCGTCGATGCGGAGGCTGGGAAGGGAGAGGCTGACGCGTTTGGAGGAAAAGCGTTCGTTCAGGCCGCGGATCAGCTCCAGCAGCCCGGAATAGTCGCCAGTGGACAGGCTGGAGAGGCTCATCTCCTCATAGCCAGTTGAAGCGACCAGCCTTTCAGCCAGGTAATAGAGCCTTTCCACGCTGCGTTCCCGCACCGGGCGATAGATCATCCCGGCCTGGCAGAACCGGCAGCCGCGCGTGCACCCCCGCATGATTTCCAGCACGATCCGGTCGTGCACCGCCTCGGTGAAGGGCACCGGTATGCTTTCCGGGAAGGATGCCCCGTCCAGATCCAGTTCAACGCGTTTTCTGACCACCGGCGGAATGCCGGATGATGCCGGAATAAAGGCGGACAGGGTGCCGTCCTCATGGTACTGCGGAGAATAAAAGCGCGGGACGTATACGCCCGGTACGTCCGCCAGGCGCCGGAGGATTTCCCCCCTCGTCTTTCCCGAACGCCTTCCCCGGCCAATCACCCGCAGCATGTCCAGCGTCGCTGTCTCGCCGTCGCCCATCAGGAAAGCGTCGATGAAGGGAGCCAGCGGCTCCGGGTTGAAGGCGCAGGGGCCGCCCGCGATGACCACGGGGTCCTTTTCGCCCCGCTCATCGCCTGAAAGCGGGATGCCGCCCAATTCCAGCATAGCAAGGATGTTGGTGTAGCTCATCTCATACTGCAGGGTAAAGCCGACCGCGTCAAAACCGCTCAGAGGCGTGCGCGTCTCCAGGGAGAAAAGCGGGATGCCCTCTTTCTTCATCCCCTCCAGCATGTCCGACCAGGGCATCATGACCCGTTCGCAGGAAAGGTCTTTGTCCCTATTGACAGCGTCATAGAGCACTTTCATCCCCAGATGGCTCATGGCCACTTCATAGGTATCGGGAAAGGCGAAACAGAAGCGGGTCATGCCCGGCTTGATTTCTTTTTTTACTTCATTGACCTCCCCGCCGGTATAGCGGGCAGGGCGCGAAACCTTTTCCAGCAGCCTTTCCAGGCGCTGGCTCATATCTTTGTCCAAATCCAACCTCCGTTCATGCGTGGAAGCATATTTTACCACAACACGGGCGGGGATGTCATCCGTGAACGGGTATAATATGGCAGGCCAGAAAGACAGGGCCCAGGGAGAAAAGATGCGGATCAGCTTTGAGGACGTGAAGAACAGCGCAGCGGTGAACGCCTACATCAAAAAGGCGGACGAATCGCTTACCGCGCTGGGATTTACGGAGCACAGCTTCGCCCACGTCACCAAGGTGGCCCTCACGGCGGCGGACATCCTTCGCGCCGCCGGCCGCAGCGAGCGGGAGGCGGAGCTTGCCGCCATCGCGGGATACCTGCACGACATCGGCAACGTCATCAACCGCGAGGGTCATGAGACCAGCGGCGCGATGATGGCTTTCTCCCTGCTCAGCGGGATGGGGGCAGACCCGGAGGACATCGCGACGGTGATCGCCGCCATCGGTAACCATGACGAGGGGACCGCTTTCCCGGTCAACGAGGTCGCCGCTGCCATGATCCTGGCGGACAAGACCGATGTGCGCCGCAGCCGCGTGCGCAGCCTGGACACCATTGCCCAGGACATCCATGACCGGGTCAACTACGCGGTCATCCAGTCCGGGGTTCAGGTGCTGGAAGGGAAGAAGGAGATCCGGCTCAACCTGATGATCGACACCGCCATCTGCCCGATCTCAGAGTACTTTGAGATCTTCCTCAGCCGCATGCTGCTCTGCCGCCGCGCCGCCCAGCGCCTGGGCCATGCCTTCGCGCTCATCATCAACGGCCAGAAGATGATGTAGGGCTTTGTCTGCACGGTCCGGGCGGATGCTTATGACGCAGCGGAAAAGGGCATCCTCTCCGCGGGCGGCGAGGTCCGCCTGCCCAAATACCCGCTCCCCGGCATGGCCTGGCAGGGGTATTACGCAGACACGGAAGGCAACCTCTTTGGGATCCATCAGGCCGACCCCAACGCAAAATAAGAAACGGAGACAAGATAAATGGCAAATCTTCAACTGTACCACTTCGAGGGCTGTCCCGCCTGCAAGCAGGCCAAGCAATGGATCGCTGAGCTGCGCCAGGAAAAACCGGAGCTGGCAAATGTTGTAATCGAGATGACTGACGTGAACAAGAACCCGGATTTTAAGGCCCCCTCGTCTTTCTACTATGTGCCGACCTTTTTTGTGGGCAACAGGAAAGTCCTGGAAGGTGAAGTCACCAAGGAAAAGGTGGAAGAGATCCTGCGGGCCGGATTGTAATAGGCATCCGCGCGCCACGCCGGGCTGCAACAGCGGCCCGGCTTTCGTGCGTTCAGGTGTCCCTTTTCCATAAAAAAGATTGCGGGAATCCCCCTGCCCTGATAGGATAGGAAAGGCCGTGAAACCCGGCCGAAAGGGAGGAAACACGTATCCGCACCAATTATCACACCCACACTTCGCGCTGCCTGCACGCGGAAGGGACAGACGAAGCCTATGTCCAGGCGGCCATTGAGGCCGGCTATGGGCAAATCGGCTTTTCCGACCATACACCCTGGCCCCACGGGGAAAGCATCCAGACCCGCATGAGGATGCCCCTTGACGAACTGGACGGCTATGTAAACGCCGTGCGCCGGCTTGATAAAGAGTACTCAGGAAAGATCGGCATCCACCTGGGCCTTGAAGCGGAATACTATCCGGAGTATATGAATTGGCTGAAGGACACCCGGGAGCGCTGCGGGATAGAGTATCTTCTTTTTGGTAACCATTATGATAATGTCCGGGAAGATTTTTATTTAGGCGCAGCAAGAGACCCGGAGGATGTGCGCCGGTATGCCCAGCATGCCATCAAGGGGCTTGAGAGCGGGCTGTTCGCCTGTTTGGCCCACCCGGACGTGTTCATGCAGGGATACACGCGTTTTGATGCGGACTGCAGGAGCGCGAGCAGGGACATCTGTGTTGCGGCAAGGGAGCACAACGTCTTGCTGGAATACAACCTGTCCGGCCTGTATAACCATAACCGCAGGGGAACGGGCTTTCCCTGCCCGGATTTCTGGGAGATCGCGGCGCAGGAAGGCGCCGCAGCCATCATCGGCATCGACGCGCACAATCCGGAGCGTTTCCGGGACAAGGAACTGTATGACCTGGCCGCCATGCACCTGAAATCCCTGGGCATAAAGCGCGCGGATACCATCGCGGAGCAAGGGCTCAGGCCCGCGTCCATCGCGTAGAACAGGCTATAATGTAATAATTTTAGGAGGGATCCCGTGTCCGAATCGACAAAGCGAACCCGTGAAAATCCTATTGTGTGGCTCTACCGGGTGATTCAGGGGGCCCTGATCGGCGGGGGCGCGATCCTGCCCGGTGTGTCCGGAGGCGTACTGGCCGTGGTATTCGGCATCTACAGGCCGATGATGGCCTTCCTTTCCCATCCCCTTGCCACATTCAAGACGCAGTACAGGCTGTTTGTTCCGGTTATTCTGGGTGTAGGGCTGGGATTCTGGGGTTTTGCCAAGCTGGTGGACTGGATGTTCTCCGGTTCCTCCCCCATCCCGCTGGCGCTGTTTGTGGGGCTGATCCTGGGCACGGTCCCGCTGCTGTACAAAGCGGCGCAGAAGCCGCAGGGGGGCTCCTCCCTTGCGCAAAAGGAAAAGAAACAAAACCTTCTGGCGCTGGTGATCAGTTTTCTTGTCCTTCTGGCTTTCCTTTTCCTGGTTTCCCAGGGAAATGGGCAGGACCTGAAGCCCACCCTGCTCCTCAGCTTCCTTTCAGGGATCATCTGGGGATTCAGCCTGGTGGTCCCCGGCCTGTCCTCTTCCTCTATCCTTCTGTTCATCGGCATCTACACCAAAATCATGGCGGCCGTCAAGGACCTGGACTTTGCTGTCATCCTGCCGCTCATCGCGGGCATCGCGCTGGTCGCTTTTCTGTTGGCGCGCTTCATTGACCGGCTGTTTGACCGGCATTACGGCATCGCCTCCAACGCCGTGGTCGGCCTGGTCGCCGCCAGCACCCTTGCCATCGTCCTCATTCCCCCGCCTGAGTACCAGCTGACCTCCTTCCTTGAGGGTGCGGTCTGCGTGCTGGTGGCAGGTGCCGGCTTTATCGCGGCGCATTATATGGGCAAATGGGGGGAGAAGATCAAGCCCCAAGAGTAGAAAGGAAGCATGAAGATGGAAAAACCCTTTATCTGTTTTGGCACCGTCACCATTGACTGCGCACCGGAGCAGGTGCCCGCGATGATCAGTTTCTATTCGAGCTTGCTGGACCTGACCCTGGAAAACAGCGCGGACGATCCCTTCCCCTACCTGTCGGGCAAGGACCTGCGCATGATCCTCCAGCCGATTGAGGATTACCTGCCGCCCACCTGGCCGGGCAATGAACGCGGCAAACAGGTGCACCTGGATTTGGGCGTTCGTGACCTGCCGGCCGCTGTCGCCTACGCGAAATCCATCGGCGCTGAGGAATCGCCCGAGCAGTACAGTCAAAACTGGCATGTAATGCTTGACCCCGCCGGACACCCCTTCTGCCTTTGCCTTTTTCCGGAAGATTAACCGGAATCAAGAGAAAAATACAGCCCGCGCGTCTTACGCGCGGGCTGATTCTTTGTCCGGACAGGGATTGGTTTATTCGGCCCCGAAACCCCAGTCCACCAGCTGTTTCCAAAGGGGATGGTTCTGGGTCAGCACGAGCACGCTGTTCGCCTTGAAGCTGCCCCGCAGCGCCTGCAGGGAACGCCAGAATTGGTAGAACGCCGGGTCTGCCTTGTAAGCTTCGTTGTAGATGCTCATAGCGGCGGCGTCAGCCTGGGCACGGGTCTCACCGGCCGCTCGTACCGCGTCCGCCTCGATCCTGGCCGCCTTCAGGTCCGTGTCGGCAACCAGCCTGCGGTAGGTTTCCTCGCCCTGGCTGCGCAGCTGCTGGGCCACTTTGGCGCGGTCGGCCTTCATCCGGTCATAGGTGGTTTCCACGTTGGCCTGGGGCAGGATGGTGCGGTGCACCTGGATGTCCATGACTTCAATGCCGCGGATGACCATGTCCTGGTTGATAGTCGCCAGGCCGGTTTTCAGCGCGGAGTTGAGCGCGTCCTTGTTGGAGATGAAATCCTCCGCCAGCAGGCGGTTGATGGCCTGCACGATGACCGGGTGAATGAGGTTGTCCAGCTGGTTTTCCGCGTTCATCGAGGAGCCCAGCTTCAGGCTGAACAGCGCGGGGTCCGCGATGCGCCACTGGGCGTAGGTGGTGATGTTGTACTGCTTCTTTTCGCTGGTGTTCACCGTTTCCGAACTGGAGGTGTAACTGAACAGCAAGGAGGAAAACTTGTCCACCTTGTCCACAAAGGGAACCTTGAAATGAAGCCCGCTGCCCCGTCTGATCGCGACGGTGCCGGAGCTGGTGATCTCGCCCTTGAGCAATTCCTTGTAGTCTTCATGGAAGGTGTTGTTGTCATCCAGAATAATGGCCTTGATGACGCCAAAGCGGCTGACCACAGCCTGCTCAGCCTCGCTGACGATAAAGAAGGATTCGTTGAGCAGGATCAGGAAGGCGATGAGCGCCACCGCCAGGATGATGAGCAGCCGGGTATTCTTTTTCGCGAAGCTTTTCAACGCCTCTGCCGCCTTGCTTGTCGCATTCGGCGGGATCGGCCTGTTCCAATTGCCCTGATTGTTCATCTCAGTTCCCCCCTTCAGATGCGGGGACATTTACAATGTCTTCCCCCAGGTCCAGGTGCTGCAGCACATTGCTACCCTCGTCCACCACCACGATGCGCCCGGCTCCGCCCAGGATCTCCTCCATCGTTTCAATCAGCATCCGGCTGCGCGCCGATCCGGGTTCGGCGTTGTACTCCTCCAGCACGGCTTTGAACCCCGCGGTGTCGGCCTCCGCTTTGGCGGTGACCTCCGCGTCATAGGCGATGGCGCCCTGTGTGAGCTCATAAGCCTTGGAGCGCGCCAGCGGGAGGACCTGGAACTCGTACTGCTGCGCTTCGTCCAGGCGCCTTGTCATCTCGTTCTTGGCGTTGTTCACGTCCTCGTAAAAAGAGGTGACAGCCTCGGGCACAGTAATATTCTGGATGTGGACGGAATGCACCTTAACCCCCATTTTATAGGAATCGATCAGGGCCTGGAAATCCGGCAGCACCTCCTGCTCGATGGCGTCCTTGTTCAGCAGCGCCTCATCCAGAGACCGGCTTTGGATGTTCCGCCTGAGGATCGCCTCAAACGCCAGGTGCATGGTTCCCCGCGGATCATCCACATCAAAGAGGTATTCCCGCACGTCCCGGATGGTGTACTGGTAGATCGCCTCCAGTTGCACGATGCTGTTGTCGTTGGTCAGCATCACGGACTCATCCTTGACATCAAGGTATTCCGCAGAGGTGCGGCTGGTGCCCCCGGTCGTGGTGCGATAGCCGTACTCCACGTTGTGGATGGTGGTCACGCTGCGGGAGACCACCTGCTGGATGAGGGGCATGCGCCAGTAAAGCCCCGGGACATTGGTGTCGGTGACCTGGCCGAAGGTGAGCACCAGCGCCTGCTCCCCCTGGCCCACCCGGTACAGCCCGCCCAGGCCCAGCGCCAGGATGACGGCCAGGACCCCCAGCCAGATGAAGACCTTGGTTCTTTTCTTTGTGTTCATTGCTTTCTCGCTTTCAACAGATATCATTGTATTATACCCGCCCGTGCGTGTGTATCAGCTGATGATGCGGATAAAATCACACAGCCATTCCATGTTCAGGATGTCATAGGGCTTCAGTTTCAAATCATCCCCCGCCCGCAGGTAGCCCTGCGTGTCCCGGATGGGGCCGTAGAAGGGGTTGAAACTGTCCCTGGCGATGCTGGCGCGCATGAAGTGCAGCAGCTGGGCATTGCTGATCCCAAGCTCGCCGGAGGTCAGGAAACGCAGCACCCCGGCCGCCAAACCCCACCATAGCCCCGTGACGCTGGGATCGCCCCGGTCGATGACGCGCAGGATGTCCAGGCTCCCGTTGAGGTAACTGCCCACGATTTCCGTATAATAGCGTCCCCAGTCCCACTGGGGGGCCGCGATGTACTCAAGCGGATTGCCCTCCCCGTCCAGCCTGGCTACGAAGGAGAAAATCCGTTCAGGCACACCGATGCCCTGAAGGCCGGGGTACCGCGGCGTCAGGGCGACGTCAGCCCCCTGCTGCGCCGCGGCTAAAAGCCCATTGACGCAGGTGGCGGGCTGGTGGGGCAGCACGCCTTTCCAGACCACCATCACCTCGGCGTCCGCCCGCACGGCCTTGACGCCCAGGCCGAAAGCATTGATGTCCGCGGTGTGGCGGTTGTAATCGATCCTCGGGGTGATGTAGGCGACTTTCATGCTTCTTGTCGCCATCGCCGCCGCCATGCCGCAAAGGAACATCACCTCGTAATAGCGTCCGTAGTAGGTGCTCAGCCGGAAGTCTTCCCGGATGCGGGAATACACCAGGGTCAGGCAATCCGGATGCTCCAGCGCGAAGCGCAGGGAGGGCAGGGTCAGCTCCGACGCGGTGATCAGAAGCAGGTTGGCGTCCTTAGCCTGCTCGGACAGTTTTTTATACATGTTATTAGGCGAGAGGCCGTCCACAAAGCCGGACGTGACCCTGTCGCCCAGTTCTTCCTGCATCTCCAGGCGGCCCTGCTCATGCGCGCCCAGCCAGTTGTCCTCCGCCCTTCCCGCTGGGTAGGCAAAAACCACATGGGCGCCGCGCTTTTGCCCGAAAATGCGTGTCATCAGCCCGGGTGCGGGCTTTTCTTCCGGGGCGAGCATCAGGACAGGCTCCTGGCGCGGCTGGGAGATCAGCTCCATCTGCGGCAGGAGCGCTGTGATCTGCTCAGTCATGGTTGAAATCGTGGTGTCCTCCGGCAGGCCATAGACCTTCAGGTATTCAAGGAAAGCGTCCCCCAGGGGCAGAGGCGCTTTCACACGGTCGTAGGCGGCCTCAAACTGCAGGTACATCCCGTTGTAATTCAACTCAGCTACGTTCTCTTCACTGGCTGCCCAGCGCTCCTCAAGCTCCGTGAGCTGCTGGTATTTCCCCTCGCTGGAGAGGCGGATGTTCTTGAACCTGCCGGTCTTGTCATAATGGAGGTAGGCGTAGTATATCGCGGTGCTGGGGTCGCCCTCATCCAGCTGGGGCACCACGCGGGTGATGTCCGCGCGGACCGTGGGGGAACCGAAATGCTTGAGGATGCTGACGCGCTTGTTTCCCTCGATGACATAGTAATGCCACAGGTATTCATAGACTTGCACCGCGTCGCGAAGCCCCTCTCCCATGTGGATGGCGCAAAGGCTGATCCACTTGCTGGCAAACTCGCTGTTCTCCCCGTGCAGCGGCATAAAGCCGGCTGAGAAGGAATTGGCGCGCGAGGCGGTGTAGGTGCCCACGACACGGGAGAGGGATATCTCCCGCTGCGGCTGCTTCATATAGGCCATGATGCGGGTCTGTCCGGTGAGTTCATCCAGCGCCGCAAGATTGCCGCGCTCCCCCCTGGCGGTCCGCTCCCTGTATTCCCGCTGCGCGGCCTTCACGGCCCGGCTGTACTCAAACCGCGCTTCCTGGTTAAGACTCCCTTCCATAGGCTCTCCCCCAGTCGTATCGGGCCTTGATGTAGCTGATCCGTTTGCGCCGCATGGGCGGGGAAAAGGTCAGGTCCAGCAGGCTGTAGCCATAGGCGTTGTAGACCTGCGTCACCCCGTGCTGAATGTGCCGCTTCCGGCTGGCGTAGTTGAGGTGCTGGTGCCCGTGGAAATGCCAGGCGGGCTTGAACAGATCCAGCAGGACGCGGTAGGCCTGAAAGCCCTTGTGGAAGGCGTCATCCCCGTCGCCCAGCCCCCTGGCGGGCGTATGCGTCACCAGCACGTCAAATCCGCCGTAGTGGCTGATTTCCTGCATCCTCCTGGTGATCTGACGGGCGGCTTCCTGCTCGCTGAAGTGGAAAGGTTTGGGACTGCTTGAATTGCATCCGCCAAAGCCGAGGAAGCGCACGCCGTTTATCACCTGCATCTTCTCCTCCAGGTTGATGCAGCCCTCCGGCGGGTTGGTGATCAGCTTGCCGTCGTGGTTGCCGTGCACATAAAACAGCGGCGCTGAAACCATGGTGGTCAGGAAGGACAGATAGGAGGGCTTCAGGTCGCCGCAGGACAGGATGACGTCAACACCATTGAACAGGGATTTGTCAAAATAGTCCCAGATGAACGGGCTCTCCGTATCCGCCACAGCCAAGACCCTGAGATTTACCATGCGTGCCTCCTGATATCCTGCTGGAATAAGTATACAGGATGAGAAAAGGCGCGTCAAAGCCGGCAGCAAAGTCAGACGCGCCCGCCGGCATGCACAGCGGACCCCGCTTTGCATCCCAGCAGGTTTACTGTATGATAGGAATCAGGAGAAACGACCGGCATTTCATCTGCATGGAGGGGTTTATGAGCCTGGCGGACAAGGTATTCATCGACAACTGCGGACGCATCCTCAGCGAAGGAGTATGGGACAGGGGACAGGCGGTGCGCCCGAAGTGGGAGGACGGCAGCCCGGCGCACACGGTCAAGCTGTTCGGGCTGGTCAACCGCTACGACCTGTCAAAAGAGTTCCCCATCCTGACACTGCGGCAGACGCGGCTTGCGAACTGCGTGGACGAGCTGTTCTGGATCTGGCAGAAGAAGTCCAGCAGCGTCAGGGACCTGAACAGCCGAATCTGGGACCAGTGGGCGGATGAAAACGGCAGCATCGGCAAGGCCTACGGCTATCAGCTGGGCGTGAAGCATCAGTATACGGAAGGCGAGTTTGACCAGGTGGACCGCGTGCTGTATGACCTGAAGCACAACCCCGCCTCCCGGCGCATCATCACCAACATGTATGTGCACGGGGACCTGTATGACATGGCGCTGTATCCCTGCGCCTATTCCATGACCTTCAACGTGTCCGGGAACCGGCTCAACGCCATCCTCAACCAGCGCTCCCAGGACATGCTGGTGGCCAATAACTGGAACGTGTGCCAGTACGCGGTGCTGGTCAGGCTGTTCGCGCAGGTGAGCGGTCTTCTGGCAGGGGAATTGGTGCACGTGATCGCTGACGCGCACATCTATGACCGTCACGTGCTGATGGTGGAGGAATTGATCAAAAGGGAGCCGCTTCCCGCGCCGAAGCTTGCCGTCAATCCGGACATCACGGACTTCTACGCGTTTACAGTAAAGGACATCGTGCTGGAGGATTACCGCTTCCACCCCTTCCCGGTGAAGATCCCGGTGGCGGAGTGAGAAAGGAAGCCACTTTATGAACGCCATCGTCGCGGTGGATTCGCGCTGGGCCATCGGCAGGGAAGGCGGGATGCTGTTCCACCTGCCGGAGGACCTGAAATATTTCAGCAGGATGACCCGGGGCAAGACCCTGGTCATGGGCCGGATGACCCTGGCGTCATTCCCCGGGGGCCGGCCGCTGAAAGACAGGCGCTGCCTCGTTCTCAGCCGGAATAAAGGCCTGCGGATCGAGGGCGTGGAGGTGCTCCACTCAAAGGAGGAACTGGCCCGCGCTCTCAGCGGCATCCCAAAAGACGAGGTCATGCTCATCGGCGGGGAGAGCCTGTACCGCGACCTGCTCCCCCACTGCGAAAAAGCCTTCGTGACCAAAATCTACGCCGCCGCCCCCGCCGACCGCCACTTTCCCAACCTGGACGCGCTGCCGGCGTGGCGGCTGGCAAGCCAGGGGGAGGAACAGGAAGAGAACGGGCTGAGGTTCGCGTTCTGTGTGTATGAAAACAGCAGCGTGGAGCCGTTGGGCTGATAGGGTTCTATAAATCAACGCATAAATGCCTCTTTTAGTCCGGCGCGTATTGTCCGCCGGATTGAGGGGGCATCCTCACAACCTGCACCGGATACAGCCCCGTTACCGGGTCTTTGAGAAGGTAGTCGCAAAAAGCAACCCTGACCCCGTCCTGTGACGACAGCAAGCCTATGGCACGGGAGACGCCCGCTTTGCGCGGGAACAGGAGGGACAGGGTTCGTTTGACTTCCCGGAGACCCGTTTCACGCTGTTTCAGGGCAGCGGGCAGCACGCTGGTGGGCGTGGAAGCGAGGCGGTCCAAAAGCATCAGGTCCCGGAGCAGAACGGCATCCCCCGGCAGGCGCTCCGCGAGGCAGGCATAGACGAGGTTCGTCAGCGCGTCCAGGGACAGCGGCCGCCCTCCCTCCTCTTTCTCCCGGATGGCCCTCCCCAGCAGGAGGAACAGCTCACAGGGCCGGAAATCGACCTCCCCGGTCAGGTACCTCAGCGTCCCAGTAAAGCGCCCGCTGTTGTGCGTTTTATCCAGCGCGCGCTCCATCAGGTGCAGGTCGGACAGGTCCTCCGCGCTCATAAAGGGGGTGCTCCGCACCTCATAGGGCGGCAGGGGGTCAAACGCGCAGGGGTATGTCTCCGGCTCATCCCGCATCGCGCTGCCGTGGAGCAGCTTCAGGAAGCCCAGCTGCAGCTCGTGCGGGCGCAATAGGAAAGCCTCGTCAAAGCCCCGCAGGAACATCTGAAGGGTCTCCCCCGGCAGGCCCGCGATCAGGTCCAGGTGCACGCGCGCGCGGCCGCAGGCGATGAGCCTGCCGGTCATATCCGTAAGGCGCTTCATGTCCGTTCTGCGGCGCACGCGCCGGAGCGTGGTCTCATTCATGGACTGCAGCCCGATTTCAAATCGGAACAGGCCCGGGGGTGCTGCGGATATGATGTCCAGCGTCTCATCATCCAGCAGGTCCCCCGCGATCTCAAAGTGAAAGCAGATTTCTCCCGGGATCCCTTTTCCGGATTCCCCGGCGATGAAGCGAAGGATGGCCTTCGCGCGCCCCTTATCTGCGTTGAAGGTGCGGTCCACAAACTTGACGGTCCGGGTCCCTGAATGGGCAAGCGCGAGGATTTCATCACAGGCGCGTTCAAGGGAGCAGGCCCGCGGCCTGTCCCCCCGTCCGGAGAGGCAGAAGGCGCAGGAAAAGGGGCATCCGCGGCTGGTCTCGATGTAGGCGATGCGGCCATTCAAGGCCTGCAAATACTCGGGGCCGACCGGCGAGGACCACTCCCCTTTTTGCTCCATCGGAGGGTTGGCGCGCAAAAGGCCGCCCTCTAAAAAGTACAGCCCCGGGACCTCCCCCAGGCTGCCCAATCTGCACAGCGCGTCGGCCAGCCTGGACAAGGCCATCTCGCCCTCGCCGGAGATGACATAATCCGCTTCCGGAAAGGCTCCCAGTGTTTCCTCCGCGCAAAAGGAGACCTCCGGCCCGCCCAGCACGACGGCGCATTCCGGTAATGCTGCGCGGATCCGGGGGAGCAGTCCGGCAACTGTCATGATGTTCCAGATATAGCAGGAGATGCCCAGCAGGTCCGGAGCGGTGCTGATGACCCGGTCCAGCAGGCCTTCCTTTGGCTCGTTCACCGTTCCTTCCACGACATGCGCCTCATGCGGCGCCGCGGCATGGGCCGTCAGCCCCGCCTTCAGGCACCAGGGCGCAAGGGAGGAATGGATGTACTGCGAGGCGATGCCAAGCAGCGTGATCCGCAATGGCGGGCCGTTCACAGGCATGTATTCCTCCTTTCTCACAATCTTTAGGCCATGCTACCACAGCCAACCCTGGAAGGAAACAGGCCTCCCCGTCCGGAAAGGCCTGTTAGGCTGTTGACAAACTATATCCAGGGGAGTTTCAGAGGGCGCAGCCCTCTGACTGAAATCGTTTCATTCTGCTTTGCCGGGCGGGCGGGGAGAATTGCGCAGCAATTCATTCCTTGCATTTTCACTGGCCGGGAGCGCAGCGACCAAGTGAAAATGCCTGTTCTTCTCAAACGACAAAGTGTCCGCGGACACTTTGTCGACGCTCAGTACGCCTTTGCGAAATACATCACCTTGTCCGCCTTCTCCCCGCAGCAAACGCAGGCATCATGGAAAGGGGTCTGGTCAAAGGGCATGTTGCGGCTGGTGGCGGAGAAAGCGTCCTTGATCCTGTCCTCACACGCGCGAACCCCGCACCACATCGCCCGGGCATACCCCTGGTTGACCTGCTCGCCCAGTTCTTCCATGCTGAACACGTCCCGGGTGCGGGAGATGCGGAAAGCGTCGGCGATATCGAACATGCCGCGGCGGATGTCCTCCAGCAGGGCCTTGACCCCCTCCGCCAGGCTGTCCAGCTTCAGGGTCCCCTTTTCAAAAGTGTCACGGCGCATGTAGGCGGCGACGCCGTTTTCGATGTCCCTGGGCCCGATTTCAAGCCGCAGGGGCACGCCTTTCAATTCCCACTCGTTGAACTTCCATCCGGGGGAGACGTTGTCCCGGTCATCCAGCTTCACGCGGATGCCGGCGGCCTTGAGAAGATCGAAAGCCTCCCCGCACTTCTCCATCACGCCGCCCTTGTGCGCGGCGATGGGCAGGATGACCGTCTGGAAAGGCGCCACGCCCGGGGGCAGCTTCAGCCCGCGCCCGTCGCCGTGGGCCATGATGATGGCCCCGATGAGGCGGGTGGACATGCCCCAGCTGGTCTCATGGCAGTACTCCAGCGCGCCTTCTTTATTTTGGTACTGGATGTTGAAAGGCACGGAGAAGTTGGTGCCGAAGTTGTGGGTCGTCCCGGCCTGCAGGGCCTTGCCGTCCTGCATCATGGCCTCCACTGAATAGGTGGCGCGGGCGCCGGCGAACTTCTCCTTGTCGCTCTTCTGGCCCGAGAACACGGGAATGGACAGTACGTCCTCGCAGAAGGAGCGGTACACTTCCAGCATCAGGAGGGTCTCCTCCTGCGCCTCCTGCGCCGTGGCATGCACCGTGTGCCCCTCCTGCCACCAGAACTCCGCCGTGCGCAGGAAGGGGCGCGTGGTCTTCTCCCAGCGGATCACCGAGCACCACTGGTTGTACTTCATCGGCAGGTCGCGCCAGGACTGCACCCACTGGCTGAACATGGTGCAAAAGATCGTTTCCGACGTGGGCCTGATGGCCAGGCGCTCCGGCAGTGTCTCGCCCCCACCCTGGGTCACCCAGGCGACTTCCGGCGCGAACCCTTCCACGTGCTCGGCTTCCTTGAGCAGCAGGGACTCCGGGATGAGCATGGGCATGGACACGTTCTCATGCCCCGTATCGCGGAAACGGCGGTCCAGCTCCTCCCGGATGAGCTCCCAGATGCGGTTGCCGTAGGGTTTCAGCGCCATGCAGCCGCGCACCGGCGTGTAGTCCATCAGGTCGGCCATGCGGACCACATCGGTATACCACTGGGAGAAGTTTTCCTCCCGGGGGGTGATGTGCTGGACGAACTCCTGCTTCTCCTGCTTTGCCATGCTTCCTCCTTAAATAAAAAGCCCCGTCCCTGCAGGGACGGATGCTGTTGCTTCCGCGGTACCACCTTGCTTGGCGCGTAAGCGCCCGCTCTGCCCCTTAACGCGGGGAACGGCGGGGATTGGCCGCGGCCGCGGGGCGGGATGTCAGCCTGGCGCGCTCTCACCCTCCGCGCTCGCTTTCACTGGCCTTTGTTCCCCGCGATTGCCTGTTCAATTGCTGTACATTCTATCAAATAGCCGTGAAGGATGCAAGCGGGCGAAGATGCCTCCGCCATTCAAGGGCGCGGGGAATGGCTTTATGATCCCTCAGTCCTCATGAAATCGCCTCCAGGGCCTTGGACAGCAGGCTGTTGAGTTCGCCCAAACCAATTCGGCTGATGATTTCCTGCGCCCAGGGTGGCTTCCTGTTCTGGCGCATGGCGATGAAAAGCGAGGTGACCGGGCTGAGCAATAGATCCATCGCCCGTTCCTGCGGACTGATCTTCAGCTGATATGCGGACAGGAAGGCCGATTTCCCCCGCTCATCCGAAAAGCAGAGGGCGTTGCCCAGGTCGCCTGCCGCCAGCCCCCGGCCCAGAAAGTTATAGTCAAACATAAAAGCGGATGAACTGTCTTTGGAAACGGCCAGATTGTCCCAATGAAAATCGTTATAGCACAATGTAAGCTCAGCCTGATGCAGCCATGTCTCAATAGCCTCATACGAGGCTGCCAGCCTGCCCCAGAGCGGTTTGTCAACTGTCCCGGTCCAAAGGGAGGCCTGCTTAATGTTGTCCGGTGTGAACTCATCCAGTTCGGAATAAAACCGCCTGGGATCCGGTTGCCCAGCCAGATAGGGCCGCCCCTTTTCATGAAGCTGTTTGTACCAGGCTCCGAGGCTCCCCATGACCGCTGGATCGCCGCAGTCCGTTTCTCTGCCAAGGCGGAAGGCATCGCTGGCAAGCAAATCCTCCATCAGCAGGGCACGGTCTGTTTTGGCCAGCACTTTGATCGTTTGTACGCCCAAAGAGGCCAGCAGCTCATAGCAGGCGATTTCACGGGCATACGCTTCCTGTTCAAACACCTTGAGCACCAGGCTTTGCTGCGCGTGATGCACACGATACAGGGCGACGCCATCCTTTTCACGCATCAGCTCCAGACGCGCCCGCGCAAGGCCCATATCCGAAAGCGCCGCCAGTGTCTGCGGACTGTCCTTCACATCCCCGCCTCCAGCTATATGTATAGCATGTACTTGATTATCCAAATCCTGCTGATGCGGTCTTTTGCAGCGCACTCATACCCTCAGGCAACAATTGATCCCCCGCATCCAACCACTTGCGCAGAAACCGCTTATCGGTTCCTTCTGGTGTCCCCCAATACCCTGGCATAGTCCGCCGGGTGCTCCAGCACCAGGCTGCATCCCAGGGCGATGCACTCCTGGGGATGTTCGGCCACATATACCGGAATGCCCATTTCCCGCTGGATCACCTCGCGCAGCCCGCGCATCTGCGCGCCTCCGCCGGTGAGCCGGATGCCGTCGTCAAACACGTCATTGGCCAATTCAGCCGGGATCCGCTCAATCACGCTGTGCAGCCCTTCAATCAGCGCGTGCAGGGGGTCTTCCGCCGCCTCCGCGCATTCGTCGCTGGTGATGTCCGCCTGCCGGGGAAGGCCTGAAACCAGGTTACGCCCGGCAACCGGCAGGGTCAGCATGTTCTGCTCCTGTGTGTCAGCGGTGCCGACAGCGCTTTTCAGGTCCTCAGCCGTACGCCAGCCGATGAGCAGGTTATGCTTCAGGCGGATATAGCGGATCAGCGCGTCAGTGAAGGAATCCCCCGCGGTGTCCAGAATGCTGCGGGCCATGATTTCCCCGGAGGAGATGACGGCGATGTCCGTGGTCGCCCCGCCGATATCCACCACCATCCGGCCTGTGGGCTCATTGATCAAAAGTCCGGAACCCAGGGCCGCCGCCAGGGGGCGTTCAATCAGCTGGGTGCGCCTGGCTCCGGCTTCCAGCATGCCCAGGATCAGCTGCCGCTTCTCGATCTCGTTTGCGGTGGCGGACAGGCTCATCAGCGCACGGGGCCGGTTGAAGAGGTGCTTTCCCACCACGCGCATGACGAAATAATTGAGCATGATGCTGAGCATGTCAAAATCCTGGATGGCGCCTTTCTGCAGCGGACGCACGACGGATATGCCGCTGGGCTCCCGGCCGATCATGTGATAGGCATCCAGGCCGATGCTGATGATGTTGCGCGTGTCATGGTTGACCGCCAGCACCGCGGGCTCAGCCAGCACAATGCCTTTTCCGCGCTCGCTGATGAGCACATTGGACGAGCCCAGGTCAATGCCGATATCCTCAACTGAAGCCATCGGACCACTCCTCTTCGCGTGAAATCCCGGACCAGACACGAAGTTTCGTAACAACTTCGCATTTAATTTCACACACTATATCATATATTGGTAATAAATACCACATTTGATTTAAAATACATCGGGATTGATGCCGGCATCCCCACTTTTCAGCTCTCAAAGCGCGGAGGAACCCGTCCAAAGGGTCCGCCGCCCAAGAACATCCATGACCATGACGGCCACGGTTCCCCGCAGCAGGGGCACTTCCAGGCTGGAGGATATCCCGGGCTTCCCCTTGGCACGCAGGGAAGAGGCATAAGCGACAAATACGCCGTTGCTCATCAGGCCAGCGTACCATTGATCCACCGCGTCAAGGCCGCGAAGGCGCAGGTCTTCCGGTTCCCGGCGGAAACGATCCAGCTCGTCTTCCGGCAGCGTAAACGCGTTGAGGGTGACGGTGTAATACCCAATACCCGGCAGCACGGACGCATCCAGCATCGCCCCGCTCTGGCTCAGCGGCGCCTGGCACACCATCCGGTAGGGATCCAGCCTCTTGCGGCAGACGGAGAAGGCGCAGCCGCTCTTGTCCACACCCAGGAAACGGCGGTCATTCGCCGCGGCAGACGCCAGAGCGGTCCCGGACCCGCAGGTCAGATCCGCCACCAGATCGCCCGGACGGGTGGTGGAGAGAATGATGCGATCCAGCAGCGCCTGGGGCTTTTGCCCGGGGTATCCCGTCCTCTGCGGGTCTTTCTGCTGCAGCTGGCTTACATCATTCCACACATCATCAGGGTAAACAGGTTCGTCATCATAGTAGATATACACCTTGCCCCCGGTGGCGATGCTGCGGTAACTGCGCCCCTTCTCATCCACATGGCGCTTCAAGTGGTTGTTCCGGCTCTCCTTGCGTATGACGGGGACGCCGCCAAGATCAAAGAAATGCGAGGGGGACTTGGCGTAAAAGAGGAGGATGTCATGCATACGGCTGAAGCAGCGCTTGCTGCGCCCGCCGGTCTGATAGCTCCAGACAATCTCGTTGCGGAAGTTGTCCCTGCCGAACACTTCATCCATCAACAGCCTGTCCTGCGCGGCTGTGCGAAAATCCGAGTGCAGGAAAATGGAGCCGGTCTGGCTGAGCAATTCGCGGGAAAGCAAAAGCAGTGCACTGAGAAAAGCAGAGCGGGAAGACCCTCCCCCGCTGTATTGGTCCTCATAAGCGGGCAGCCAGACAGCCTGCCTGCTGGTGGTCCACCCCTCCTCGCCCACGCGCATCTTGCATTCAAACCGCCTTCCGGTTTCCCCCGGCGGGTCAAGGTAAACACATTGGACCTGGCCAAAAAAATGAGTCAGATCCACGCTCAGCGCGTCAGCGCAGAGCAGGGAACCCCCTTCGCGGGGCCGGTCGTTGATTTCCCGGAAACACTCTGCCCTTTGCCAGATCATTTGATTCCCCCGTCTGCCCAAATTGCCTTGGAAAAACGCCTGATATAGGCCTGCTGGCGAATGATGAACGCCCGAAACACTGAGTCCTCCCACAAGGTGTCCGCCGCCCTCCTGGCGGCGTCAGTAAATCGATCCGAAAGCCCTTCCATACCAGAGGGCATCAGGGGGCACAGCGGCCAGGCGCGCGGGTCCAGAAACACCGCCGGCCGGCCTTCCTTCTCCCCGAAGGTGAGCGGAAAGATCCGGCAGGCCAGAGGGCGCTGCTCCCGGTCGCAAACACCCCGGCAAACCAGCAGAAGCTCCTCTCCCCCCAGGCTGAAGTCCCTCTGAAGGGCAAACCCCTCCGGCATATCGGCGTAGAAGGTCTCCTCCTCCGGAAAAAGCAGCATGCCGCCCCGGCCTTCCGTGTCCGGCTGGCAGCAGGCCCTGCCGCACAGTCCGCCGCAGTCCCGCAGCAGCGGGGTGACGTCTTTGAGCGCTTCCCTTGCCCTGTGCAGCGTGCAAACGCTCTTCACATCCATGTCCATTGGTAAAATTGTAGCATGCCCGGCATTGATTGACAAGCAAAGCGGCGGCTCCTACAATGAACTCACAATCCTCAGGAGAAAGCCATGTTTTTATCTCCCCCTAACTTTGTCCTCACCTCGCTTGAGCGGCTCAGCCGCGCGGGTTTTGAGGCTTATCTGGTGGGCGGCTGTGTCCGTGACGCCCTTTTGGGGCGTGAACCAGGGGATTACGACATTGCCACAGACGCCATGCCGGAACAGGTCCGCGGCGTTTTTTCAGGGCATCAGACCGTTGACATCGGGATGCGCCACGGCACGCTGACTGTCATTGTCAATGGCTGCCCCCTTGAGGTGACCACCTACCGCCGCGACGGGATTTATTCTGACGGCAGGCATCCCGACCAGGTCAGTTTTACAAGAAGCCTGGAGGAAGACCTGATCCGGCGCGACTTTACCGTCAACGCAATGGCCTGGCATCCGGACAGCGGGCTGATTGACCCCGCGAACGGCCGGCTTGACTGTGAAAAAAGGCTGATCCGGGCCGTGGGGGAACCCGCGAAACGCTTCAGCGAGGACGCGCTGCGCATCCTGCGCGCGCTGCGTTTTGCGTGCCAGCTGGGATTTGAGATCGAACAGAACACTCTCCACGCGATGATGAAGGAGGCCGCCGGGCTTTCCCGCGTATCCGCCGAGCGCGTGGCAAATGAGCTCAACCGCGCCCTTTTAGGAGATTTCGCCGCGCAGGCCCTTCGCGCCTATCCCCGTGTGCTCTTTCTGGCGCTTCCCGAACTGGAACCTCTTCTGCCGGCGTCCGCGCGAAGCAGCGGCATATGGGAACATACGCTCAGTACCCTAATTGGGGTTCCGCCCGATCCTGCCCTTCGCTGGGCAGCCCTGTTCCTTCACAGCGGAAATCCCCATGCCATATCCCGTGATCCAGATGGCGCCGCGCGTTTCACGGGCCATCAGGCAGCCAGCGCGCGCCTTGCCGGGGGCGCCCTGCAAAGGCTCAGGCAGTCCAAACTGCTTTCAGAGCAGGCCGTCACCCTCATCCGCCATCATAACCAAAACATAAGCCCCAAAAATCTCAGGCTCTGGCTCTCCTTCCTGGGACCTGAAACGGCGAAGAAACTCCTGCTGCTAAAGCGATCAGACCTCTGCGCGCGCGAACCTGACAGCGCGCCGATCATCCATCAGCTTGATGCTTTGTACGGGGAAGCTGTCCGCCTTGAGAATGAAGGCCTCTGCCTGAACGTCCGTGATCTCGCGGTCAATGGTGATGACCTGCTGGCGATGGGTTTTCGTGAGGACAAGCGCCTGGGACTGGCGCTTGGAAAACTGCTGCGGCGGGTTCTGCTGGACGAGCTGGACAACCAGCGCGGCGCGCTGCTGGAAGCGGCAAAGGACATGCTCATACCGGAGTGAACCGCAAAAGCAATAAAAAGGGCGGCCGCGGAGGCCGCCCTTTATAGTTTGTATATTGCCGGTTCAGCCTTCCGGCACCAGCACGCCCAGGTTGCCGTCCTTGCGCAGGTAGAGCACCTGGGTCAGACTGCTGTCCACATCCACATAAACAAAGAAGCTGTGGCCCAGCAATTCCATCTGCATGACAGCGTCCTCCATGCTCATCGGGCGCATGGTATAGGTCTTCTGGCGCACCACCTGGCGTTCCGCCTGCTCGGCGGGTGTAAGGTCTTCGATGAACTCCGGCTGCGTATCTTCGGGGATCTCATCGCGCAGGCGTTTGTCCAGCCTGGTGCGGTGCTTGAGGATCTGCCGCTCAAGCTTGGCCAGGGCGCGGTCAATGGACATGAACAGGTTGTCCTCGCTGCTTGCCTCCGAACGCAGGAGGACCCCGTTGATGGGCACGGTGATTTCCACGATGCGCAGCGCTTTCTCCCGCCGCATGCGTACAAACATCTCCGTATCCTGGCGCAGGTATTTCCCCATGGTCTGGGTTTTTCTGAGCACGCGGTTCTCAATCGCCGGGGTGATGTTCATGTCCTTGGCCGTCATGGTGGTCTTCATGGTTTTTCTCCTCTCATCTGTATGTTATGGCTCGGGCAGGCCTGTTCCTGTATTTATGGCTGCTCTTCTTTACTGCCTGTATAGACATCGTCAAACTCAGGCTCTGAAAGTACCCTGCGGGCGTAGGAGCAGGTGGCCAGCAGTTTGTAACCTTCATCCCGGGCGTACTGGACGACGCGCTCCACCAGTTTCCTCGCGATGCCCTGGCCCCGCAGGGAGGGATCGGTAAAAGTATGGTCCACTACCAGCCGCCGGTTTTCACGGCGCTGAAACGTGATTTCCGCCAATGGCTTCTTTGGGTCGTCCCCTGCGTAGAAGCGGTTGGCGTCATATAGGATGTTCAATGTCATCGCCTCTTTCTTTTATGTCCTGTATATTATGTATACCCCCCGCAAAGACCCTTCAGACTTGAAAAGGGATGGCCGCTTTGCTATCATGAGACCGGGCTTCGGCAGCCCGGAAGGAGCGTCCAATGGATAAAAAAACCGTGTTTTCACATGTGGATCATACATTGCTCAAGCCCGAATCGCAATGGAGGGACGTGGACCGGGTCTGCAAGGAAGCCGTGGACAACGGGATGGCCTCCGCCTGCATCCCCCCGCGCTTTGTGAAAGCGGCCAAGGAGAAGTACGGCAACCGGCTGACTGTCTGCACCGTCATCGGCTTCCCCCTGGGTTACCAGACCACCCGCGTGAAGGTGTTTGAGTCGCAGCAGGCTGTCCTGGAAGGCGCTGATGAGATCGACATGGTCATCCATATCGGAGACGCCAAGGCGGGCAGTTTCGACCTGGTCACCGAGGAGATCCGGGCGGTCAAGGCTGCATGCAGCGGCAAAATCCTGAAAGTCATCATCGAAGCCTGCTACCTGACGGACGAGGAGAAAACCGCCCTGTGTGTTTGCGTCAGCGAGGCGGGCGCGGACTTCATCAAAACCTCCACGGGCTTTGGTCCCTCAGGCGCGACGCCCGGAGACATAGAACTGTTCAAAAAGCACCTCTCGCCTGAGGTAAAAATCAAGGCCGCCGGCGGCATCCGCACACGCGAGGCCATCGAGGGGTACCTTGCCCAGGGCTGCGAACGCGTCGGCGCCAGTTCCGCGCTGAAGGCCTACGAAGGCGCGTAAATGACCCCCATCCTCTGAAAGGCAAGCCTGTGCGGCTTCGCCTTTTTTTATCTCCTTTCAGGCCATCATCCGCCGGCCTTCGCCAGCCGGGTGTACCGCATGCCGCCAGGCGTAAATTCGCTTTTGAACAGGACGATATCCCCCAGCATCATCAAGCCGGGTGTCCTGGGGAGCAGGGGTGCCAGCCCGCCCAGGGGCCTGTTCAACTCTGCCCGCCGGGCCAGCGTCACATGCGGCAGCCAGGGACGGGTTTCGGGGGAACAGCCAAGGGAACGCAGCGCCGTTTCCATCATGGCCACACGCCTGCGCATCTCCGGGGCGATATTCAGCCCCGCCCACAGCGTCATCCCCTCCCGGCCGGGGAACGCGCCATAGCCTGACTGGGTAAACCGCCTGGCATCGGGTGAGGGAACAGCCAGTGAGCGGATCCAGCTGACGATCTCCGCGGTTTCCTTTTCTCCCGTTTCCCCGATAAAGCGCAGTGTGAGGTGCAGCTGGTCCCTTTCTGTCAGGCTGATGCGCTCTGCGCTGTCCGCCAGCAGGCGCTGGGACTTGAGCAAAACGCCTGTCAGCTCATCCGGAAGCAGCGCCGCGATAAACAACCTGATCAGCAAAGGCTCAGCCATCACAGCGCCGCCAAGGCAACCTTTCAGCCCGGCCTGCAGAAGTTTTCTGCTCCTGATAGGCAGAAGGAAGCCGATACATACAGGCTTCCCAAGTCTGTTTTTCATTTGGCCATAGAGTGGCCTTTTTCTCAATTTGATCCACAGCAGCGCCCCCTTTCCCTGACTAAATCCTTACAGTCCGGCCAGCAGCTGAAGCCCGGCGCCCAGCACCCCCGCGCCAAAAATCACCAGGATCGGACTGGGCTTCCATCTGCGCAGGACAAACAGGGCAAGAGCGAAGCATATCAGGCCGATATAGTCCAGCTTTCCCCCTCCGATGCCGTCTGTGCCAAACAGCGCCAGGATCAGGATTGACAGGCCAGCGGACGCGATAAGGGCGACCGCGGCAGGCCGCAGGCCTGAAAGGACCCCCTGAAAACCCGGCTTATCCCGCCAGGCCTTGTACAGCCGGGCCAGGATCAGCACGATGATCAGGCTTGGCGTCACACATCCCAGGGTCGCGGTCACGGCGCCCGGAATACCCTGCACGCGCATGCCCACAAAGGTGGCGGCGTTCAAAGCGATGGGGCCCGGGGTCATCTCCGCTATCGTGACCAGGTCGGTGAACGCTGCCAGGTCCAGCCAGGGGTGGATGATGACCGCCTGCTCACGGATCAGCGGCAGGGCCGCCAACCCGCCGCCGAAGGCAAGCAGGCCGACCTGGAAAAAGGAAAGGTACAGCGTCAGCAGATTGCTCATGCCCCGGCCCCCGATCCCCGCCTTCTCAGCCAGGCGTCAAGGAAGCCCGCCAGACCGCAGAAGAGCAGCACCAGGATGATGGGGATTTTAAGCAGCCACACCGCCAGGAAGGCAAGGACCATCAGGATAAGCGGCAGGGGCCGGCGGGATTTGAGTATCCCGCTGCCCATGTTCCACACCACGTCCGCGATGACCGCGGCGACCCCAGACCGCATGGCGGAAAGCAGCGCTGAGATCAGGACGTTTTGCCTGAAAGCGTCATAAAAAACGGAGATGAGAGAGAGCACGATCAACGGCGGCAGCGCCGTTCCCAGCACGGCTGTCAGCGCGCCTGGAATCCCTTTCAGGCGGTAACCCAGGAGAATGGAAGTATTCACGGCGATGGGCCCGGGCGCGGACTGCCCGATGGCGATCATGTCCAGCATCTCCTCATCCCCGACCCATTTGAGCTCTTCGGCAAAGCGCCTGCGCATCAGCGGAACGATGACGTAGCCGCCCCCGAAGGTAACGGCGCTGATTTTGAAAACCGATGCGAACAAGGTCAGCAGGTTTGGCTTCGCGCTGTTCATCATTCCTCCGGATGCATGTGATGCGCCTATGCTATGCCCGGGCCGGCGCGATGTCAAGAATTCCTTGACGGCCAAAGGATCCATGGTATACTTCTGTTGCTACTAAACGAATGAGCAAATGCAATGAGGAGCTGAGAGATTTTTCGTCTCCGCTAAGCTGAAAGATGGAGACGTAGCCGCAGTCTACGCCGACTGAAAGAAGCAACGCGGAGGCGTAAAAGAATCGGCTCATCGAAGCATTTGCGATTGAGTTTAGTACTAAAAAACAAGCCGGAGGATGGGAATGCACAGCTTCTACAGCGCGCTGATGGGGGGAGTCCTGACCGGTTTGGGCGGCGCGGCCTCCCTGGGCGCGGACCAGCGGATCGTCGGCGCCTTTCTGTTCTCCTTTGGCATGTTCGCGGCCCTTTCCCTGGGTCTGCCGCAGTATCCGGGGCGCTGCGGCCGGGCCATCTGCGGGGGGCAGGCGAGGACGCTTTACGTTATCCTTCCCGGGAACCTTCTGGGCGCCGCGCTGACCGGCCTTCTCTACGGCCTGGCGGTCACCGGCAACGTGGCTGACTTACAGGCGGCCAAGCTGGCTCAGTCCTTCCCCTCCACGCTGCTGCGCGGCGTGTTCTGCGGGATGATCCTTTTCTCGGCGGCGGAAGGCTGGAAACGGCTGGAGAGCGGCAAGGCCTTCGGGGTCCTGTTGGGTGTGCCCGCCTTTATCCTGGCCGGGTTTGAAAATATTCTCGCAGATACCTTTTATTTTTCCGCCGCGTTCACTCAAAGCGGCGTGTTTGACCCGCGGGCCCTGCTCTTCCTGCTGGCGGCCGGCATCGGGAACACCATCGGCGCGGTGCTGCTGTGCCTGGCGCTGTCAAAGGAAAACGCGGATCCCTCCCGCGCGGGCTGACACCACGGCCATCCACCCATACAAAATCCCTGGATATTGATGATCCATGATTTTTATTTATTATTCATTGATATCAGACAAGTTCGAGGTGCAAATTTATCTCCGCTACCTTGGAGACCGTCTCATGTACGGAACAGTATTTTGCCGCCAGTTCCGCCGCGCGGGAGAAGCCCTTGTCCCCTTTCGCGCCAAAGACGGTGAATAAAATTTCCACGGTCTTCAGCGTCGTGGGCACCTCCTCCCGCTTGACGCCGCGGATCCCTATCTCCGCCCTTTCAAACTCCAGGCGCATCTTCTTCGCGATATCCAGGAACGTCGAATAATAGCAGGCTCCCAGCGCGCCCAGCAGCAGGTCATAGGGCCCGAGCGCTCCTTCCTGTCTGCCGATATCTACCGTGCCGTTGCCGGCAAGAAGGGTTCCCTCAAACTCATTCCCGAACTCTAGCTTTACTTTGGTTTCGCCCACTCAGGTGTCCCCCTTTTCAAAACAGTCCGTTCACGAGTTGCCCATGGAGCGGTTTGACGGACCGTGTCGCAAAGAAACATGGCGCGTTGAACTCCTTGAGAAGTCCCTCGCCGTTGGTGTCCTCATAGATATCCGTCAGGATGAATCCTGCCTCCAATTGTCCGCCGACCTGGTCCTGGATGGGGTGGGAAAACTGCAGGCTGTCATTGTCACGGGTGATTTTCTCTTCCCAGTCCGGGTCGCTCAGCGGGTCAAAGGGCAGTTTGTGTACTAAATTTATCCCGTCATCGTCAAAGAGGAAATTGATGCCGTTGTCCAGCCCTGACAACAGGACGCCGCCGGGCCTCAATACCCGGAAGCATTCCCGCCAGACAGGGCGCACGTCACGGATGTAGCAGTTGGACACCGGGTGGAAAACCAGGTCAAAGCAGCCGTCCGGAAAGGGCAGCGGACAGGTCATGTCCCCTTTGATGATCTTGATCCCATACCCTTCGCGCACCGCGACCATCCGCTCGCTTTCCAGCTGTTCATCAGACAGGTCAAACACGGTACATAAGGCCCCCAGGGCCGCGAACACCGGCATCTGCTGCGCGCCGCCGGAAGCCAGCCCCAGCACCTTTTTCCCCGAAAGGGACCCGAACCACTCCCGCGGCACCGGGATATTGGGCGTGAGCAGGACCGCCCATTCCCCCTGTTTCGCCTTTTCGAAGACCTCATGGCTGATGGGCCTGCCCCACTCCCACCCCTCGCGCACCCAGCGGTCGATAGCCTGGGCGTTGAAACGGGTGTAATCATCCTTGCTCATCATTCTCACCGGGCGGAGGAACGGATTCGCCTGCTGGCCCTTCCATCCACGCACTCTTTCAGATAAATCGGCCGCTTCCTGCAGCTGCCGTTGAAGTCTTATTCCATGAATGAGGAATATGGGTCGTTTCGAACACGCCGAGTATATCGCCGCCCTTTCCGCCCTGTCAAGAAACACGTCTAACCCCTCTGTGGACACTGAAAAACAAGGGAAGACAGGCTCCCACGAGGGACCCCGCCGCCTTGACAGGTATCGCCCGAGAATGCTATACTCGCCACACTTCCCCAAACAGGGTTCAATAAAAGTGAGTGAGGAAAACGCCGTGACGACCCGGACTAAAAAGAAGAACAGGAATACCATATTCGCCCGCATCCTCAGCATTTTTCTGGCGCTGCTGATCGTGGGCGGTTCACTGGCCGCGTTGATTGAACTGCTGTAAGGGCATTTCAATACAGATAAGATAAGAAGGAGGGCACCCCATGGAACTCAAGGGAACCCAGACAGAAAAAAACCTCTGGGAGGCTTTCGCCGGCGAGAGCAAGGCGCGCAATAAATACGACTATTTCGCATCCGCCGCCAAGAAGGAAGGCTATGAGCAGATTGCCGGTATCTTCCAGGAAACAGCGCTCAACGAGAAAGAGCACGCCAAGATGTGGCTGAAGGCCCTGGGCGGCTATGAAAAGGGCGATACACCCGGCGACACCCGCAAGAACCTGATCCACGCCGCCGAAGGCGAGCATTATGAGTGGACCGAGATGTACAAGGGCTTTGCCGAGACCGCGCGCAAGGAAGGCTTCAAGGAAATCGCCCTTGAGTTTGAGAACGTGGCCAAGGTCGAAAAGGAACATGAGGCGCGCTACAACCAGCTGGGCAAGCGCCTGGAGGACGACCGGGAGTGGCTGTCCGAGTCCCCCGTCCGCTGGCGGTGCCGCAACTGCGGTTTCATTTTTGAAGGCAAGCAGCCCCCCAAGATCTGCCCCGCCTGCAAGCATCCGCAGAACTATTTTGAGCGCGCGGCCGAGAACTACTGACCTCTCGGGCATAACATCCAAAACGGCCTTCCGGCCGTTTTTTGATGCAATAAAGGTTGCCGACCATTTACCGGCAGCCTATATGCGTCGATGGTACTATGCCTGAAGAGGGCTCTTTTTTGAACGCGCGACATTGGAGCGCCAGGTGTGCATGACCAGGGCGACGGCGATGACGCCATAGGCGATGAACACGCGGAAAAACTCGCCGACGTTGGGGTTGCCGAAGAGGGTCTTGCCGGCGTCCTGGGACACCGCGAAGAGGATGTGGAACAGCACGGTGCCCACCAGCGCCTGGGTGTTGGTGGCGCGGTTGAGCGACGCGCCGCCCACCAGGATGGACGCACCCGCGTACAGGCCCACCATCTCATGGGCGGAATAGGTCTGCAGCGTGCCAAGGTTCTGGATAAAGATGATCTGGCCCCAGCCGGCCAGGACGGTGGAGATCATGATGGCAATCAGGCGAACGCGGTTGACGTTGATGCCTGACGCGTTGGCAACGGTGCGGCTCTGCCCGACGGCACGGAACTTCTGCCCCAGGCGGGTGCGCATGATGACGACGTTGAAAGCGCACAGCAGACCCACCAGCAGGAAGGTGACCACCGGCACCCGGGTGTTGCGGACCATGTTCTTGACCGGCGGCACCAGCAGCACCAGGGCGGACAGGAAGACCGCCAGCCCGCCCAGCAGGATGAAGCGCTTCAGGCTCATCTTTTTCATCAGGTACAGCGTCAGGGCGCCCAGCAGGATGATCCCGCTCACCGCGTACAGCGCGGTGGCGAAAGGTAGCTGCCAGAGGTTGTCCATCGCCATGTACAGCCCGCCGCCCATCAGGTTCAGCGTGTTGGCCACACCGCTGGCGCCCACGATGGTCACCTTGTCCGACAGCGGGATGATGCTGCCGAAGATGAACAGGAACAGCAGCTGGTAGGCGCCGTTGGCGAAATAACCCAGAATCAGCGAGCCGATGGTCTCCTGCCCCTTCATTTTATTGAGCAGGGAGCCGATGAGGAAGCCCAGCAGCGCCGCCAGGGGCAGGGTGATGCCCGCGGCGGCCAGCAGCCCCGTGACGCCTTCCAGTTCCCAGTTGATGGCCAGCATCAGCCCCACCTGCGCCGCCATGGCGCCGATGGTGATGGCGAAGTTGATGCCCATACCCGCGATGATGGGGATGATGAGCGCGAGCACGATAAACAGGTTGCGCGAGAGCCGGCCCATCACCTGGGAGAAGATGTCCGATAGCGGACGCCCGGAGAGGATGACAAACGCGACGCTCATCAGCAGGAAGACGTAGGTGACGATGTACTCACGCAGGTTGCTGCGGACGGCGGTCATCGTCTTTTCCCGGCGTTTGGACAGCTCAGCCACGGCCTTCACCTCCCGACTGGGTCAGGGCATAGAGGATGATGCCGTTTGATATCAGGATGCGCATCACTTCGGACAAACCTCCTTCAGGTATGGCGGCATTGGCGACCTGGATGCCAAGCGCCAGCACCCCCTGGAACAGGAAGGTGCCGATGATGACGTGGGAAACCTTGGCGCGGGTCACCGTCGCGCCGCCGATGAGGATCGCGCTAGCAGCGACGAAGCCCATCTGCTTGGGCCCGTTGTAGAGCTGCATAAAGCCGAAGGACTGCGAATAGGCGATAATGCCGACCGCGGCGATGACAGTGGAGATGGTGGTGCCGATGATACGCATCCGGTTGACGTTGACGCCCGCCGCCTCCGCGAAACGCTGGCTGGCGCCCGCGGCGGTCATCGCGTTGCCGGTGCGGCTCCTGGAGAACAGCCATATCAGCCCACAGCACAGCAGGAAGAAGAGCAAAAGCCCGGTGGGCACATGCACGCCCAGGATGTCAAAAGCCATGAATCTGTCAAGGATCTGGCCGAAGGAGTCGCTCATGTTGTGCATCACGCGCAGTCCGGAGCCCAGCACCCAGGTGAGCTTGGGGTTATGGAAAGGCAGCAGCATCCAAGCGATATTGAACAGGGAGACAAAGCTGAATCCCACATAGGTGGACACGGTCATCTCGCTGCCTTTGAGGCGGTTCAACAGCTTGCCGTACAGCCAGCCGATCGGCAGGGCCATCAGGATGCCGATGATGACAGAGAAGAAGAACGCGCCCCAGCCGGCCATGTTCATCTCCAGCGCGATGAGCGTGGAGATCAGGCCGGCGATGATGCCCACCGTCATGCCCATGTTCAGGCTGATGCCCGACTGGATGCCCGGCAGCATCGCCAGCGCCAGCACCCCGTACATGCCGGTGCGCCAGAGAACTGTTGAGATCATCCCGGGGACGTTGATGTTGTACATCGCCGCCAGCACGCACAGGATGAGGAAGAACAGCGTGATGACCAGCCTTGGCATGCCCAGGCTGCGTTTCAATTGTTTGTAGAAGAACGCGGTCAGGGCCAGGACGAGCGCGCCGAAGGCCAGAACGATCAGGTTCCCGGCCAGGCGGGCGACTTTCATCCGGTTTGCTTCTGCGCCTTCCAGGATACCTTCCGCGCCGCGCACGGCATAGTTGTCATATTCCGAGGCAAACTCATTCTCAGCGCCCTTGACGACCGCCAGGATCGGGTCCCTGAGCTCGTCGCGCATCTCGGGGCGCAGGTCGGGCAGGGCGGTCTCCAGTACGTCGAACATCGCGTTGTATCCAGGCGTCAGGCTTTCCTCCAGCGCGGCCAGTTCAGGCGAAGGGACAAAGCCGGAATAGTCCACCTTCTCTTCGCCGGTCTGCATCAGGGCTTCCTCGCTCACGCCGCCGGCCTCCTCGCCGGCCACTTCCTCCTGCGCGGCCTTTTGGGCCTGCAGTTCTTCCTGCTGAGCAAGCCAGACCGCCGCGTAGGCTTCCCTTTCCCTGGTTTCAAGGGCCGCATAGCCGCTCACCGCCTGTTCCAGGAGTTCCACCGCAGCACTGAGGTCCATAAGGTCCAGGTTGCTGAAACTGTAGTATTTATCCTCAGCGGCGATTCGGGCGATTTCACCCTGCTCGTCCATGTAGACCGAGATCTGGTTGCGGCTCAACCCTTTTGCCTGCCCCTCATTCCGGGCGTCCCGCTTGGCTTGCAGCACGATTTCTTCCACGATGGAGCTCGAGGCTGTCCGCAATACAGCGTAATTGCGCATGCGCAGCAGGCTGTCGGCAGCCCCCCGGCTTCCCCGCGCAGCAAAGCCCCAGATGCCCGCGACGGCCAGCGCCAGCGCCAGAACGACGAGCACCGCCGAAGCGATCCATTGAGTTCTTGTCCGTTTCATCCTGCCTGCGCCTCCCCTGCCTTGATGCCGCTCATCGCCAGGCCAAAATGCTCGTCCGGGCTGTCCGGCGCCAGGATGTCGACGACCTTGCCCTCCGCAACGATGACGATCCGGTCGCAGATGGAGCGCAGTTCCATCAGTTCGCTGGACACCATGACGATGGTCAGCCCCTGCTCCCGGTTCAGGCGGACCAGGGTATCCAGCACCAGCGCCTTGGCGCCGATGTCGATGCCCCGGGTGGGCTCTGACACAAAGAGGAATTTGGGGTCCAGCGCCAACGCGCGGGCGATGCACACCTTCTGCTGGTTCCCGCCGGAGAGGGTGCCCGCGGGCTGGGTGGGCGACTGGCAGCGGATGTCCAGATCATGGATCATCTTCCTGGCGAATTCCCGCACGTGCCGGACAGACTTGATCTTGAAAAAACTGACCCCGGTGAGGAACTGCCCCTTGATCTGTATGGCGTTGAACGTGATGTTGTCCTCGATAGCCTCGTCCAGCAGAAGGCCTACACCCCGCCGGTCCTCTGAGACCATGCTCATGCCGTGGCGCAGGGAGGCTTCCGGGTTGTTCAGCGGCAGCTCTTCATCAAACAGGGCGATGGAGCCGATGGAGGGGTAGAGGCCCATCACGCCGTTGGGCAGCCCCACCTTGCCCTGGCCAGCCAGGCCGCCGATGCCGATGATCTCGCCTTCCATGACGTCCAGGTCGATGCCACGGACATTTTCACCCGGCATCTTCACGTGCAGCCCGCGGACCTTCAGCGCCACGCGGCCGGAGAGCGGTTTTGTCCGCTCCGGCGGGCAGATGATGCCCTCGCTGCCGCGGCCGATCATCATGCCGGCCATTTCCATCAGCGTCGTGTCCCGGATGGCCTTGCTGCCCACCAGCTTTCCGTCGCGCAGCACGGTCACGGTGTCTGCCGCCTTCATCACCTCTCCTAGGCGGTGGGTGATGAAGATGATGGCAATCCCGCTCCTGGCGATGGATCTCATGACAGAGATCAGCTGGTCGGCCTCACTCTCGGTGAGCACCGCTGTCGGCTCGTCAAACACCAGCAGCTTGACTCCGGTCTTGTCGATCTCGCGCGCAATCTCGACAAACTGCATATAGCCCACCGGCAGGGTCTTCACCAGGGTGCTCTCGGGGATGGTAACGCCCACGCTGTCCAGCGCCTTCCGGGCGTCCGCCGCCATGGCGGCGTGGTCCAGCGACTCCAGGTCATTCCCAAGGATACGGCTGATGAGGTTGGGGCGGCTGATCTCTCGGTTCAGTTTGATGTTTTCCGTCACCGTAAACCCGGGGATGAGCATGAACTCCTGGTGCACCATGCCGATGCCCCGCGCCATCGCCTCCTGCGGGGAAAGGATGTGCGTCTCCTTTCCGTTCAGGCGGATCTCCCCCTGGAACCCGCCGGTGGAATGGATCACCGGCATCCCAAAGAGGATGTTCATCAGCGTGGACTTGCCGGCGCCGTTCTCGCCCAGCAGGGCGTGGATCTCGCCCGGGCGGACCTTCAGCGTCACGTCCCTCAGCACAGCGGTGTCACCGTAGAGCTTGGAAACGCCGTTCATTTCGAGGATGTATTCCGATGACAAAATTAGGTCGCTCCCTTCCGCAAACCCGCGGCCGGGGAAACGGCCGCGCGCGATTAAGTGTGGACAAGGGGCCTGCCAGCCGGTGAAGGAGGCAGGCCCCTTGTCCTTGAACTATCCTATAAGCTAATTATTTCAGGTAATCCCTGAAGTTCAGGTTGTCAAACAGGATCATGAAGTAGTTGGTTACTTCCTTGCCGTTGGCGTCGACATAACTGGTGACCGCCGCTTCGGCGCCCGCCGCGTTGGACAGGGCCGCGACCAGTTTCGCCTTGTCAGCCTTCTCGCCGGTGGCACCGGCTTCGATCCAGGCCTTGGCGTACTCAAAGCCGCCAAGGATCATGCTCATGTTGACGGGAACCGCCCAGGTGGACACGCGGTCGACCGCGCCCAGCTCATTGAGCTTTGTGGCCATCTTGGTCAGGTAGGACTCAATGTTGCCGTAGTCTTCCGGCGCGACCGCCAGGCCCAGGGAGAATGGGAAGCCGTGGAAGGGGCTGGGGCAGCAGGGCAGCGGATAGTAGGCGTTGGCTTCCTTCAGGACAGCCGCCTGGAGGGGTTCCTGCATGCCGCAGTTGGTGGTGAAGAAAGCGACCTTCTTGCCGGCGTACTCTTCCATGACCTTGGGCACGTCGGAAAGGATGAAGGTCTGGGAGTTCGTTAGGCCGCCTTCCCCCAGGGGATCGGGAGCATCGCGGAGAACCAGCTCGATGCCGGCCAGCTCCGCTTCTTCCTTCATGATGTTCAGGCGGGCGATGATGGTCTCATAGCCCAGGTGGCGGGCGAAGGAATAGTGGATGAGCACCTCAGCGCCCCATTCCTTTGTGGTCTCGACGATCTGGAAGCCGCCGTTGATCTCGTCAACGCCCATAACCACGTCAGCGGCGCCGGCGATGTCAGCCGGGTCTTCGGCCGCGACGCCCGCGAGCAGCAGGATGTCCGGGCGGGTTTCACGGATCTTGGTGAAGGCCGCGGTCGCTCCCTGAACAGCCTGGACCATGATGATGGCCTTGACCTTGGGATCTTCCGCGAACTGGAGCAGCTTGCCAATGGTGGTTTCCACTTCGGAGGAGAAGTTGTCCGGATAGGTGTCGGTGATCACGACACCGGGGTTCTCGTTCACCAGTTTCTCAGCAGCACGGTACTCTTCCTCGCCCTGGGAGGTGGTGCCGGTCAGGATAGCAATCTTGTATGGCACTTCAGCTGCCGGAACCTCTGTGGGTGCTTCGGTTGGCGCAGCGGTGGGCGCCTCAGTCGGCGCTGCGGTTGGCGCAGCCGTCGGTTCGACCGGAGGTTTCTCAGCGGGCTTTGTCAAAAAGTAGATTGCAACTGCCGCAGCAATGACCAGGAGGACGACGAGAAGGATGGTCCAGTTTTTTTTCGACATTGAGCTACTCCCCCTTGTTTTTCGAATCTGTGTCCAATGAATATCATACGTATAATTTTGCATATGTCAAGCGAGTCATGCTTCTTTTTTTGGTTTTTTATCTGGATATCCATGCAGAGCGACCCAATACCGCAAAGACGTGCGCCTTGAAACAAACCCTTGAAAAAAGCGGCTGTTGTGATAGAATCGTGATGTGGAATCAAATGAAGGGAAGGTGGGATATGAAAAAGTTCGTGAAGGAGTTCAAGGCTTTTGCCCTGAAGGGCAACATGCTCGACCTGGCGATCGGCGTCATCATCGGCGGGGCCTTCGGCAAGATCGTCGCCAGCCTGGTCAATGACATCTTTATGCCCGTCATCACCCTGCTGACCGGCGGAAAGAACGTCAGCGGCCTGTTCGTTCAGCTGGCCAAGACAGACGTCGTCTATACCTCCATCGAAGCCGCCAAGGAAGCCGGCGTTTCCACCCTCAACTACGGCCTGTTCATCCAGACCTTGATCGACTTCCTGATCATCGCGCTGTTCATCTTCCTGTTCGTCAAGCTCATCAACAACATGCGCAAAAAGGAAGAGCCGGCCCCCGCCCCCGCGCCGAAGCTGTGCCCCTTCTGCAAACTGCCCGTGAATGATGACGCGACGCGCTGCCCGCACTGCACCAGCGAACTGAAAAAGGCATAAATGCAAGAATACCGATGTTTTTTCTGGGATTTTGACGGCACCCTCTACGACACATATGAAGGCATCGTCCGCGCTGTCAAAAAAGGCATGGACGAAATGGGGCTAGACCATTCAGGCATCGATATCCTGTCCCTGGCAAAGACGACCCTGCGCCAGGCCTGCGAAACCCTGGCCGGGCATGACCGCGCGGACGAACTGCTGAGCCATTATTTTATGCACGCCCAGGACGAAGGGCCGGAAACCATGAAGCCCTTTCCGGGGTGTGAAGAAGCGCTTCGGAGCGTTGTTGAGGCCGGCGGCGTCAATTACCTGTACACCCACCGCAACAATACCGCGCTGGAAGCGCTGAAAAACGACGGGCTGATCGACCTCTTCCGTGACTTCATCACCTATGAGGCCGGCTTCCCGGACAAACCCGCGCCGGACGCGCTCAACTGGCTCATCGACCTGCACAGGCTGGAGCGCAGGGAGTGCGTCATGATCGGCGACCGCGTCATCGACGCCCAGGCCGGGCGCAACGCGGGCATCGCCTCCGCCTTGTTTGACCCCGACGGTTATTTTTCCGAATCAGACGCTGACTACCGTTTCATGAAACTGGAGGACATCCCCCGCAAACTGATGGAGGAGCAGGCGGGACCGAAGGATTCGCAGGACGAATAAGCGGAAACTGTCTGTAAAAGGGAGGCGCCTGCCTTCCTTTTTGTGTTAGAATGGTTCGCATACACGAAATCAAGCATGAATAAGGAGTAATCGCATGGCCTATCCATGGAAAGAACAGCTGGACAAGCTCCGGCGCCTGGGCGCGGACTACGCCGATGTACGTTATTACCCTCAGGAGGATTCCGCGGCGCTGGTGATGCGCAACGGCAACCTGTTGTCCTTTGAGGCCGGCGGGCAGCGAGGCTTCGGGGTGCGCGTGCTGGCAAACGGGGCCTGGGGCTTCGCGGCCAGCAGCGACCTTCACACAATCAGCGCCACCTTTGAGCGCGCCCTGGGCAACGCTCAGGCCGCTGGCCTGCGCCTTCACCGCCCCATCCGCCTGGCGGACAAAACGGTGCACACCGGGCATTTTGCCTCCCCCTGCCGGGTGGACCCGCTGATGGTCCCTTACGAAGAGCAGGTGGCGTTCCTGCGCCGGATTGACAGCGCGCTTGACCAAAAAGGTGTGGAGCAACGGATGGTCTTCCTGGAGACCCAGAGCAAGCGCATCGAATACTACGACACCCAGGGGGCGCGCATCGAGAAGGAGATCCGCGAAATCTACCCCTACCTGGACATTCAGGGCCGGGACGCGGACGGCGAGGCGCAGTCCCGCCGATTCAGCCCCCCGCGGATGGGGCCTACCCGCGGCTGGGAAATCATGCAGGCGGACTTCTTTGAGTCCCAGGCTGAGCGCATGGTTCGGGAGCTCAACGAGACCCTGGCGGCGCCCAAGTGCCCCAGCGGCACCCGCAGCGTCATCCTGATGCCGGACATCATGTTCCTGCAGGTGCATGAGACCATCGGCCATCCGCTGGAATTGGACCGCATCCTGGGCTATGAGCTGTCCTACGCCGGCGGCTCGTTTGTCAGGCTATCGGACTTCGGCTCCCTGCGCTACGGCGCGCCCAAGCTCAACGTGCGCGCGGACGCCGTGATGGAGAACTCCCCCGGTTCCTTTGGCTATGATGATGACGGCGTGGAGGCGCAGAATACCATGCTCATCCGGGAGGGCGTCCTGGTGGGCGCCATCACCTCCCGCCAGATGGTGACCGAGGCCAATGACAGGATGGGAAAGGACTACTTCAAGGCCTCCGGCGGCACGGCGCGCGCCACGTCCTTCCGCCGCGCGCCGCTGGAGCGCATGACCAACATCACCGTGGATCCGGGCACGGACGGCAGCCTGGAAGACATCATCAGCAAAACGGAAAAGGGCATTGTGCTCTCCGGCGACAAGAGCTGGTCCATTGGCTCAAACCGCGAGCAGTTCCACTTCGCCAACCACTACGGCTACCTGGTGGAGGACGGCCGGAAGAAGGGCGTGGTCCGTTCCTGCGCCTACTCCGGGGAGACGCTGCCGTTTTACAACAGCCTGAGCATGGTAGGAGACGAGAGCACATGGCAGGTGGAATTCGTGCCCAACTGCGGCAAGGGAATGCCCTCTCAGGTGATGCAGCTGGGCCACGGCGTGCCGGTATGCCGCTTTGACAATGTGAAAGTGGGTGAGTGAGATGCTGCTGGATGAAATGAAGAAAACCCTGGGCGCGCTGCGGGGTTATGCCCTGGAGAAAGGCCTGCAGGCGCATTTTTCACTGCACCATGAGGACAGCCACCTGGTGCGTCTGGCCAACGGCAGCGTTTCCCTCAACACCACCGAGCGCGTGACCACCTTGAGCGTGAAAGCCTTCGGCGTTCTCCGCACCGCCACCGCCACCTTGGTGTGCGACCTGAAAGATGACGCGGCCATGCGCGAAACCATCGACAAGGCCGCGCAGATGCTGGCCTTCGCAAGCCCCCTGTCCTTCCAGCCAACCCTTCCGGACATCCCCCGGGAGAGCAGGCACGACGCGGCTTATGACGGGGGGCTGGCCTCCATCAGCAACGAGGACATGCTTGGCTTCATCAACACGGCGGCCGGCAGCCTGGAGGATAACGACGTCACCCTGGGCGGCAGTTTCTCCGTGGGCGGCACCGCCCGGTGCTGCCTGTCCACCGCCAGCCCGCACGCGGTGTCATGGCGGCTGTCGGACGCCCAGATTACCCTGGTATTGGCCTCCGCGAAGGACAAATGGGAAATCAACGCCGAGCAGAGCGCCGAAACACTGGCAGACCTGGACGCCCCGGCCATGAACCGCCGCCTGGCCTTCCTCAAAATCCAGTACACCAGCCAAAAAGCCGTGCAGCTGCCCCTGGCCCCCTACCGCGTGGTCTTTGGCGCCGCGGCGACCGCGGAGTACCTGAATTTCCTCAGCTGGCTTGGTCTGTACGGCACCGCAGTGAAGCGGGGCTATTCCATCCACAAGGAGGAAGACACCGGCAAGCAGGTCTTCTCCCCCAAAGTCACCGTCACCGAGGGCCCCGGCCTCAAAGGCGGCTTTGCCCTGCCTGCGGATGACCATGGGCGCAGCCGCGAAACAAAGGCCTGGTACGACAAGGGCGTGCTGAAGGGATTCATCTGGCACCAGGCCGCGGCGGACGAGTACGCGCAGACCGCCACCGGGCATGACCTCGCGCATGGGAGCTTCGCCCTGCTGCCCGGAGACATGGACATCAACAGCCTGGAAGACCTGGTGAAAAAGCCGCGGGAGACGGACATCCTTTATGTGCCCTACCTGCATTACACCGGCGTGGTCAGCCCGTCAGAGGGCCTCATCACCGGCACTTCACGCTTTGGCGCGCTGCTGCTCAGGAAGGACGGCAGTATTGAAGTGCCCTACAACGTGCGCTTCACAGAAAAGTTGGAGGACATCTTCGGCGGCAAACTGGCCTGGCTGTCCAGTGAAAGCCAGCCCTACAACACATCCAACACCTATGAAAGCCGCAACCCTGAAGCGCTGGTGGTGCCCAAGCTGATGTGCTGCGACGGGGTCAAGGTGGAAATCAGCAACAAGAGCTATTGATTTCCCAGGCTGCCAAGGCCTCAAGCCGTCCTGTCAAAGAGGGACGGCGGAACCACCCAGCCCGGGCATAGTCCAGGGCATAAGTCCGCATCATTTTGACAGGCAAGGAGTGATGATTCTCCTTGCCTTTTTGATGAGACGGCACACCAGGGAATGCACACGGCCAGCGCTTGTCACTGCCGGTCACATGAAGCGCATACCCTGCTCAACCCTTGCGGAAAACAGCCCTTTCCTATATACTTTTGCCTGTATCAGACATTATTTGAATCACAGAAGGAGAGTTCGGACCATGAAAAAAGCCCTGTTAATCCTGCTGAGCCTGGCACTGATGGCGGGAACCATGAGCGCCTTTGCCCAGACCTATACCGGCGAGGCCGAAGGCTTCGGCGGGCCTGTCAAGGTGACCGTCACCCTGGAAAATGGCAAGATCGTCAAGGTCGTGGCCGTGGGCGAAAGCGAGACCGACGGCATCGGCACCCCCGCCCTCACAGACATCCCCGCCAGGATCGTCGAGAAGGGCAGTGCCGATGTGGACGTGCTCGCGGGCGCGACCTACACCAGCGAAGCTGTCATCAAGGCCGTCAAGGCTGCCCTGGCATCCGCTCAGCCGGCGGCTGAAGCGGTCGTCCTGACCGGCGAGGCCGAAGGTTTCGGCGGGCCTGTCAAGGTGACCGTCACCCTGGAAAATGGCAAGATCGTCAAGGTCGAGGCTGTGGGCGAAAGCGAGACCGACGGCATCGGCACCCCCGCCCTCACAGACATCCCCGCCAGGATCGTTGAAAAGGGCAGTGCCGATGTGGACGTGCTCGCGGGCGCGACCTACACCAGTGAAGCCATCATCAACGCCGTCAAGGCCGCCCTGGCATCTGCCGGTATCGGCGAAGCCGCTGCCCCGGAAGTCGCCGCGGAACCTGTCGTCATTGAAGGCAGCGGCGTCACCCTTGGCCTGGGCATCCACAACTCCGGACGTATTGGCCCGGGCAAGGATGACAAGGACGTTCAGGTTTATTCCATCAATCAGGTTTTTGCCGCGGTTCTCTTTGACGCGCAGGGAAAGATCCTGTATGCCAAACTGGACCAGCTGGAAGTCGCCACGCCCAATTACGACGGCGAAGGCATGCCGCATTTCGCGGGCTTCCCCGGCCAGTTCCCCTACCTGTATGACTCCGACCATGACGGAAAGATCGATGGCGTGCTGGAAACCAGCGATGAGCTGTTCAAGTCTGACATCGCCGGCTGGCTGACCAAGCGCGAGCGCGGCGAAGGCTACAAGATGGGCACCGGTACCTGGTCTTCCCAGATGGACGCCTATGAGGCCTTCTTCCTTGGCAAGTCAGTCGCTGAGGTGGAAGAGTGGTTCGCCAAGTATACCTCGGACCGCAACGGCCGCCCGCTCAAGGACGGCAGCACCAATGAGCAGGACAAGGCCAAATACGACGCGCTGAGCGAGCAGGACAAGACGATGCTGGCCGACGTGACCACCAGCGCCACCATGTCCCTCAACGACAGTCACGGCAACCTCATCGGCGCCCTGAAGGATGCCTTTGAAAGCCGGAAACCTGTGACCGCCGTCGCCGCGTCCATTGGCCTGGGCCTGAACTTCTCCGGCCGGGTCGGGCCGGGCAAGGACAGCACAGAGACGCAGGTCTATTCCTTCAACCAAGTCGCTGCCATCACCCTGTTTGACGCGGAAGGCCGTATTGTCCAGGTGATGATGGACCAGCTGGAGGTGGCAACCCCCAACTACGATGGCGAGGGCATGCCGCATTTCTCCGGTTTCCCCGGCCAGGGCGGCTATCACTACGACTTCAACCACGACGGCATCGTTGATGGCAAGCTGGTCACCAACAGCGAAGGATTCCAGACTGAAATCGCCGGCTGGCTGACCAAGCGCGAACGCGGAGACAGTTACAAGATGGGCACCGGCACCTGGTCTTCCCAGATGGACGCCTATGAGGCCCTCTTCGCCGGCAAGACGATCCCCGAACTGGAAGAGTGGTTCGCCAAGTATACCTCGGACCGCAACGGCCGCCCGCTCAAGGACGGCAGCACCAATGAACAGGACAAGGCCAAGTACGACGCGCTGAGCGAGCAGGACAAGGCGATGCTGGCCGATGTGACCACCGGCGCCACCATGTCCCTCAATGACGCCCATGGCAACATCATCGGCGCCCTTCGCGACAGCCTGGACAATCAAGTCAAGGTTGAACTGACGCTGGGCAACTGATCTTCGGTCAAAAAGGGAACCGGGGCCGTAAAACGGTCCCGGTTCTTTATTGCCTGAACATTTGAAAGTAAGCCTTCTCGCCGGTCAGTGGCCGTGGATAACCTTGTGGAGCGATTGTTGATATGTTTGTGGATAAGTTGATAACTTCCTGCCCTGACCTTGTGATGATTTGATCTGTGCCTGCTCGATCACATGCGCCGGAGATGTTTCAACAACGTGAATGACCTCAAATATCAGTGTCTTCAACGCTTCACAGGGATTTGGCCTGATTGCCTGCCGGAAAGCTACCCGCGTTTTGCTTACCGGACGGGGATCCAGAGCAGATCTGCGCTGATGTCCGAAAGCGTCCTGCAGGCAGTGCGCGCCATGACGCCAGCCAGTTCGCCGGTCATTCGCCCGATTTCTTCCCGGACTCCGTCCGGGCCTTTTTCCTGAAGCGGTCCGATGATGACGCGGCCCGCGCAGGCGGCGTCGGCGCCCAGGGCCAGCGCCTTGAACACGTCATAACCGCTGAAAATCCCGCAATCGACAAAGATCTTCAGCCGGCCTTTCACCGCACGGACAATCTCCGGCAGCACCCGCAGCGGCGGCACGGCCCAGGGCATGATGCCATGATGATGGGAAACCACGATCCCAGCCGCGCCCAGCTCCTGCGCCATGATCGCGTCCCTGGCGCTGAGCACGCCTTTGAAAACAAAGGGCAGGTCGGAGGCCTTGATCAATCCGCGCAATTCATCCACGGTCTTGCCGGACATTTTTTCTCCCAGCACAACATCATGCTGGCCACGCCCGTCAAAGGCATGGTCCATGTCCATCCCGACAGCCAGCGCTCCATGCTGGGAAGCATGGTAGATTTTCCCAAGGATCCGTTTATTCTCCGCGTAGGGCTTGATGATTTTGATGACCCTGGCGCCCGTTGCCAGCATGTCCTCAAGCTCCCTTTCCTCCCCCATTCCGGCCCAGCAGACGGCCCCGGAAGCGGCGCAGCCCGCGGCCATCTCAGCCATGCCGCTGCCTTTTTGCCCCTTGAGGTGGGAGAGCGCGGCTGTCATGACCGGCGTGCGGAAAGCCTCGCCAAACAGCGAAAAGCGCGTATCCGGCAAGACTGCGCCCAGGTGGCGCATTTCAATGAGGATGGAATCCAGGTATTCCCGTGTGATGCGGTTGGAATCCCCGGGAGAATGATTCTCTGTCATGCATTTCCCTTTCAGTTCCCATGCTTTGTTGGCCGTTTAAGGAGCGGAATGCTCTTCTTCAATCCTGTGAATCAATTCGACGCGCTGCTGATGACGTCCGCCCTCAAACCCGGCGTCCAGCCACTGGGTGACGATCATCCTGGCCAGGCCGGGGCCCACCACACGGGCGCCCAGGGCCAGCATGTTGGCATCATTGTGATTGCGCGAGAGCACGGCTGAAAAGCACTCGGAACACACTGCGCAGCGGATGCCCGGCACCTTGTTGGCGGTAATGGACATGCCGATCCCAGTGCCGCAAAAGATGATCCCCCTCTCGCACCGTCCGTCCGCGACCGCCTGCGCGGCCAGGCGGCCATAAACCGGGTAATCACAGCTCGTTTGGCTGTCCGTACCGAAGTCGATGAACGCCAGGCCCATTTCCTCCAGCAGCCTGATGATTTCCAGTTTCAGCGGACGCCCCGCGTGGTCGCTTCCCAGTGCTATCATGCCATAGTCCTCCTGTAATGATCCTCAGTGTCTGTTCGGGCCCGGCGTCGCCAGATCAGACTTGCAATAAGTTTTTCCGGCGGCGTCCTTTGTCCGGGCACCTTGACAAGTTTCAAAAACAGTCATTAGTATAACAGCAAACATGATTTGTCTTTACGGGAAGGAGAAACGTCCGATGAAGCGTGAAACCTATCTGCGCGCCTGCGCGCGTACCCTCGAATACTTCAGGAGAGCCGGGATCGCTCTGACGGACAGGGAAAAAGAATACGTCGAAGTGGCGGATTTCGGCCTTTCAGATCTGGAGCGGACCGGACTTGAGCTGGTCACCTACCTGAACACAAAACGCTGCTGCGCGAAGGAATTGGTGCTCTTCCCCGGGCAGACCTGCCCGGAACACCGCCACCCGGCGACAGCGGGGGAACCCGGCAAGGAGGAGACCTTCCGCTGCCGCTGGGGCAGCGTCGCGCTGTATGTCCCCGGGGAGCCGGCGCAGAACCCCGCCGGCCGCCCGCCCAGGGGTGATGAGGCCTATTACACCGTGTTTCACGAGATAAGGCTCACTCCCGGAGAACAGTATACGCTCCCTCCCGATACCCTGCACTGGTTCCAGGGCGGCCCGGACGGCGCGGTGGTGTCGGAGTTTTCCACAACCAGCCGGGATGAAGCTGATGTCTTTACTGACCCGCGCATCAGGCGGCAAACAAAAATTGAAGGGGAATAGCGGTTCTTCCAAGGCAAAGCGCCGGTACCAGAAATACTTTTGATTAAGCCCTATAGGCCCAGCGCGTTGTGGAGATACTGGCGGGAGATCATCGCGGACTTGTAGTTGCAAACCGGACGGCTGTCTAGCTCCACGCACAGCACGCCGTCATAGCCGCCCTCCCTGAGGACTTTATAGATGCCCCGGAAGTCAATGGTGCCCACACCCAGCTCGCAGAACGCCTGCATGGGGTGTTCGGACTTGGCCAGTCCCGGATCCACATCCTTCAGATGGACATAGCCAAGCCGGGGCAGCCAGCGTTGGAAAGCTTCCACAGCGTCCATCCCGGCAATCGTGGTGTGCGCCGTATCAAGGCATAGGCTGACCAGCTTGGGATCGGTATGATCCAGGTACATCTGGATCTCATCCTGATGATAGATGGCGGTCTGGGCGTGCGGGTGGAAACAGGCGAGGATGCCGTTGTCCCGGCACAGCAGGCCGATGCGGTTGCTCAGCGCGGCGTATTTCCTGATCTTCTCTTCATTAAGCGGCCTCTCAAACGGAGCATCGTTCCACATGACGGCCTGCAGGTTGAGGTGCCTGGCGCCAATGCCTTTCATGAACGCGATGAACTTCAGCGCGTTCTCAAAATCCTTCTCATCATCCTCGGAAAAATGCTGGTAGAGGTTGGCCATCTTCAGCCCGTACCTGTCCAGCATCTCCCTGACCCGCGCCGCGTCCCCGCCGAAATAGTCCGCGATGAAGGCAAAATTCTCCACCTCCTGATAGCCCAGGTCAGCAGTTTCGCGCAGGAACTGTTCAAACTCCCACACCTGATTGTCATTGTGGTTGACCAGCCAAGTCCATCCGGTATATGCAATCCTCATCTGATCCTCCCCGTCATTCTGTGAAGCTGCGTTTATGGTTGTGCCTGCACAAAGTGTAGTAAATGATCTCCCATTTTGCAATAGCCTGCCGCTCATATACCGGGGATCCCGGGTCACCCCTGTGCCTGGCGGGCATCCGATTCTCCCCCAAACTGCATATACCAGGCGGGTATCAAGGCATCAAAGCCTTGATAATCCGCAAAAGCCCGTTCGCAGCGGCGGACCATGTCTTCCACCTCATCAGGCCCGAACGGAGCGGCCCAGAGGATGGAGTACAGCGAGGAAACAGCCACATGCACCGCAAGCCCCTCCCAGAAGGACAACGGCACGCCTTCCGGAAAGTACCCGTCAATCTGCCCGCAGGCAAAGGGGATGCTGTTTTCAATGGTGAAGCTTTGGAGTTTATAGAATTCCTCGACCGGATCCCCCACACCCCAGCGGTTGAAGTCAATGGCCGCGATCCTGCCCTCCGGCGTATAGACGAGGTTGCCCGGGTGGAAATCCCCGTGCTGGGTCACCGGCGCTTCCCGGTCCAGTTTATCAATGTTCTCTTTGATGTAGCGGGTCATCCTTGTTCCGCCCCGAACGAAAAAACCTGCGTCCTCAAATCGTTTGGTCTTATGCAGCGCCTTGCTTTTCATGCTTCCTACCGGCAGCGCGCCTTCAGGAACAGGCGTCTGGTGGATAGCCCGGAGCATTTCCCCGGCTGACTGCCCCAGACGATACTGGTCTCCTACCGGCAAGCCGGGCAGGGCGTCGATCAGGTCAGCGCCAGTAACCCAGTCCAAAAGCATGTAGCTCCCCTGTCCGCCGCCCGCCGGCCCGAAAGCATGCGGCCTTGGCACAGAAAGCCCGCGCGAGGACAGGCTTCGCACAAAATCATACTCCAGATGGTGCTTTTCCTCCTGCGCGCCGTCCCTGATGCGCAGCAGCAGCTGCACGCCGCCGTACATCACAAGGCGGAACTTGTATTCCCGTGACCATCCTTTTTCTACGCGCTCCAGGCTGATGAGGCCGGACGGGAGGGGGATATCACGATACGTTTCGGGCAGGGCGGCCAGCAGGTTGTCCATCGCGCTCCTTCGGCTGTTCATTTTTATTCCCGTATATTGTACCACCGTCCTGCCAGCGCGCAACACAGGGATTCAAAAAAAGTGCCCCCACGCTGAGTGTGGGGGCACGGGATAGCAGACAGAAGTGTCAGCCGCCGAAAAACACGTCGTTGATGATGCCCTCCAGGTATTCCTGCCGTCCTGAACCGGGCAGGGGGGCCGCGCCTTTCCTGACAGCGGCGCTTGCCAGCTCTTCCAGGGTGGCTTTGCCGGAACGGATTTTCTGTCCAAGCTCGCCGGCGAAGGAAGCGTAACGATCCTTGACAAATCCGTCGATGCGGCCGTCCTCGATCAGCGCCGCCGCCTTGATGAGCCCCAGTGCGAAGCTGTCCATGCCCAGGATAAAGCCTTCGAACATGTCCTCATGGGTGTAGGAGGGACGGCGGTTCTTCGCGTCGAAGTTGAGCCCGCCCTTCAGTCCGCCCGCCTTGAGGATTTCATACATCGCCAGCGTTGTTTCATAAACGTTGGAGGGGAACTGGTCCGTGTCCCAGCCAAGCAGGAGGTCCCCCTGGTTCGCGTCCACCGAGCCCAGCATCCCGGCCATGGCCGCGACGCGCAGGTCATGCTGGAAGGTATGGCCGGCCAGCGTGGCATGGTTGGCTTCGATGTTGAGCTTGAAATCCTTGTCCAACCCGTACTGGCGCAGGAATCCGATGGCAGTCGCGGCGTCAAAGTCGTACTGGTGCTTCATTGGCTCCTTTGGCTTGGGCTCAATGTAGAAGTCGCCTGTGAATCCGATGGAGCGGCCGTACTTCACGGCCATCTTCATCAGGGAAGCGATGTTCTCCTGCTCAAACTTCATGTCTGTATTCAGCAGCGTCTCATATCCTTCGCGTCCGCCCCAGAAAACATAGCCGCTGCCGCCCAGCTTGACAGTGCACTCCAGCGCCTTTTTGACCTGCGCCGCGGCATGGCAGTATACATCCACCGAATTGCTGGAGCCCGCGCCGTTCATGTAGCGCGGATTACTAAAGAGGTTGGCCGTGCCCCAGAGGCATTTGACGCTGGTTCCGGCCATCTTGGCCTTGATATAGTCGGTGATATCGTCAAGCCGCCTGTTGGTCTCCTCCAGCGTGTCCGCTTCGGGCACCAGGTCGGCATCATGGAAGCAGAAATATTCGATTCCCAGCTTGTCCATAAACTCAAACCCGGCGTCTACCTTGGCCCTGGCATGCGCCATGGTTCCGGTTTTTTCCGCGCCGAACAGCTTGTCCGCAGTACCGGAGCCGAACATGTCCACACCCGTGGCGCTGAGGTTATGCCACCAGGCCATGGCGAACTTGAGGTGCTCTTTCATTGGCTTGCCAAGAACCATACGCCCGGCGTCATAATACTTGAATGCAAGGGGATTTTTGGACTTGGGCCCTTCATAGGGGATCCGGGGCAGGTTTTGAAACACCGACATTTGATATCCTCCTTATTGGAAACAGTTTTGTTGATAAAGTATACCACAAAGCCCGGGCAATGCAACGCAGGCCGGTCCTCAACTTTAGGTTTTTGATCACAGACCCGCCAGCTCCTTGAAACTGTCCTTCAGCGCGGGGTACAGCTTTTGGAAGAGGCGGTGGTACTTCGCGTACCGCGCGGCGTTGTGCGCATCGGGCTGGAACACGCTGGCCGGATGGACCAGGCTTTCGCAGGCTTCCTCCACGCTGGGATAAAGCCCAGCGCCAACGCCCGCCAGGATGGCAACGCCCAGGGCGGGTCCTTCGGAGCTCCTGATGGTCTGTACAGGGCAATCAAAGACATCCGCAAGCACCTGGCGCCAGAAGCTGGACTTCGCGCCGCCTCCGGTCAGGAGCATGCTCTGCGGCTTTACGCCCATTCCATCCAGGATGTCCAGGCTGTCCTTGAGGGAGTAGCTGACCCCCTCCATCACCGCGCGGATCAGGTCACTCTTCCTGTGCATCGCGGAGAGGCCGAAGAACACGCCGCGGCAGTCCGGGTCAAGGTGGGGTGTGCGTTCGCCCATCAGGTAGGGCAGGTAAATCAACCGGTTTGCGCCCACAGGGCTCTCCCCCGCCAGGGCGTCCAGCAGCACATAGGGATCCTCGCCGATCTTCTCCGCTTCCGCGATCTCCTTTTCACAGCAGGTGTCACGGATCCAGCGTTTGGACAATCCGGCCGACTGCACGACGCCCATCACGTGCCAGGCCCCGGGAACGGCGCAGCAGAAGGTATGCACCCTGCCCTTGGGGTCGATCGCCGGACTGCTGGTGTGGGCAAAGACCACGCCGCTGGTGCCGATGGTGGTGAAAGCGCGGCCGTCCACCACGGTCCCGGTCCCCACCGCAGCGGCCGCGTTGTCACCCGCGCCGCCGACAACCAGGGTGCTCTCCGACAGCCCGGTCAGTTTCGCCGCGGACTGGCTGATGTGCCCGGTGACCTCAGGCGATTCGTAAACCCTGG
>DIWD01000066.1:52054-54726 GCA_002428405.1 bacterium UBA6115
CCCGTCAGTTTGTAGCGGAGGTAGTCCTTGGGCAGGAGGATATGGCGGCACTTCTTATAAATGTCCGGCTGGTGCTTCCTGACCCACAGGATCTTGGAGGCGGTGAAGCCGGTGAGGGCGGGGTTGGCGGTGATCGCGATCAGCCGGTCATAGCCGATGAGCCGGGTCATCTCTGCGCACTCCTCACCGGTGCGCTGGTCAGCCCAGATGATCGAGGGCCGCAGCACTTCCCCCTGTTCGTCCAGCATCACAAGGCCGTGCATCTGCCCGGAAATGCCCAGGGAGGCGATATCGGAAGGGTTCACGCCGCTTTGACGCACAACATGCCCGATGGTCGCGACCGCGGCATCCCACCAGTCCTTCGGGTCCTGTTCCGCCCAGCCGTTATTTGGCTGGTAGAGGGGGTATTCAGCAGATTTGGCGAGGATCACCTCACCGGAAAGGCTGAACAGCACCGTCCTTGTGCCCGAAGTACCCAGGTCAATGCCCAAGAGATATTTCATGCGGTGTTCCTCCCCTGCCGGCTTGTGCCGGTTGATGTCTGCGGTATGATTGCCGGGTCTTATGGTAGCCAGTTTTTTAAGGATTGTCAACAAAAAACACGGCTATGCCGTGTTGATGCAAGGAAGAAAGATGCCTGTCAACGGCAATCCCCGTTCAATGCAGTTCAGTTTAAAAGGCTCTCCTGTGTCTGCGGGTCGAACAGATGCACCACCTTGCTGGGGAAGCTGAAATACAGTTTGCTTTCGGCTTTCAGCGAGGCGCGCTGATGTTCCGTCAGGTCCATCGTGGGGATCCGCAGGATGACGCTCTGCTCGCCTTGCACCAGCACATGCAGGTGCAGCTCGCTGCCCATCATCTCATTGACAGTCAGGGTGCATTCAATGGCGTTGCTGTAGTCGTCAAATCTGACATTGGTATGCTCCGGCCGCACACCCATCATGACATCCATCGTTCCGGCATTGTGCTGCTTGAGCAGCGCGCACTTTTCCGCGTCCAGTGGCAGCCGCATCCCCAGCAGTTCCAGCGTGTAACACTGCGCGTCCAAAATCAGCCTGGCGTTGAAGATGTTCATCTGCGGGCTGCCGATGAATCCTGCCACAAACAGGTTCTTCGGCTTGTCAAACACTTCCTGCGGCGTCCCCACCTGCTGGATGAAGCCATCCTTCATGATCACGATGCGGTCGCCCAGCGTCATCGCCTCCGTCTGGTCATGGGTCACATAGACAAAGGTCGTGTCCAGACGCCTTCTGAGCAGAATGATCTCCGCGCGCATCTGGTTGCGCAGCTTGGCGTCCAGGTTGGACAGCGGCTCATCCATCAGGAACACCTGCGGCTCGCGCACGATCGCCCGCCCGATGGCGACACGCTGGCGCTGGCCGCCGGACAGCGCCTTGGGCTTGCGGTCCAGGTATTCCTCGATGCCCAGGATGTGCGCCGCCTGGACTACCCTGCGGTGCACCTCCTCCTGCTTGATTTTCCGGATGCGCAGGCTGAAAGCCAGGTTTTCATACACTGTAATATGGGGATACAGCGCGTAATTCTGGAATACCATGGCAATGTCGCGGTCCTTGGGCTCCACGTCGTTGACCACGCGGTCATTGATTTTCAGGATCCCCTCGGAAATGTCCTCAAGGCCCGCGATCATCCGCAGCGTGGTGGATTTTCCGCAGCCGGAAGGCCCGACGAATACGACAAACTCCTTGTCCTGGATCTCCAGATTGAAATCCTGGACGGCTACCACCTTGTTGTCATAAATCTTTTTGATGTGTTCCAGGGTTACGCTTGCCATTTTCCGTTCCTCCTCAACCCTTTACAGCGCCGCCGGTGACGCCCTCCACATAGTACTTCTGCAGCAGCAGGAACAGCGCGGTGATGGGGATCGCCACCAGCACCCCGCCGGCGCAGAACCTGGTAAAATAACCCATCATGTCCCGCGTGTTCATCCACTGGTAAAGGCCGACGGCCACATTGTAGCTGCCCGACTTGCCAAACGCCACATAGGAGGCGAACACGTAGTCGCCCCAGGGGGCCATGAACCCCATCAGGATGGTGTAGATCACGATGGGCTTGGCCAGGGGCATGATGATGCGCTTGAACACATAGAACCGGGTCGCGCCGTCAATACGCGCGGATTCGTCCAGCGATTTGGGGATGGTGTCAAAGAAGCCCTTGGAGATGTAATAGCCCATGCCGGAGCTGGCGCAGTAGATGAGGATAAGGCCCGGGACGGCGCCCTCCTGCGTCAGGCCCATCTGCTTGAGCAGGAAGTACAGCGCGATCATGGTCAAAAAGCCGGGGAACATCCCCAATACCAGGATCACGTTCATGATCAGCCGGCGGCCCTTGAAGCGCATGCGGCTTAAGACATAGCTGACCGAGAGCACCATGGCCGTCTGGATCACCGAGCAGAACAGCGCGATGATGAGGGTGTTGGAGTACCACCGCAGGTAATCCCCTTCCTGGAGCAGGAAGCGGTAATTGTCCAGGGAGAAGACCTTGGGAAGGAGATAGTCGACCATGCCGCCGTTCTCGGTGAGGTAGGAGCGGAAGGACTGCAGCACCAGGAATACGAAAGGGGCCAGCCAGATCACGCTGATGACGCAGAGCAGGACATAGATGCCGCTGTTGACCCTCTTTTCATGCAGGCTCTTGCTGCGCAATACCGGCGG
>DIWD01000029.1:0-10621 GCA_002428405.1 bacterium UBA6115
CTGCCAGGAGATGTTGCTGGCCCTGAGTTTGCGCGAAAAGAGCACAGCTTCCAGGATCCTGCGGGCCCGCAGGGTATTTTCATTGTCTGGGTTCCCTCTGTCAATGCTCTTCAGCGCCGCGTTCTCCGCATAATCCAGCAGGAGGTCCGCGCTGTCACGGACGTCTTTGAGCAGGGCGGACGCGGCAGGGAAACCCCGGATGTCCCGGATGGAGAAGATACTGCCGTCGGCGGCATTCCTGACCGTCCAGAACATTTCATCCTCCCTGATTTGCAGGGCCTTTCCGGGGCTGCCCCCGCAGAGGGCGGAGAGGTCTTGCGCCTCCTGTTCCGGGATCCCGCGGCTTATCAGTAATTCTTCCACCATATCAGGCGGCCACAGCGGCAGGCGCACCTGGCGGCACCGGGAGCGGATGGTCGGCAGCACCGCTTTTTCCTGGATGGCGGTCAGAATGAAGCAGGTGGACTCGTCGGGTTCCTCCACTGCCTTGAGCAGCGCGTTCTGCGCGGCGGGGGTGAAGGTATCCATCAGTTCCATCCTCACCACTCGGATCCCCCTGGAAAAGGGATAGCTGGAGAGGGAGGAGATCAGCTCGCGTGCCTGCTCCACCTTGACAGTCCTGCTGCCGGGAAGCGCTTTGAGGGTGATGAGGTTAGTATGGGAACCGCTTTTGACGCCGCGGCAGCCGGGGCACACTCCGCAGGGCTTCTCCTTTGCTTCACAGAGCAGGGCCATCGTGAGGAGGAGTGACAGGGTCGCCTTGCCGACACCAAATGGCCCGGTCAGCATCAGCGCGTGCGGGGCATGTCCCTGGGCATATTCGCTTATCAGGCTATATAGGGGGCCTGAGAGACGCTGGAATACCCCGATCCGGCCGGCGACAAACGGGTCAGCCATTTCGGCCGGCAAAGATTTAGATTTTGAGGAATTGGTCAACGCTGAGCACAAAGACCGTGGCGCCGCCGACAGTCACCTCAATGGGATAGGGAGCGTACATGCCGGTCGCGCCGCCCATGGTAATGGGCGATGTGGCGATCTGCTTGCGGCTCTTGCATACTTTTTCGATGATGCCCATGCAGGCGTCATACCGGTCATCCTCCACGCCCACCAGCAGGGTGGTGTTGCCCGCGCGCAGGAAACCGCCGGTTGTCGCCAGCTTCGTGACCCCAAACCCTTCCTCCATCAGTTCGCTGACAAGGTGGGCCGCGTCCTCATCCTGTACAATGGCAATAATCAGTTTCATCGGCTGGCCTCCTTTTCATATCGGAGCGGTTCTCCGCTTTTGGCATGTTCATTATACAGAATGTGGCCGGGCAATTCAAGCATGCTCGATTGCTTGTAAATAAGCCTGATGATATGGTACTATTCAGTGTGTTCCAATGGAATGCTGCTTCGGGAAAGGGATGCGTATGATCAGGATCGTACTTGATGCGATGGGCGGCGATTATGCGCCCGAAGCGGCCTGCAGAGGCGCGGTCCTTGCGCTGCGCGCGGACCCGGAACTGCACATCTTTTTAGCAGGCGCCAGGGAGAGCATAACGCCTTTCATCGCCGGGGATGAGGATGTCAGGGATCGCCTGGGCATCATCGACGCGCCGGAGACCATCTCCAACAACGAGTCCCCCGCGATGGCCGTAAGGCAGAAAAAAAACAGCGCGGTGGTCCGGGGAATGCTCATGCTGCGCGAGGGGGAAGCGGACGGCTTTGTGACCGCCGGGTCGACCGGCGCGGTGCTGGTGGGCGGCATGCTCCGCCTGGGGCGGATACCGGGCATTGAGCGCCCCGCGCTAGCCCCCCTGATGCCTGGCAGGGACGGCCTGTTCCTGCTGATCGACGCGGGGGCGAATGTGGACTGCAAGCCGGAATACCTGGCGCAGTTTGCCCTGATGGGCGACGCCTATATGCGCAAGGCCGCGGGACTTGAAAAGCCGCGCGTGGGCCTGCTCAACAACGGCGCGGAGGAGGAGAAGGGGAGCCTGCTCTATGCCGCGGCGCACCAGCTGCTCAAGAAGGAAGCTGTCCACTTTATCGGCAACGTGGAAGGGCGGTATGTCCCCGCCGGGCAGGCGGACGTGATCGTGTGCGACGGGTTTGACGGCAACATCATTCTCAAGTACACTGAGGGCGTCGCCGAAACCCTGCTGGGGATCATCAAACGCGAGCTTTTGGCCGACACCCGCAGCAAGCTGGGAGCGCTTCTGGCCAAGCCCGCCTTCCGGCGTGTCAGGAAGATGATGGATTACACGGAAATCGGCGGAGCGCCGCTGCTGGGCGTCCTGGGCGCGGTGGTCAAGGCGCACGGATCCAGCAACGCCAAGGCGGTGCAAGGCGCGCTGCGCCAGGCCGTCCTGATGGTCAGAAGCGGCGTTGCCGGGGCGATTGAGGAAAGCATAGGGAAACAGTCTGTCTGACAAAGGAGAGAGAACATGGTTTTTGAAACTGTCGTAAAACTGATCGCGAACCAGCTGAAGGTCGACCCCTCCAAGGTCACGCGTGAAGCGAGGCTGGTGGAAGACCTGGGCGCGGACAGCGCGAACGTGATGGTGCTGATCATGGACCTGGAGGACCAGTTCAACCTGCAGGTGGAGGACAGCGCGATCACAACGCTGAAGACCGCGGGCGACGTCGCGGACTATATCCAGGCCCGCAAAGAGTGAAAAGGGAAGATCCGGGGCTGCTGCACAAGAGAGCAGCAGCCATTTTTCATGCGGAGGGGGATGGAATGCAGGAACTGCAGGCCGCCCTGGGCCATCCGTTTGCTGACCTTTCCCTGCTCACCCGCGCATTGACGCATTCCTCTCTGGCTGGACAGGCGAACAACCAGCGGCTGGAGTTCCTTGGCGACGCCGTGCTGCAGCTGTGCGTGAGCGAACTGCTGTATGCGCTGGGCAGCGACACGGAAGGCAGGCTGACATTCAAACGCCAGCGGCTGGTCTGTGAGGAGGCGCTGGCAGGCGTCGCGCGGGGCATCGGCCTTGGCGGACACCTTATTTTGTCCGAAGGCCTGCATATGCAGGGCGGTGAAAAACAGGATTCTGTTCTCGCCGACGCGATGGAGGCGGTTTTGGCGGCAGTATACCTTGACGGCGGGCTTGACGCCGCGCGCGAACTGGTAAAGCGGTCATGGAAAGGGAGAATCGTCAGCGCGGACGCGAAGCTTGATCCCAAAAGCGCGCTGCAGGCATGGGCGGCGGGAAAGGGTTTTGCGGAACCGGAGTACCGGCTGATCCTGGAGGATGGACCGCCGCACAGGCGCCTGTTTACTGTCGAAGTATTTCTCAATGGCAGGGAACTATCCCGCGGAACAGGGAAGACCAAGAAAGCGGCGCAGCAGGAAGCGGCGCAGGCTGCCATGGATCATCTTGAGGAGGCGCAGGGGGAGGGATGAAGCTTTCCAGGGTTGAAATCTATGGCTTCAAGTCCTTCCCGCAGCGAACCGAAATCCGCTTCGGCGGGGGGATCACCGGCATTGTCGGCCCCAACGGCTCCGGCAAAAGCAACATCGCCGACGCTGTCCGCTGGGTGATGGGGGAGCAAAGCGCCCGTGCGCTTCGCGGCGCGAAGATGGAGGACGTCATCTTTTCGGGCACGCAGAAGCGGAGGCTGATGCCCTACTGTGAGGTCAGCCTGATTTTTGACAATGAAGACAGGAGCCTGAAGGACCCGCACAGCGAGGTCATGGTGACACGACGCGCCTACCGCACCGGCGAAGGCGAATATTATCTGAATCAGAAGAGCTGCAGGCTCAGGGACATCGTCGACCTCTTCAATGACACCGGCATCGGCCGGGAAGGCTATTCCATCATCGGGCAGGGGCACATTGATGTCATCCTCTCCGGCCGCGGGGAGGAACGACGGGCCGCTTTTGAGGAAGCGGCAGGCATCATCGGCTACCGTTCCCGCAAGGAAGAGGCGGAGCGCAAGCTTGAGCGCACGGTGGAAAACCTGAGCCGGGCGGGGGACCTGCTGGAGGAGCTTGGCGGCAGACTGGGACCGCTGAAAGAACAGAGCGAAGCGGCAAGGGAGTACCTTGCCCTGTCCGGCAGGCTGAAAATGCTGGACACCAACATCTTTCTGGCGCGCCGACAGAAATTGGGCAAGCGCATTGAAGCGCTCACTGAAAACAATAAAGCCATCGCGGGCCTGATTGCCGGATATGATGCGCAGATCGCGCGATGCCAGGGGGACAGAAGGGACGCGGAGGAAGCGCTCAAGCAGGCTGACTGCGGAAACGACAGGGCCAAGGAAGAGCTGCAGATCAGGGAATCCAGGCTGAGTGAGCACCTGATCCATTTGGAGCGCGCTGGCCAGGCGCTGAAAAACGCGCAGGATGAGGCGCAGCGCAACGGAGAAACCCTGGTAAGTATCCGGAATGAGGCCGCGGTTCTGCGGGAGATGCTGGAAAACTCTTCCCGCGGGGGCCATGAGAGCGGCAGTCTTTTGGCCCGCGCGGATGAACAGCTAAGAGTGCTTGAGCAAGAGGCGGCGCGGGCGCAGGCTGCCCGGGATGAGCGCGAGGAAGCGCTGGAAACGCACCGCGCCAGGATGCTCAGCATCCTGAACAGCCGCAGCAGCATGCGGGAACAGCGGGCACGCCAACAGGTGATGCTCGCCCAGGCTCAAGCCAGGTATCAGGAGGTTGGGGAGAGCCTGAACGAGGCGGAAACAGCCGTGCAAAGAGCTGAAAAACATCAGGAAGAAGCCCTGTTGAGCCTGAAGAACGCCATCGCCGGCCATCAGGTGCTCAGGGAGGAACTCAAGGCGCTGGAAGAGGCGCTTGAGGAAGCGCGAAACCAGTCCAATAGGGCCCGGGATGAATACAGCAAAGCTTTCTCAGCCCTGCAGCAGGGAAAAGCCCGATTGATGACGATGAAAGAAATGTCCGGGGCAAACGAGGGATACCAGCAATCTGTCCGCCAGGCGCTACTCTATGCCAAGGGCAACCCGCATGTGCATGGCGCGGTCGCCCGTCTGATACAAGTGCCGGAGGAACTGGAAACAGCGGTCGAGATGGTGCTTGGAAGCGCGCTGCAGCACATCGTGACACAGGATGAGGAAACCGCAAAGGAATTGATCGATTTCCTCAGGGAAAAACGGTTTGGACGCGCCACATTTTTACCCGTCACAGCGGTTTCGCCCCGCACATTAAGCCCCAGAGAAAGGGAAGCGCTGTCATTGCCAGGCTGTCTGGGCGTCGCCAGTGAACGGGTCACGTTCGCGCCGGAGCATCAAAATTTGGTTCAGTCCCTCCTGGGCCGCACTGTCATCGCCAGAGATCTGGACAGCGCGATTGCCATTTCCAGAGCTGGGAGGCAGGCCTACAATGTCGTGACGCTGCAGGGAGACGTGATGCGTTCCGGCGGCGCGATGACCGGCGGCTCCGCCGCGAACCGGACCGTCAGCCTGCTTGGCCGGGAGCGGGAAATCAAGGATCTGGCTGAAAGCCTTGACGCGGCCGCGCAGCAGCTTGATACGCTGAATGCCAGGGAAAAAGATGCCGGGGAGAGGGCCAGCCTTCTTGAAAAGCGGACACGCGAGGCAATGGAGCGCGTGCAGGATGATGAAATCGGCATTGCCCGCGAGGAAGAACAGGTTAAGAAGGCCGATGAGCAACTGGAAAAAGCCCGCAGGGACCTTTCCCGGACTCAGGCCGCGAAAGACCAGCTTGCCGGCATGGTGAGCGAATTGGAATCAGACCTGGCGCAGGCGGAGCAGGATCATCTGGAGGCCGACAGCGACCGGGAAAAACTGGAAGAAGAGGACGAAACACTCCGCGGCGCTTTCACCTCGGCCAGGGACATGGCCGAGGCCGCGCAGGAGAAACTGGCGGCACAGCGTGAAGCGAGATCGCAGTTGGCCCATGAGATGGATCTGATCAATCGTGATAAGACCCGCTTTGAGCGGGAGCTCCTGGCGCTGAAGGGCAAAGAGGAAAAGCTGGAGCACGCGATATCAGGCAATGGCATGAAAATCATTGCTCAGCAAGCGCAGCTTAAGGATATGGAAAAAGAAGCGGCAGCATTGGAAACGCTGTCGGCACAGTCCAGAGAAGAAGCCCGGCAGGCAGAAATGGCGCGGCGGGATTTGGCCGCGAGGCAGAAAGCACTGATGGACGAGGCGGAGGCAGCGCACCTGTGCCGCAGTGAGGACAGCCAGAAACTTCATATAAGTGAAATGGGGATCACCAGGCTTGAGGATGAGTTGAAGGCGATGGCCGCGCAGCTGTGGAACAGCCATGAGCTGAGCTTCGCGATGGCGCAGGAGCTGCGCTTCCCGGACGTGTTCAGCCTGCCCGCGGGGGAGCGGGAGGCGGAGGAGATCAGGGGCCGGATCCGGGAAATGGGCGCGATCAATATCCACGCGCTGGAAGATTACACCGCTACCAAGGCGCGCTATGACGATCTGAATGCCCAGAAAGAGGACGCCGAAAAAGCGCGGGAGGATCTGGGCTCGCTGATCAAGCGCCTGCAGGGGCAGATGGAAAGACAGTTCATCCGGGAACTGGCAAAGCTGAACGAGTTTTTTGCGGAGACCTTCCGCAGGCTTTTCTCCGGCGGGCAGGCCAGCCTGAGCCTCAGCGACCCGTCAAGGCCGCTGGATTGCGATATCCAGATCAAGGCACAGCCGCCCGGGAAAAAGCTGCAGCTGCTCTCCCTGCTCTCCGGCGGCGAGCGCGCGCTCACAGCGATCGCCATCCTGTTCGCGATGCTCAGGCTCAAGCCCACGCCTTTCTGCATCCTGGATGAGATCGAGGCGGCGCTGGATGACGCGAACATCACTTCCTTTGCCGAGTTCCTATCGGAATATGCCAGGGACACGCAATTCATCGTCATCACCCACCGCAAGGGCACGATGGAGCGATGCGACACCCTCTATGGCGTCGCGATGAGGGAGAAGGGCGTGAGCGACATGATTTCAGTCAACCTGAAGGAATATACCGCTTAAAGGAGGAGGGCATGGCAGGGTTTTTCGCGAGGCTGAAGCAGGGGCTCAGCCAGACCAGGGGCGGGCTCAGCCAGCGCATTGACGAGCTGGCCCGGCATACCCAAACGATAGACGAGGCATTTTACGAGGAGCTGACCGACATCCTGCTCCTCTCTGACGCCGGGGTCGCGACAACAGATGAGATCATCCTCCAGCTGCGCGAGGGGGTGCGGAGGGAAAAGATCCGGGACGCGCAGGCAGCCAAAGCGATGCTGAAAGCCATCATGATAGAGGAAATGAACATCCCGCGCCCGCCGCTGAAGTGGCCGATGGTGATGCTGGTCGTCGGCGTCAACGGCGTCGGCAAGACCACCACGGTGGGCAAGCTGGCCCTGCGTTTTAAGGAAGTCGGGCGCAGCGTGATGCTGGCCGCGGCGGATACATTCCGTGCCGCCGCGGATGAGCAGCTGCAGATATGGGCACAGCGCGCGGATGTGCTTCTGATCCACCAGCAGCAGGGAGCGGACCCTGCCGCCGTGGTTTTTGACGCCATCCAGTCAGCCAAGTCCAAGGGCACCGACCTATTGATCGTGGACACCGCCGGACGGCTTCACAATAAAAAGAACCTGATGGACGAGCTGGGCAAGATCCGGCGTGTCATCGCGCGGGAATACCCAGAAGCCGAGGTGCGCTCGATGCTGGTGCTGGACGCCACCACCGGGCAGAACGGATTGAACCAGGCGAAGATGTTCAAGGAAGTCGCGGACATATCCGGCATCATCCTCACCAAGCTGGATGGCACCGCCAAGGGCGGCATCGCGCTGGCCATCCGGCGCGAGGTCGGCGTTCCGGTTTGGTACATCGGTGTGGGCGAGGGCATCGACGACCTGCAGCCCTTTGACGCCAGGGAGTTTGTGGAAGCGCTGTTTTAATCTTTTGAAGTGATATAGAAAAACCGCCGGTCCATTCCGGCGGTTTACATTTGTATTCCAGGGATTATGAACCCGCGGGATAGTCGCCCTCAAAGAGGATGCGCTGGGTGGCGGGACCCGCCAGCCCGTCCTGAGACAGGCCTTTTGCCTTCTGGAAAGCCTTTACTGCCGCTGTTGTGCCAAAGCCGAACAGGCCGTCGACTTCCAGGGCAAAATACCCCTGATTCTTCAGCGACTGCTGCAGCGCGCGCACCAGTGTGCCGCTGTCGCCTTCCCTGAGCGTGACATATTGCCCCTGCGGGTTTGGCGTCACATTGACGTAGAAGGGGATGCGGGTGGGCTGCGGGGTGGTCTGGTTGGGACGCGGGGTCGCGGTCTGGTTGGACCCGTTCGCGCCGGTATCGAATATCTTGCTGAAGGTGGCCGCGCCCACGCGTCCGTCGGGCGTGAGGCCGTTGGCACTCTGGAAAGCTTTCACGGCGGCCTCCGTGCTGGCGCCGAAATCACCGTCAATCCCGCCGGCGTAAAAGCGAAGTTCCTTCAGCCTGCTTTGCACCAGCCGCACTGCCGCGGAGTCCTTCAGGCCGCGTTGGAGCGAGGTGCCGATGATCCCCTGAGGGGTTGTGGTGCCCCGTGCGGAGGACGAATAGAGTTTCTCAAGGGTGAGGGGCCCCGCGATGCCGTCAGAGTAGGAGGTATTGCGCCGCTGGAAAGCAAAGACAGCGTCTTCTGTCGCGTTGTCAAATACGCCCGTCGCGCTGCCCAGCAGGTAACCCAGATCGATCAGCCGCTCTTGCATTTTGCGCACATCAGTGCCGGTAGAGCCGTTGCGGAGGAAAACATTTGGATTGACCCTTGGGGTCGGTGTCGGACGCGGGGTCGGCGTCGCGGTGGGCTTAGGCGGCAGGGCGGAAGAGGAATTGAGCTTGCTGAGGGTCGCGGTGCCGGCAATGCCGTCAGCCGTCAGCCCGTTGCGAGCCTGGAATGCCTTGACTGCCGCTTCAGTCGTCTGTCCGAAATCGCCGTCAACTGTGCCGATATTATAGCCAAGTGACTTCAGGCGCTGCTGCAGCGCCCGCACGGCTGGCCCCTCAGCGCCAAGCTTGAGGACCGAACTGGTGGGCGCCGGGGTGGGCGCGCCCGGAGTCTGGGTGAGGACGATGATACCGCCCCACACTGTCGCGGTGGGGGTAACAAGGGGCTGGTTGCCGGTGATGATGTTGCCCCAGCCGCCCGGTGTCGGCTGGTTGATTCCAGCGCTTGGCAGGCTGATGACGGATCCTATTGTCGGGGTAGGTGTCTGGGCGGTTTTTGAGGCCTCAGGGCTTCTGACCGGGAAGGGAACGATATCCTGATTGCCTACGCCGGACTGGTTGTTTCCGGTGGTGTCCGGTGTGGCGGTGCATGCGGCGAGAAGGACGGCAACCAGCAGCAGTGCCGCCATCAGCGCGATTTTTTTCGCTTTGTTCCACTCCATGTTCATCCCATCCTTATCCCGGCGTGATTCCGGATTGGTCAAACGGATTTTTCCGTCGGGTTTCAATGATAAAACGGTTCAAACGGTTGATTCCCTGCATTGGCTTGCTATTTCCAAAACAATTCCAAAACAGGTATATCCCTGAAAATATTACCACAGCGTTAAGGAATAATCAAATGGGTTCAGGGAATGCTTCATGCGGGCAACACAAACCCCGTCCGCCAATCCGTCAATGGATGCGTCCGGTTCAACCATCCCTGCCCTCCAGGGCATCGCGCAGATATCCCGCTAGGATTTCCACGATCCTGGCATTTTTGCCGCCGCGGGTCACAATCACGTCCGCCTTGTGGATATAGTTGCGGATGTGCATGTCATACATGGGCTTTACCGTTGCCAGGTATTGCTGGGTGATGCTGTCAATGCTGCGCGCCCGTTCCTTGTAATCGCGGTTGATGCGGCGAAGCAGGCAGATATCAGGCTCCACGTTGATGTAGAGCTTCAGGAACATCCTCTCGCATAAGCGGTCGTCATAAAATGCGTGGATGCCTTCCACGATGAGCACTTCCCCGGGATGGATCATCTCCGTGCTGTCATTGCGGGCGTAACGCGTGAAGTCGTAGGACTTCCGGGCAACAGGCTGCCGGACAGCAGCAGCCCGACGTCCTTGAGCAGCAGGTCATGGTCAAAGATGCCCGGCTCGTCGTAGTTCATCCTTGCCCTCTGTTCATAGCTGACTTCAGGGAAATCAAAATAGTAGGCGTCCTGCTTGATGAGCGTGCTGGATACGCCTGCCGCGCGGACGAGTTCCTCAGACAGGGTGGTCTTTCCGGAGCCGCTGGGGCCGCAGATTCCGATGAACAGCATGTTTCCCTCCGTTTTTTGCTGGCATGAGCCTATCCCAGCCGGGGGATATTGTCAACGAAAAACATTGACCCGGGAGGAAATGCGGGGTATACTGCACGCAAGTGAATACGCTTATCAAGAGCGGCGGAGGGACTGGCCCGATGAAGCCCGGCAGCCTGCGCAAGCAAGGTGCCACATCCAGCGGTGAAAACCGGAAGATAAGCCTGCGTCGAGCGCTTATCAGCAGAGAGCGCTCGTTTTTTAGGAAAGGAAGACCCTGAAACATGAAAAAGCTGTTCACCTCGGAATCCGTCACTGCAGGACATCCCGACAAGGTCTGCGACCAGATATCCGACGCCGTCCTGGACGCTATCCTGACGGAGGACCCCAATGCCCGCGTCGCGTGCGAAACCTGCGCCACCACGGGATTGATCCTGGTGATGGG
>DIWD01000029.1:10745-13041 GCA_002428405.1 bacterium UBA6115
GACCAGGGGATGATGTTCGGCTATGCCAGCGATGAAACGCCGGAATATCTGCCCATGCCCATTGCCCTGGCCCACAGGCTGACCAGGAGGATGGGGGAAATCCGTAAAACAGGAGGATTGCCCTGGATGCGCCCTGACGGCAAAAGCCAGGTAAGCGTCGCATATCAGGACGGAGTGCCCACCGAGGTGAGCGATGTGGTCATCTCCACCCAGCACAGCCCATCTGTTTCCCGGGAAGAAATCCGCGAGGCTGTCCTGCAAGAAGTCATCCGCAAGGCCATTCCCGATCACCTGCTGACCCGGGAAACACGCTTCCATGTCAATCCTTCCGGGCGTTTTGTCATCGGTGGCCCGGCGGGGGACAGCGGGCTGACCGGGCGCAAGATCATTGTGGATACTTACGGCGGTTTCGTTCCCCATGGCGGCGGGTGCTTTTCCGGCAAGGACCCAACCAAGGTGGACCGGTCCGCCGCCTACATGGCGCGCTATGCCGCGCTCAATGTCGTGGCCGCCGGCCTGGCCCGCCGCTGCCAGGTTTCCCTTGCCTATGCAATCGGCCTGGCGCACCCTGTCAGTTTTTCCGTGGACACCTTCGGGACAGGGGAGACAAACGACGACGCGATCGCAAAAGCGCTCCTTGACGTGATGGATTTCAGCCCCGACGGCATCATCCGCAGGCTGGACCTGCGCCGCCCCATCTACCGTCCGACCGCGGCCTACGGCCACTTTGGCCGCCTGGACCTGGACCTGCCCTGGGAAAAGACGGACTGCTCGGAGGCGCTGAAGCGGGCGGTCCGGTAGGCAGCCTGCCCCGGCTGCCCGGAGGCTACTGTTTAGGCTGACCGCTATGGGAGACTTGAGTGTTCATCTTGTTTGACATACGACCTTCCGTCACTGGAACCGGTAACGGGGAAAATGGCGTGGTGGGAAGCTGGGCATGAAAAAGGAATCTTTTATTTTAGCGCTCATCACCACGGCCCTGTGGTCAGGCTCCTATATCCTTAATAAGGAGGCGTTTCACGAGGGGATCGGGCCGCTGACCCTTTCAGGACTGAGGTATCTGCTTGCCTCGGCGCTCCTGTTTCTGCCCGGCATCGGCAGGGGACAACGCAGCAGCCGCGCTCTCCCCCTCAGGAAGGTCATCCTGCTGGGGATCCTGGGCTATGCGGCGGCGCAAGGGCTGCAGTATATCGGCCAGTCGCACCTGACCCCGACGCAGTCCTCCCTGTTCCTCAGCGCCGGCAACACCTCCTTCGTCCTGCTGGCAGACAGGTTCTGGCTGAAGGAGAACCAGGGCTGGGGCGATCTGGCCGGGATGATGTTAATGGTGATCGGCATCACGCTGTATTACATGCCTTTTGACAGCGGCGCGTTCTCAGCCGTCGGGATGCTGTTCATGCTGCTCTCCTCCCTCGGTTACGCCCTGAACCTGAACATCAACCGCGCGCTGCTGAAGAATACGCCCGTCAGGCCCCGGCTGCTTGCGGCAAAGCCGATGTTCTTCGGGTCCGTCGTGCTGCTGGCCGCCGGCCTTCTTCTGGAGGAGCTGCCGGTCATCACCGGCCGCCTGCTCCTTATCCTGATCTACTTGAGCGGCATCAGCGGCGCCCTTGGATTCTACCTGTGGACGAAGAGCCAGTCCGGCCTGTCCGCGTTTGAGAGCAGCAGCATCAACAACCTCATGATGATCGAAATCGCGCTGCTGGACCTCCTGGTGTACGGACGCTCCTTCAGCTTTATCCAGGTCCTGGCCATTTTGATCGTGTTCATCTCAGTGCTCTTTATTCAACTCAGGAAGAAGCGCTCGCTGGGCGAGCGGGCATAAAAAATAAACGCCCTTTGCAGGCGTTTGAAGCTGTACACAAACTATATCCAGGGGGAGTTTCAGAGGGCACAGCCCTCTGACTGCAATCGCATCACCCGGCTTTGCCGGGCGGGCGGGGAGAATTGCGAAGGGTTTCATTCCTTGCATATTCACTGCCCGGGAGCGCAGCGACCAAGTGAAAAAGCCCGTTCTTCATAAAAGACAAAGTGTCCGCAGACACTTTATCGACACTTTATCCGCCCAGGTAGGCTTTCTGAACGTCCTCGTCTAAAAGCAGCTCGCTGCCCAGGCCGGACTTGACAACACGCCCGGTTTCCAGGACATAGGCGCGCTGAGCCAGGGAGAGGGCCATCTGGGCGTTCTGCTCCACCAGCAGGATCGTGGTGCCTTCCTGGTTGATCTGCCTGATGATGTCAAATATCTCCTGGACGAGCAGGGGGGACAGGCCCATGGAGGGCTCGTCCATCATCA
>DIWD01000030.1:0-5281 GCA_002428405.1 bacterium UBA6115
ACATGACGCCGGTTGAGGAAGTGCTATCACGTCCCGGCTGGAAAGGGATGAAGGCTGTCAGCGGCGGAAAAGTGTTCAGCGCTGACCTTGATGCCATCAGCCGGCCGGGGCCGAGGCTGGCGGATGCCGCCATCGAGCTGTATAATTTCATTTATGGTCAATGAGCCGGTCAGCTCTCAGGGGGAAAGCCGGTTAAAACGACGGGGTCCGCCCGTGGCGCGCTTTGCCCTGATGGGGGGAGTCACCCTCCTCGTCCTGCTTTTGTGCGTGTCGCTTGGCAGCGTGCCGGTGCCGCTTCATAAAACCGCCTCCACTCTCCTGGACGCCCTCGCCGGGCGTTCGGCAGGCGGGGACAGGGACGCCGTCATCATCCTGACCGTCCGCCTGCCCCGGGTACTGAGCGTCCTGCTGACCGGGGCCTCGCTGTCCCTGTGCGGCGCGGCGATGCAGGGCCTGCTCCGGAACCCTCTGGCGGATGGCGCGACACTGGGCGTATCCTCCGGCGCTTCCCTGGGCGCTATGCTGGCCATCCAGCTGGGCATCAGCCTGCCGGGCCTGCCGCTGGCGGGCTCCGTCATCACCGCGGGGCTCTTCGCCTTCCTTTCACTGGCGCTGGTCCTCTTCCTGGCTTTCGCGCTGGACAGGTCGCTGTCCACCAGCACCATCATCCTGATCGGCATCGTTTTCACCATGTTTGCGGGCTCCCTGATGAGCCTGCTGATCGCCTTCTCCGGGCCCAGGCTGCGTTCGCTCACCTTCTGGACCTTAGGTTCCCTCACCGGCACCGGCTACAGGGACGTGCTCCTTCTCTTTTCCGCGCTGGTTCTCTGCGGCGCGGCGCTTCTGTCCCGGGAGAGGGAGCTTGATGCCTTTTCCCTGGGGGAGGAGAACGCCCGGGGCATTGGTGTGTCCGTGCGGCGCGTCAAGCTGACCATCATGGTCGCGGTGTCCCTGCTCATTGGTGTCAGCGTGTCCATCGGCGGCTCCATCGGCTTTGTCGGCCTTGTGATCCCGCACATCACCCGGCTTCTCACCGGACCCGCGCACAGGAAACTTCTGCCTGCCTGTGTGTTTCTGGGAGGGATTTTCCTGATGCTGTGCGATTTGCTGGCGCGGACCATGCTCAGCCCCATCGAGATGCCCCTGGGGGTTGTGACCAGCCTCATCGGCGCTGTGTTCTTCGTGGTCATCCTGGCAAGAAGCCGCAGGAGGAGGACCTGATGCTCAAAGCGCGCGGCCTCACAGTCCGGTATGAAGGGTTTGAGGCGCTCAACAGTGCTGACATGGATTTGGCTGAGGGGCAGTGGCTGATGGCGGTCGGGCCCAACGGCGCGGGAAAATCAACGTTACTCAAAGCCATCGCCCAGATGGTGCCGTATACCGGAACGGTCCAGGTGATGGGCCGTAACGCCCAGGAACTCAGCGCCAGGGAAACGGCGAGATGGATGTCAGTGCTGCAGCAGAAGCAGACCCTCGCCTACCCGTTTTCCGTGGAGGAATTGGTCATGCTAGGCCGGTATGCGCATCAGAATGCTTTCTCACGCCGTGATCCTGAGGGACAGGCAAAGGTGGATGAGGCAATCGGTCTGTGCGGCCTGTCCAATATCAGGCGGCAGAACGCGCTGACCCTTTCCGGCGGCGAGCTGCAGCGCGCCTTCCTGGCGCAGGTATTCGCCCAGGACGCGCCCATCCTCCTGCTGGACGAGCCGGCCAGCCATCTGGATCTGGCCTATCAGAAGGAGATATTCAGCCTGATTGCGGACTGGCTGAAGACGCCCGGCCGGGCCGCGCTGTGCGTGGTGCACGACCTTCAGCTGGCCATGCGGTATGGAACACACGCGATGCTGATGAATTCAGGCCGCTGCGAGGCCGCGGGCACGATGGAGGAGGTGCTGACGCCTTCCAGCCTGAGCAGGGTTTATGGGATGGATGTGCCGGGCTGGCTCTCCTGGCTGCACGAGCCCTGGGAAAACATGGACAATACGGCTGGAAGGAAGTATAATCGCGCCAGAAATGAAAGGGCGTGAGTGTATGAAATGCCACTTCTGCAACTCCGAGGATAGCCGGGTGGTCGATTCCCGGCCCACTGACGACGGCACCAGCATAAGGCGCAGGCGGGAGTGCATCGCCTGCGGCAAACGTTTCACCACGTATGAAAAGGTGGAAACCATCCAGCTGCTGGTCATCAAGAAGGATCAGACGAGGGAGCTTTTCGATCCCAACAAGATCCGTTCCGGCATCATTCATGCCTGTCATAAACGGCCGGTTCCGGCCCGCGAGATCGACCGGGTCGTTACGGAGATTGAGCAGTTCGCCTACAACAGCATGCAGCAGGAGATCACGACGCATCAAATCGGCGAGATGGTGATGGACGCCCTGCGCGCCCTGGATGAGGTCGCCTACATCCGCTTTGCATCTGTATACCGGCAGTTCACGGACATTCCCACCTTCCTTCACGAGCTGAACCGGCTGATGAAAGAAAACGCGGAAGAGAGACCGAGGTAAGAAAAAGGAGCGGAAACGCTCCTTTTCATTACATGGGGTGCCTCAGCGGAATCCGCCGTCGACCCCCAGCACCTGCCCTGTTATATAGGAAGCGCCGTCATCAAGCAGGAAGGCCGCGGCGGACGCGACATCTTCCGGCCGGCCCAGGCGGTGAAGCGGGCTGCGCTCAGCCAGCCTGATCAGTTCCTCTTGTGTAAACCCCTTCATCATATCCGTCAGGATGACCCCGGGAGCCAGGCAGTTCACCCGGATGCCGCAGGGACCAAGCTCATCAGCCAGCGAACGGGACAGGCCGATCATACCCGCCTTGCTGGCGGCATAAGCCGCCTCGCAGGAAGCCCCTGATATGCCCCAAATGGAGGAAATGAACAGCAAGCTGCCATTCTTCCTCTCGGCCATCTTCCTGATAACAGGCCGGGCGGCCAGGAAAGCGCCGCGCAGGTTGACGGCGAACACCTCGTCCCAGTCTCTTGAAGACATGTCCTGAAGCAGGCCGGAATAGCTCACCCCGGCGCAGAATACTGCCGCATCAAGACGGCCCAGGTTCGAATAAGCCCGCTCGACCATCTCTTCTGTCTGATTCTCATCCCGCACATCAGCCTTCAGGAGATAGCCGCCGGTCTGTGCCGCAAGGGTTTCAGCCTGCTTCTGGCTTTGATTGAATGTGAACGCGACGCGCCAGCCGGTTTCAGTCAGCTTTCTTACAATCGCTTCACCGATACCGCGCGAGCCGCCGGCGACCAGGGCTGTTTTCATGCTTGATCCGCCTTTCCATATAGAATTGTAGGCTTGCTTTGTGCGGCATGTCAACGTCCTGTTGCTTTACAGCGGACAAGCAACCATATATAATAACCCCATTGCGCGAAAGGGGGATTTTTATGCTGAAACGGCTGTTCATACTGATCCTTCTTTGCGCCGCCGTTTTCCTGCTCATGGGCCTGATGGTTTCCATCGGCAATGGAGAAACGCCGGCATTGCCTGAGAAACCTGTCCAAACCATCATGATGCCAATCAGAAGTGCGGCCGGGCTCCTTGAATCCGCGGGGAAACCCTCGCTGATTCTCCTTATAGTCATGGGATTCATGATGTTATTCAATGCTCAGGCCGGTTTGATCCAAAGGGTCCTTTGGCCGCGGGTGCCCCATGCGCAGGTACGCTATTACGCCTTCCATTTTTCTGACAGGGCGGGGTAAGACACCTAAAATCATCGGATAATAAAGTAAAGGAAGAGTGGACATGGCTAAACAAGCAAAGACCAAAAAACTGACAGTTAACCGCAAGGCGGTTTCAGCGGCTACCCTGCTCATCGCGCTTGCGCTGAGCGTGGTTTTTATCTTACTGGGCATAACCGGCAGGGATATGGACAGGGAGGGGCTTTATAAACTGCTGCCCTGGCTTCCTACTACCGGCGAAACATACAGATGGCGCGATGCGCTTGTACCCGGGGCAGCCCTTGGGGACACCATCGTACAGACTTATTCTTTTGAACAAACGGGCCAAGCGGCTTCCCCGGGGGATTTGGATAAGGCTGTCATTATCCTGGCCGAACGACTCAACGACCTTGGCTGGACGGACGCCGCGGTACAGAAGGATCCCGAAGGGAATATCCAGGTCACACTGCCCGCAGGCGCGGACGCGGCTTTCCTGGGACGCCTGCTCAGCGCGAAGGGGGAGTATTCCCTGGCAGGCCCTGACGGTCAGGTCTTCCTGACAGGGGAGCATATTAAGGCAGCGGGATATGGCTACGCTGACAACACAGGCAAGAGTTTCGCCTTATCCTTTGAGTTTGACCAGGAAGGCAAAGAAATCTTTGCACAGAAAACGACGGAACTGCTGGGGCAGAACGTCAGCCTGCTGCGGGACGGAGTCGTCCTGGTCAGTCCGACCATCAGCACGCCGCTGACAGACGGCGGGGTGTCCATTCCGAATTTCACCTTGGATGAAGCGCGTGAAAACGCTGTCCTGATGCGTTCAGGCGCGCTTCCCAACGCTCTGGCCATTAAAACAGACAATGTGTCCGGTGCGGCACTGCTGGGCACGAATGTCCAGCGCAACCTGATCATCGCCTTGCTGTGCCTGTTCGCCATAGTGGCGCTGTACTTCATCTTTTTCTACCGCATGGGCGGCTTTATGGCGGCCTGGATGCTGCTGCTTCAGCTGGCCCTGTCCCATTTCTTTGCAGCATTGATCGGCGCCGGACTTACGGTCCAAACGCTGTCAGCGATTTACATGCCGTTTTTTGTCTCCGTATTTGCCATGGTCAATCTCTTTGACGGCGTGCAGGGAGACATCCTGCGCGGGCGTTCAGTCCGCCAGGCGCTCAAAGAGGGTTATGCCGGGCGCGGCCATGCTTCCCTTGACATATATGCCGCCCTCACGATTCTTTCAGTTGTCCTCATCATTGCTGACCGCGGGATGATCAAACTCTTTTCAGAAGTGTTTGCCATCAGCCTGCTGCTGGGCCTGGTTCTGACCCATCTGGCGATGCGTTTGCTGCTCAATGAGACTATAAACCTCTTTGGCAGCCGGACAACACTGTATACCGTCCATCGCGATGAAAAGAAGGAGGCTTGAAGATGCATATCCGTAAATCCGCTCTGAACGTGATGATCATCTCCGCGGTTGTTTCGCTTGCAGCCCTTGCCCTCGCCCTGAGCGGTGTTGCGCCAAGGTTTGATTTCGGCGCTGGAAGCACGGTTTCCTTCACATCACTGTGGATAGCAATGCTGGCTGCTGTGGTCATATCCTTTCTCTTCGGCTGGGCGCGCTATGATGC
>DIWD01000030.1:5314-8534 GCA_002428405.1 bacterium UBA6115
GTTTTTACTTACCTGTTTACCATACCGGTGCTCAGGGAAGCCCGGGCCGTTGCGCGGAGCACATCGCTTCGCGAAATGAGCAGGGAGGAGGTTGCCGGACTGGCGGTAAAGAATACGCGCACACCGGCCCGCCTGACGGGTGCGGTGGTGCTGCTTGGCTTTGTGGCGTTTATTGTCAGCGGAAACCTGTCCATGATAGGCGCCATCCTCCCGCTCATCACCGGGCTTATCGCGGCCATCCTATCCTCCTGTCTGATTACTCCCTACATCTGGGCGGCAATCAGCGCCCGCCGTGCAGGCAAGCGCTGACCGGAAAGAGCGCTTTTCCTGAGGGAAGGCGCTCTTTTCTATCCATCAAGAGGAATCTGATGAGAAAACTGACAGCCCGTGCGACACCTTTTCACCTGCCAGGCTTCCCTGATTACCTGGCCGCGCTGCTGCATGCCCGCGGCATTGATGAACGCGGGCAGGCGGTGAGTTTTCTCAATCCATCTTCTGACCAACTGCATGACCCTTTCCTGCTGCATGACATGCAGAAGGCCTGCGCGCTGATCCGAGAGGCGAAAGAAAAAGGGCTGAGTGTCGCGGTATACGGGGATTATGACGCCGACGGTATCTGCGCTTCGGCAGTCCTCCTTGGCGCGCTTGAGGATATGGGGGTCAGCGCGTTCTCCTACATACCTGACCGGGCAAGCGAAGGCTATGGCCTGAACATGGAGGCTGTGCGGCTTCTTGCCGGCCAGGCCGGTCTGCTGATCAGTGTGGATTGCGGGATCACCGCGCGCGAGGAAACGGCGCTGGCAATCAAACTGGGGATGCGGGTCATCCTGACGGACCATCACGCGCTGCCGGAGTCGCTGCCCCCTGCTGACGCAATTGTCCATCCGCTCCTTTCGGGTTATCCTGACCCATTCCTTTGCGGCGCGGGTGTGGCATGGAAGCTGGCATACGCGCTGCTGGGTGAAGAAAGGGCTATGGAGAGCCTTGAACTGGCAGCGCTGGCCACCATCGCGGATATGGTTCCCCTCACAGGCGAAAATCGGATCATTGCGTCGCTGGGGCTGAAACGGCTCAGCGCCACCCGGCGCCCAGGTCTCCGCTCGCTGATGCGTGCCGCGGGCATCAGGGAAAACGAGCCAGTGCAATCAGAACAGGTAGCTTTCCAGTTGGCGCCGCGCCTCAATGCCGGCGGCAGGCTGGCTACCGCGCGCGGCGCGCTTCGGCTTCTTTTGACCCGGGACATTGAGGAAGCTGAGGACATCGCCGGGCAGCTGGATATGCTGAACCGTGAGCGCCGGGATATAGAGAACAAAGTGCTCAGGGAAGCTGCTGCAATGCTGAAAGAAAGCGACCTGTCGTCCCTGCGCAGCCTCGTGCTTGCAGGAGAAGGATGGAATCCCGGCGTTGTCGGCCTGGCCGCCAGCAAACTCGCTGAACGATGGAACTATCCAACCGTCATCCTGTCAAAAAACGGGGACGAACTGTCTGGTTCCGGCCGGTCTGCCGGCGGGATCGACCTGTACGTGGCGCTGAAGCGGTGCGGCGATCTTTTCACCCGTTTTGGCGGCCATAAGATGGCTGCCGGGCTGTCGCTTCCCGCGGAAAACCTTCAGGAGTTCGTCAAACGGTTTGACGAGGCGATCCGGGAACAGCTGGGAGAGGGCGACCTTGTGCCGGAAACTGTATATGACTGCACCCTATTACTCGGCCAGGTCACTCTTGAGACAGTTGAAACGCTCAATCAACTGGCGCCCTTCGGGCTGGGGAATCCTTCTCCGCTTTTTTTGCTGGATGATCTGAACCTCATCAGCGCACGCGCTATCGGCAAGGAAAACGCCCATCTGAGGCTCACTGTCGCCGGGAATGGCGCGGTGCGGGAAGGCGTTGCCTTCAGCCAGGGGGAACTGCACGGGACGCTCAGAGGCGCTCTTCGGCTGGTGTCAAGCGTGGAGCGAAACGAGTTCAACGGCCGTGTCAGCGTCCAGCTGAAGGTCAGGGCCATCCTGCCGGGTCATGACGCTATTTTGGAGGAAACCGACCGGGAGGCTGACACGGTCCTGCGGGAGCTGGTCCGGGAGGTAATTGAACCTCTTCCTGAAGCGCAGGAACTGGCCATCAACCAACTGCCGGAATTGACCGGTTTCCGCGGAACACTTTTCGCCGCCCGCTGCGCGCAGACCGCCAATGCGCTGCACCGGCAGTATCCTGCGCTTCAGGTCCAAACCGGATCCGCGCCGGATCCGCGGGGCTTTCATGCCATCGTGTACCTGCCGGACTGGACGCTGCCCTTTGCGCACTATCAAGAGGTTGTCCTTGCTGACGGTCCTCTGACCAAACAGGATTCGGCATTGGCCCGGGAAGCGACCGGAGCGGAAAAGATCATGGCAATGCCCAGAAGCGCCGCGTTTTCCTCCCTTATGAACAGGCTTCGCCTGAGCGTACAGGATTTACGCCGGGCTTATGTCCTTCTGCGCGAAGGCACGGTATCCAGTCTGTGCGGAGACACGGTCAGAGACCGCGCGGCATTGATGGTCCTTCAGCAATTAAATCTCATCAACCTGGATGAAAACCTGACTTTCATCAGCATGAGGCAGTCAAAACGGATTTCCCCGCAGGAAAGCGCCTTGTTCATGGCGCTGCAATAAAGGAGCGGTATGGCCCACACTGCCTTTGAACGTCTGACCCTGGAGGAGATGCTTTCCAGGCTGTCCAAATACAGCACGGAGGCAGCGCTTGCTGTTGTCAAAAAGGCGTATGAGTTTGCTCAGGAGGCGCACCAGGGTCAGATCCGGCGCAGCGGGGAGGATTATTTCTCCCACCCCCTTCATGTCGCCAGCATCATTGTGGAACTGCAGCTGGACGTGCCCAGCGTCGCGGCGGGGCTGCTTCATGACACGGTGGAGGATGTTGACGGCATCACGCTGGATGTCATTGAGAAGAACTTTGGCACGGAAATCCGCGGACTGGTGGACGGCGTTACCAAGTTGGGCAAGCTGGACTTCATAGACCGGGAAGAGCAGCAGGCGGAATCCTGGCGCAAGATGATCCTGGCGATGAGCAAGGACATCCGGGTCATTATGATCAAACTGGCTGACCGTCTACACAATATGCGCACGCTCTCCTTCCAGCCGGCCGACCGGCAGCTGGCCACGGCGCGGGAAACGCTGGATATCTATGCCCCCATCGCTCACCGCCTGGGTGTTTTCACCATCAAGTCTGA
>DIWD01000001.1 GCA_002428405.1 bacterium UBA6115
ATCCGCATCCTCCTGCGCATCTACCTTCCGCTGTCTACCTCAGTGCTGGCAACCTTATCGCTGTTTTACGCGGTGGGACGATGGAACGGCTTCTCCGACGCGCTGATGTTCATGCTGAACAACAGGCGGTATCATCCCATCCAGCTGTTGCTGTATAACATCCTGCAAAATGCCATGCAGATCGAGGTGGCGACCCAGGAAGGCTTCTTCTCGCCAGGGCTGTCCGAATCCCTCAAGATGGCTACCGTCATGTTCGCGACCATACCGATTATCCTGGTCTACCCATGGCTTCAGCGCTATTTTATCCACGGCGTCACAATCGGCGCCATCAAGGGCTGAAGCCGCTTGAACCCGTTATTCTGGGCAGGTAAAAGGATTGCCCAAGAAAAATAAGGAGGAACCATTCATGAAAAGGACCCTGGTATTCCTGCTGCTGGTGACCTTGCTGGCCACTACGGGGATCACCGCGGTTTTCGCGGAAACCCCGGAAATCGTCGACGGGCGGTTTACGACAACCCGGTCCATCACCGTGGAGATCTTTGACCGCGCCCGTGAAGGCGGATCCCCTGTTGACAACAATTTCTACACCAACTTCATCAAAGAGGGGATGCTGCGCGACCACAATGTAGAGGTCACCTTCATCCCCGTTCCCCGCTGGACTGAGGTCGACGTGCTGAACAATCTGCTGGCTGCCGGGGACGCTCCGGATATCTGCGTCACCTACAGTTACCCGACCATCGTGACCTATGGTGAAATGGGCGGGGTCATCGATCTGACTCCCTTCCTGGAGGAGCACAAGGATCATCTGACCAACCTGTGGAACCTGCTGACGGATGAAAACATCTACTGGAATCAGCAGCCGGAAAACAATACGATCTGGGCGCTTGAAGCCCGCCTGTTCGTCAACAAGCGCATCAATACCTTTGTACGCGAGGACTGGCTGAAGAAGCTGGGGCTGGAAGAGCCCAAGACGCTGGAAGAGTTTGAGGCGATGCTGGTCGCTTTCCGCGACAACGCAGAGCTGCTCCTTGGCGCAGACGCCGACAAGATGATTCCCTATTCCACCAGCTTTGACGTCGGCTGGCGCAATGATCACCTCCTCACCTCTTTCGTGCCGGAAGCATTTTCCGAGAAAGAGAAATATACCCACGACTTTGATGACCGTCACCTCCTATTCCCCAACTACAAGGAAGGCGTCCGCGTGCTGAACAAATGGTACAACGACGGCCTCATCTGGAAAGACTTCCCGCTGTATCCCGCCGGCGACAGCACAGAGGACAACCTCCTGAAGGCCGGCTATATCGGGGCCTTCATCCACAACTGGGATTATCCTTTCCGCAACGGCGAGGACAGCATCCATGCCAACATTCAGCGCGTCTTTGGCGAAGAAGCCGGCTACATTGCCGTTGAGCCCTTCCCCAATGATGAAGGGATCTACCGCAAGTACCTGTCCGCCCCCATTGACCGCAAGGTGTTCTTCCCCGCTACCAACGATGAGCCGGTGGCTTCCCTGCTGTATCTGGACTTTATCTCAAAATTGGAAAACCGCCTCTTCCTGCAGATCGGCGAGTTAGGCGTGACCCATGAGGTGATGGAGAACGGAGCCATCAAGACACTGGCAGTACAGGGCGAGAAGATCATGAACTCCCCCAACAACATTGACTATACCATCACCATCAACGGCCTTGATGTCGGGGATCCGGATCTGAACCTTCTGTCCATAGCCCTCGGCTATGACAAGGTCGCCCCGCGTTATATTGAACGCGCATATGCGCTGTCCGACAAGGATGCCCGCTACACCAAGAACTACAGCGTGGGCGTCATCCAGGCGGAAACAGGCATGAACACCGTGCTTCCCAACAAGCGCGACGCTCTGCTCAACCAGGCCGTCGCGGCGCCGGTTGACCAGTTTGATGCTGTGTATGACGCAGGACTTGCTGATTTCCTCGCCTCCGGCGGGCAGGCGATCATCGACGAGCGCATTGCCGCTTACGAAAAATACTACGAATAACCTGCCATAACCAGGGAGGAGGGCAGGCTGCCCTCCTCCCTTTGCTTTTTCTTTGAATCACCATTAAAATAGGATCAGACTGGCAGCGACATGCCCCGGTAAAAGTCTCTCTCCCTTTGGATAAAGAGAAAGGCAAGGATAGGATATGCGGTATCATCTCAACGATGGATGGCAATTTGCGAAGGGCACGCCCGAGAACTTTACCCCGGTTTCGCTGCCGCATGACTGGCTCATCCGGGAGCGCCCGGAGGACTGGTACCAATCGGGCACAGGATGGTATCGCAGGACGCTTGACGCGGGCTTCCTGAAGGATAAGCGGCGTGCTTTCCTTCATTTTGACGGCGTTTATATGGACAGTACCCTGTACGTCAACGGCGTTGAGGCAGGGGTGTGGAAATACGGTTTCACCGCCTTTGAGCATGAAATCACCGCATTCCTCAAACCGGATGAGGAAAATGAGCTGCTGGTCAAAGTGGACTGCCGTTTCCCAAGCGCGCGCTGGTACACCGGCGCGGGCATTAACCGTGATGTCCATCTCATCCTGAAGAATCCCTGCCACTTTAAAGACGGGGGTATCTATGTCACCACAGGGGTGAAGGATGGCATGCTGGAGTATGAGGTGACCGCTGAGGCTGAAACCGAGGGGCAACCCTTTGAGCTGCGCCACGCCCTTCTTGAAAAAGGGGAGTTGGAGCCCTGGTCCCCGGACCATCCAAAGCTGTACACCTTGCGCTCGGAGCTTATCGCGGGCGGGCGGGTACAGGACACTGTCGACACGCGCATCGGTTTCAGGCAGCTCCGTTTTTCCCCGGAGGAAGGCTTTTTCATCAACGGGCAAAGGACAAAACTGAATGGCGTTTGCCTGCACCAGGAGTTCAGCGTCCTGGGCTCCGCCGTGCACCCTGACTTGATCAGGCGGCAGTTTGCCGCCCTGAAAAGGATGGGAGTCAATGCGGTGCGCGCGGCGCACAACCCTCCTTCCAGTGTGTTCATGGATCTGGCGGATGAGATGGGGATGCTGGTAATCAATGAGTTCAGCGATGTGTGGGCAATCGGCAAAACCACCTTTGACTATAGCAATTTCTTTGAGGAATGGCATGAGCGGGATGCGGCCAGCTGGATCAGGCGGGATCGCAATCATCCATCCGTCATCCTGTGGAGCCTTGGCAATGAGATCCCGGACACGCACGCGGATTATCAGAAAGGCAGCAGCATTCTTGAAAAGCTGAATGCCCTGGTCAATACACATGACCCGCGCGGCCAAGCGCTGAGAACGCTGGGATCAAATTATATGGCCTGGGAAAATACCCAGCGCTGCGCGGAGCAGCTCGGCGCGGTCGGGTACAACTATGCCGAGTTCCTCTACCAGGCGCACCATCAGGCACATCCGAATTGGATGATATATGGGAGTGAAACCTGCTCCACCGTCCAGAGCCGGGGGATTTATCATTTCCCGCTGAACCAGCCAACGCTCTCCGATGATGACCTGCAGTGCTCATCCCTTGGCAACAGCACCACAAGCTGGGGCGCCAGAAGCATTGATGACTGTATCAAGGATGACAGGGACACCCCCTTCTCCCTGGGACAGTTTGCCTGGTCGGGTCAGGATTACCTGGGAGAGCCAACTCCCTATCATACAAAAAACTCCTATTTCGGCATGCTGGACACCGCCGGGTTTGAGAAAGACGCATTCCATCTTTTTCAGTCCGCCTGGACAGACCCTGAAAAATCCCCAATGGTGCACCTGTTCCCCTATTGGGATTTTTCACAGGGCCAGAAAATCGACATACGCGTATGCAGCAATCAGGCGGAAGTCGCGCTGTTCCTGGATGATGAAAACCTTGGCAGACGCAGGATGAACAGCGAGATCACACAAAACTGGGCCATCCCCTACCGCAGGGGCACCCTGAGGGCAGAGGCATACAATGCCGAGGGTGAATTGACAGCCTCCGTCTCCCGCATGTCCTTCGGGGAGGCAGAACAGCCGGCGATATCCTTTGAGCATCAAAACGAATTGAGCTTCGCCGCCATCACAGCACAGGACGGGAACGGAAGACCGGTGGAGAACGCGAACCGCCTTGTCCGCGTCACAGTACAGGGGGGTGAATTGCTTGGCCTGGACAATGGCAACGCCGCAGACAGCACCCCCTATCAGCAAAACATACGCGCAATGTTTTGCGGCAGACTGCTCGCGGTGATCCGGCGCCTGGCAGGCCAGGAGCTTCAGGTCACAGCCGAGTTCGTGAAAGACAGCATCCCTGTACGGAAAATTGAACTGACCCGGGAAGAAAATCACATCAGCGCCCGGATCCTGCCGGAGAACGCGACTTTTTCTGACCTTTACTGGCGTCTGACCAATGCGTCCGGTGTAGACAGCAACCTGGGCAGCCTGCAAATCGATCAGGACGGCCATGGAGCGGCACTCATCCCCCGGGGAGACGGCGAAGTGTTTATCCGCTGCGGGGTAAAGAACGGTCTGGAACACATCGCGCTGTACAGCCAGATTTCAATGGAATTCAAAGGGTTCGGCAAACCGGCGCTTGACCCGTTCAGCCCTGTTTCATCAGCGCTGTACAGCTTCAGCAATGTTGTGTTAGCCAATGGGAATGACCGGGGGATCGCGACCCCCCGGGACGGGGAAAGCTGGATCTGTTATGAGGGTCTGGATTTTGGGAATGAAGAATCGGACGAGCTGAGCATCTGGCTCTTTCCCTTGACCCAGGAACCCTTCCATTTTGAAATCTGGGAGAGCCTCCCTGACGGGAAGCGCGAGAAACTGTGTGAACCGCTGTATGATTTGGGCATGGTCTGGAACGTGTATCAGGAACTGCGCGTCAAACTGCCCCGGAAGCTGCGAAAAAGGACAAGCCTGTGCTTTGTGTTCAGGCTCAAGACACATATCAGGGGCTTTCTTTTCCATCACGGAGGGGAAGCGTACAGGCTGATGAACGCATCTGACTGCACTACACTTTACGGTGATCGTTTCAGGCGATCCGGCAGCGAGGTGCTGGACATTGGAAACAACACGACATTGGGCTTTGAGGGACTGAACTTTACAGGAAACGGCACTGACAGTGTGGAGCTAAGCTGGCGGACAGAGAATCTGAGCAACCCGGTGCAGCTCCTCTTCCAGACTGACCAGGGCCAGGCACGCGCGATGCTGAACCTGACCCGTGCGCCGGAGTACCATAAGGCTGTCTTCCCGCTGGGTCAGATCTTCAGGGGAAGCGGGAATGTGTCCTTCCTTTTCCTGCCGGGCTGCTCGCTGGACCTTGCCTCTGTCCGCTTTGTCAAGGCGAATGAGGATGTCTAAAGAACCCGGGTTTACTGTCCGTGATATCTTTCCTGATGTGAAGCATATCCGCGACCCGCTGGGCGTCCACATGACGCTGCTGCTGGGCCGGGAGAAAGCGCTGCTGTTCGACGCGGGCTATGGTGTCCAGAACCTCCATCAATTTATTCGCGGAATGACCGGCCTGCCGCTGACGCTGGTGCTCAGCCACGGGCATCACGACCATGCCCTGGGCGCGATGCATTTTCCCCCGAGCCTGATGATGCCGCAGGACTTACCCGTGTTGAATGCGTATACAGGGCGGGAACAGCGTGAGAAAATCGTCCAGGCGGCCGGCTTTTCAGGTAACGCTGAAAAAGCCTTTCTGGCAATGAAAATCCCGGTACCTGAAGAATTGGATACAGACCTGTTTGAATTGGGCGGGCTAAGCGCAAGGGTGATGAAAACGCCGGGGCACACGCCGGGCTCCATCGCGCTGTACGTACCCGAACGCCATCTGCTCCTGCTGGGAGATAACTGGAACCCGCAGACATGGATCTTCTTCCCTGAAGCGATGGACGTCAGGACCTATGCCCAGTCATTCCGCTCCCTGATGGCCCTTCCTTTTC
>DIWD01000014.1 GCA_002428405.1 bacterium UBA6115
CCCGGCCGGTCCGGCGCGCTGACCCTGTTTGCCACGCATTACCATGAGCTCAGCGAAATGGAAGGGACCCTTCCGGGCGTGGTCAACCTCAGCGTTTTGACCCGTGAACTGGGCGACGAGGTCGTCTTCCTGCATAAGATCAAACGCGGCGGCGCGGACAAGTCCTTCGGCGTATACGTCGCGCGCATGGCGGGGGTACCCCGCCCGGTGGTCGCCCGGGCGAGGGAGATCCTCGCGCGGCTTGAGGCCAGCAACATCACCGGGGATAAAATCGGCAGGAATATCCTTGAAAAGAGCGCGAGAAAAAAGAACGAGCAGATGGCGCTGGGCGAATTTGCCCGGGCGGAGCTGGTGCAGGAGCTGGCAGGGATGGATGTGCTGCAGATGAGCCCGATGGACGCGCTGAACCATCTGTTCCTGCTGAAGGAAAAGGCAAGGAAAATATAAGGAGACCGGATGAGCGGAAAAATTCGTGTGCTGCCGCAGGATGTGGTCGCGCTCATCGCCGCCGGCGAAGTGGTGGAGCGGCCGGCCGCCGTCATCAAGGAACTGGTGGAGAACAGCCTTGACGCGGACGCCCGCGCCATCACTGTGACGATCAAAGAGGGCGGGCTGGACAGCATCCGGGTCACGGATAACGGTTCGGGCATCGCGCCGGAGGATCTCCGCCTGGCGTTCGCGCCGCATGCCACCAGCAAACTGGGACGCGCGGAGGATTTACACCGCGTGTTCACCCTGGGATTCCGCGGGGAGGCCCTGGCTTCCATCTCCCGGGTCAGCCGCGTCACCCTGACCAGCCGTCAGAAAAACAGCGACGTGGGGATGAAAGTCGTCAACGAAGGCGGAGAAATCCTCTCCATATCAGAGTCAGCCTGTGCCGAGGGCACCCAGGTGCTGGTCCGGGACTTGTTCTTCAACGCGCCGGTGCGCCGCGATTTCATGAAAAAGCCCCATCGGGAAGCCGCGCTGTGCGCGGAATGGATGGCGCAGCTCATCCTCTCCCGTCCGGATGTCGCCTTCCGCCTGGTTGCTGATGGAAAGCAGATCTATGCCAGCCCGGGGGACGGGACCCTTGGGGGCGCGGTCCTCTCAGTCTACGGCGTGGAAACACTCAAAGCGCTGAAAGAGGCTGACGGAGGTGAGCAGGGGGTTTTGGTGCGGGGCATGGTCGGCGTCGGGGAACAGTCCCGCGGCAGCCGCGCGCACCAGCATTTTTTCCTCAACGGCCGCGCTGTCAGGGGGCAGCTGCTCAGCCGGGCGCTGGAGGAAGCCTGCCGCCACCGGGTGATGATCGGCCGCTTCCCGATGTGCGTGCTGTCGCTCACCCTTCCCTTTGAATTGGTTGACGTCAACGTGCACCCCAACAAATGGGAAGTGCGGTTTCTGAACGAACAGGCCGTTTCGCAGGCCTTGCAGCACGCGGTACAGGACGCGCTGAGGGAAGCGCCGCTTGGCAGCCCGCCCCCGCTGTTCTCCCGCCCCGCGCAAGCGCTTCCGGCTGGGGTCAGACGCTTTGAGACAGCTGATTTCGTTCCGGAAAAGCCCGGGTCAGGGGCGCTGGTTGCCCGGGATACCGCTCTGGAAGACATGCTGGAAAGACAAAGACCCCTGCCTTTTACGCAGGAGAAGGCGGAACAGCTCAACGAGCCTTCTGTTCCCGTGTCAGGCGGCGCCCTGCGGGTCATCGGCAAGGCTTTCGGCACCTATATCATCGCCCAGCAGGGGGAGCGTTTGCTGCTGGCTGACCAGCATGCCCTCCATGAGAGGCTGCTGTTTGACAGGATGGTGGCCTCCTCCGTGGGAAATGTCCCCTCCCAGGCGCTTCTGTCGCCTGCGCTGATTGAACTGGATTACCCCAGTTATCAGGCCTTCCTGCTCTTTAGGGAGGACCTGGCCGGGGCGGGTTTTGACGCTGAGGATTTTGGCAGCCGCTCCGTCCGCCTGCTCAGCGTGCCGGTGGAGTTGGGCGAGCCGCAGGCACAGCGGAGTTTTCTGGATGCGCTGGACGAGCTGCGTTCATCGGGCATCCTGGGCGGCGCGAAGTTGAGGGAACGCATCATCATGGCTGCCTGCAAGCACGCGGTCAAGGGCGGGGAAATACTGCCTGAGGGAGCGCTGCAGGCGCTGGCGGACGAGATGGTGGCAAACGGCGTCACGCCCACCTGTCCGCATGGCCGGCCCATCCTCCTGGAGCTGACCCGCGCAGAGCTGGAGCGCCGCTTCGGGCGCATCCAGAAGTGAAGAAGCTCATGATCCCGGTCTTTGCCGGCCCCACGGCCTCGGGTAAATCCGCGCTGGCCATGCGGGCGGCCAAAGAACTGGGCGGTGAAATCGTATGTATGGATTCCATGCAGGTCTACCGCTTCATGGACATCGGCACCGCCAAACCGTCAAAGGCGGAGAGGGAACGGGTGCCCCATCATATGCTGGATGTCGCCGGGCCGGATGATCCCTATTCGGTGGCGGAGTACGCGCAGGGCGCTAAAGCGGCAATCAATGGCATCCTCTCCCGTGGGAATCTGCCGGTCCTGTGCGGGGGGACGGGTCTGTACCTGCGCGCGCTGTCGGGGAGGATGGACTTTGGCTTTGCGCCTTCTGACCCCGCGGTGCGCGAAAAATACCAAAGGATCGCCGATGAACAGGACGCTTTTGCCCTGCACCGCATGCTGCGTGAGCGCGACCCCAAAAGCGCGGACAGGCTGCACCCCAATGACCTGCGCCGCGTTATCCGCGCGCTGGAGGTGCTGGAGCTGACCGGGCATCCCTTCTCTGCCCAGGAAATGCCCGAAAACAGGATGGAGGAATGGGATTTGCGGCTGTTTGCGCTCAGCTGGCCGCGGGAAACACTCTACCGTCGGATCAACACGCGGGTTGACGGCATGATCAGCGATGGCCTGGCGGAAGAGGTAAAAGCGCTGCTTGACATGGGCGTCAGCCCGCAGGCGCAAAGCATGCAGGGACTGGGGTACAAGGAACTGGTGCCGCACCTGAACGGGGAAACAAGCCTGGCAGAAGCCAGGGATCTCATTGCCCGGCGCACACGCAACTACGCAAAGCGCCAGCTGACCTGGTTTAACGCGGACAAACGGATTTGCTGGCTGCCGGGCGAAGAAGGCATGGACGCCCATATGCGGGCCGTCCGGCATGGTTTGGAGGATGGATGAAAAAGGATATCGACCTGTTGATTGATCAGGCGGAGAAAGACTGCGCGGAGGTATTCGCGGGGTTTGAGAAGACCGAGCGGGTGAACACAGCCCGGGTGATGGACGCCTTTGCCACTCGCCGCGTGGCCGCCAGGCACTTCGCCCCAAGCACCGGCTATGGCTATGACGACATCGGCCGGGATACGCTGGAAAACGTATGCGCGGACATTTTCAGGGCGGAGGCAGCCATCATGCGCCCATCGCTTTCCGGGGGCACACATACCCTGTCCATCTGCCTGTTTGGCCTCCTGAGGCCCGGGGACGGGCTGCTGATCGTTACGGGCAAGCCCTATGATACGCTGGACAGCGTGATCGGCGGCAGCGGCCAGCCCGGTTCCCTGATGGAGATGGGCGTCCTTGTCCGCCAGGCTGAATTGACCCCGGGAGGGAGCCTTGACATTCCGGCAGTGCTGGGCCTGATGAACCAGAAAACCCGCGTGATGTTCATCCAGCGCAGCCGGGGGTACGCGCTGCGTCCCTCGCTGATGCCTGAAGATATGGCTGGGCTCATCCAGGCTGTCAAGGCGAAAAACCCTGAGGTCTTCGTTTTGGTTGATAATTGTTACGGCGCTTTTGTGACTGAGGATGAGCCGACCTTTTTTGGCGCGGACGTGGCAGCGGGCAGCCTTATCAAGAATATGGGCGGCGGCCTGGCCCCGACCGGCGGCTACATCGCCGGGACTGCGCGGGCCATTTCCCTGATTGGGAACCGCCTGACCGCCCCGGGACTTGGGCGCGAGGTCGGAAGCTATGAGGGGAGCTACCGGCCCTTTTACCAGGGGCTGTTCATGGCGCCGCATACCGTTTGCCAGGCCCTGAAGGTCGCGGCGCTCTCCGCGAGGATGGCGGAGAAACTGGGGATGCAGGCCTTTCCGGGATCCATGACCGCCCGCGCTGACATCATCCAGGCGCTTGTGCTGGGCAGCCCTGAAAGGGTGATCGCCTACTGCCGGGGGATCCAGAGCGGCTCGCCGGTGGACGCCTTCGTCCAGCCCGAGCCCTGGGACATGCCG
>DIWD01000057.1 GCA_002428405.1 bacterium UBA6115
GTCATGCTGGGAGAGTATCCGCAGCAGGGGCTGGTGCTTTACGAACGATTCCTGCCCAAAGGCTGGGAGAATGACCTCTCTGCCATCCACCGGAAACTGGATTATTACGGACAGAACATCTATAACGGCCGGCTTGTCAGAGCCGCGCAGAACCAGCGCGGCTGGGAACAGGTGCCCCATCTGCCCGGGATCGCAAAGACAGCCAGCGACTGGCCCGTCACGCCGGATTGCCTCTACTGGGGCCCGCGGTTCCTTTATGAGCGCTACAAAACCCCAATCCTTATCACCGAAAACGGCATGGCTTCCCATGACGCGGTCTCCCTTGACGGAAAAGTGCATGATCCCGCAAGGGAGAACTATCTGCACCGCCACCTGCGTGCGCTGAAGCGCGCCGCGGAAGATGGAATTGACGTGGCAGGCTACTTTCAATGGTCTTTGTTTGATAATTTTGAGTGGGCCAAGGGCTATTCCGAACGTTTCGGCATGGTGTATGTGGACTTTCAGACACAGGAGCGCATCCCCAAGGATTCATCCGCCTGGTATCAGGCAGTCATGAAAAACAACGGCGGGAACCTTTGACCGGATAAACAGGGGCAGCCGTTCTTACAGGTAAAAGATCCTCCTGACATTCTCCGGATCCGTATGCGGCAATCCGGCAGGTTTCTGTTTATCCAAAAGGGCGATGGCATCCATGTCGTTCAGGCTGAGCTCAAAGTCAAAGATGTCAAAGTTTTCCCTGATGCGCTCCTTATGAGTGGACTTGGGCAGCGCGCTGATGCCGCGTTGGGTCAGCCACCGAAGGCAAACCTGCGCGGCTGTTTTACCGTGTTTCTCCGCGATGGACAGAAGCGAAGGATTTTCAAGCAAATCGGTTTTACCCTGTGAGAAAGGTCCCCAGGCCTGCGGGATGACCGCGTATTCCCGCAGAGTGTCCTCCATTTCGTGCCGCTGGTGGTAAGGGTGGATTTCAAGCTGGTCAACCGCCGGGAAGATGTCATTATGCAGTGCCAGATCCGTCAGCCGGTCCGCATAGAAATTGGACACCCCGATGGCCAGCACCCGTCCCTGTCTGTATGCTTCGCTCACTGCCCGCCACGCCCCGTAATAATCCCCGAAAGGATGATGAAGCAGGTACAGGTCCGCATAATCCAGCCCCAGCTTCACCAAGGAAGCATCCAGTGCGGCTTTTGCTTTTTCATATCCCATATCGTTGATCCACAGCTTGGTGGTGATGAACAGTTCCTTTCTGGGAATTCCGCTGTTCCTGACAGCGCGTCCGACAGCCTCCTCGTTCCCATAGAACTGTGCTGTATCGATGAGCCTGTAGCCGATCTCCAGGGCATCTGATACAGCTTGCTCACATATCCGGGAGTCGTTGATCAGATAAGTTCCAAAACCTATCAGGGGCATCTTTGCCCCGGTGGACAGGGTGACGGTTGTTTTCATTCTATCTTCTCCCCCGCGACCTCATGATCGGCGCCATGTTTCTGAGAGATGACCAGGATGTGGCGCAGGGTATGGGCGATCTCCCCGCCAAATCCGGTCAGCATGTATTCACCCCTGCGGGCGTCCTCTTCCGGCGAACACCTGGTGACCAGGCCGCTACCCGTCAGGGCACCCAGCTTGCGCTGCAGCTCTGTGTCACTGATAAACTCAATCCTGGACTTCAAATCGCTGAAACGGCAGGGACCGCCTTCCAGCGCGAAAAGGATCATCGGGTTCCAGCGTCCGCCGATGATGGATTCCATCAGCCGCAGCCCCCGTTCAAACTGCGGCTCCCCAAAACCGCCAGGGTATGTGTAAGTTGTCATCCTGACTGCCTCCCGCGCAAGCAATCCTCCGACGCATTCATAACTGTCTATAAAGGAAAGCCGCGATGAATCTGAACGCCTTCATCTTATCAGCGCAGCCGGGAAGAAACAAGCCTTTGACGGGAGAGAACATATTTGTTCGTTGATGGCTGCCAGCGTTCATGCTAAGGTGCAGGTATAGTGCGAGGGTTTTCCACATAGCCAGGATGATCAGCAAATAGGAGGATTTTGTATATGAATGACCCAAGGAATAAGAACGGGCTTGGGCCCAACTCACCCAGCCGTAACGACGCGACAGGCCCCCATCCCCAACTCAGGACAGCCGCCGGCGCTCCGGTTGAGAACAACCAGGACTCAATGACCGCGGGCCCCCGCGGCCCGCTGATGCTTCAGGACACCTGGTTCCTGGAAAAGATGGCGCATTTCGACCGCGAGGTCATCCCCGAGCGGCGCATGCACGCCAAGGGATCCGGCGCTTTTGGCACCTTTACGGTGACCCATGACATCACAATGTACACAAAGGCGAAGATCTTCTCAGAAGTCGGCAAGAAGACCGAAATGTTCGCCCGCTTTTCAACCGTCGCAGGCGAGCGCGGCGCGGCTGACGCCGAGCGCGATATCCGCGGATTCGCGCTGAAGTTTTACACCGAGGACGGCAATTGGGACCTTGTGGGCAACAATACCCCGGTGTTCTTCTTCCGCGACCCGCTGAAGTTCATCGACCTGAACCACGCCGTCAAACGCGATCCGCGCACCAACCTTCGCTCCGCGAACACCAACTGGGACTTCTGGTCCTCCCTGCCCGAAGCGCTGCAGCAGGTCACCATCGTGATGAGTGACCGGGGCATCCCCAGTTCCTATCGCCACATGCACGGCTTCTCCAGCCATGCTTATTCCTTCATCAGCGCAAAAGGTGAGCGTTGCTGGGTCAAGTTCCATTTCCGCTCCCATCAGGGCATCCAGAACTACACCGACCAGGAAGCGGAGGCCGTCGTCGGGATGGACCGGGAGAGCCATCAGCGCGACCTGTACGAGGCGATCCAGCAGAAGAAGTTCCCCAAGTGGACGATGTATGTGCAGATCATGACCCAGCAGCAGGCAGATGGTATGAAGACCAATCCTTTTGACCTGACCAAGCAATGGCTCAAGAAGGACTGCCCTTTCCATCCCGTGGGCATATTTGAACTGAACCGCAACCCGGACAATTACTTCGCTGATGTGGAGCAGTCCGCATTCACCCCGGCCAACGTTGTCCCCGGCATCAGCTTTTCGCCGGACCGCATGCTGCAGGGCAGGCTCTTCTCATACGGCGACGCACACCGCTACCGCCTGGGCGTCAACCACCACCAGATCCCAGTCAACCAGCCGCGCGGGGTGCAGCATCCCCATCCCTTCCACCGTGACGGGCAAATGCGCGTGGACGGCAATCTGGGCAGCGAAGTGCATGTGGAGCCAAACTCATACGGGAATTGGACTGAAACAGAGGACAATGTCCAGCCATTGCAGAAGGGCGGTGATGTTTACCGCTATGACTTCCGCGAGGATGATGATGACTATTACACCCAGCCAGGCATGCTGTTCCGCGCCATGACCCCCCAGCAGCGCCGCGTGCTGTGCGAGAATACCGCGCGCAACATGGGCGACAGCACCCTGCAGATCAAGCACCGGCACATCGCCAACTGCTGGCAAGCAGACCCCGAGTACGGGAAGGGTGTTGCCCAGGCGCTGAATATCTCCATGAGCGAGGTGGACCTCGACCTTCCCAAACGGAACAGCCAAGAAGGGAACCATGCCGCCAACAACGCGCACCCGGAGCTGAACATGCCCGGCGAAAACCGCGCTTTGGCGCATTGGGATGAAATCAAGACAGACTATGATCCCGCTTCCTTCATCGACCCGATGAAGGATCCATACGTGCTGTAGGTTCATCCATCAACAGCCGGGCTGGAAAGGTTCCAGTCCGGCTTTTCATTTGCCAGGGAAAAGAGGATATGCCATTGAAGAAAATCAACGGCAAAGGCTATTGACAAAGCGATATTCGCATGGTATCTTGGAGAGGCTGTTAGCACTCAACACGCGAGAGTGCTAACAGCCTGGCAGGAAAGGGGGAGGAGTAAGTCGTGGATGACCGCAAGAAACACATTTTGCAGGCCGTCATTGATGACTACATCCTGACCGCCATCCCTGTGGGATCCAGGACCATCTCGCGCAAGTATCTGATGAACCTTTCCAGCGCGACCATCCGAAATGAGATGAGTGACCTGGAAGACCTGGGCTACCTGGATCAGCCCCACGTTTCCGCCGGCCGCGTTCCCAACGCAAAGGCTTACCGGCTGTATGTGGACATGCTGCTTGAGAGCGGTCTGATTTCAGACATGGATGATGAAGAAATCAGGCAGAAATTATTAAAGCGCATCAGCCACCTGGAAGATGTCGTCATCAGTACAGCCCATGCCCTGTCTGAATTCACCCGCTATGCCGCCATCGTCATGATGCCCAGGCAGGAGGAGCTGCGCATCGCAACCCTCCAGCTGGTGCCGGTTTCCCGGGCCACGGCGCTGCTGGTGATCGTGACCGACGGCGGCATCATCCGCGACACCATGGTGCATGTATCAGAGGCGCTTGACGCTGACGCGCTGTATGCCATCAGCCGGATGCTTTCTGAGCGCTTCACCGGCAGGACGCTGAAAGAGGTTCAGCACCTGCTCAAAGAGTTTGCTGTGCACGCGCCAAACGACCCTCAGGTGCTCAAGGGCATCCAGGATCTTTCGACGCAGATGGAAAAGCAGAACGCGGCCGACAGCCTGACTGTTTCCGGTTCCCACAACATCCTTGGTTTTCCGGAGTACCATGACTCGGACAAAGCGAGGCAATTGCTGGCGGCGCTGGAGGACAAAGACAGGCTGATGAATCTGATCCGCGAGTCAGGCAGTCTGGATTTGACGGTCCACATCGGGCCCGAAACAGGCATTCCGGAAATGAACGAGTGCAGTGTGGCATTGGCGGAATACAGCATCGGCCGCGGGCAGCATGGCGCTATCGGTATCATCGGCCCGACCCGCATGCCCTACGCAAGGGTGTTCAACACCCTTCGCCTGGTCAGCCAGACTTTGACGGGCATTCTCAGAAATGAGAAAGCGGAGTAAACCATGGAGGAAGACATGACAAAAAAAGAACCCCTTCCCGTCAGTACCGCAGAAGAAATGATGACGGAAAACGAAGGACAGAAGACCGTCGAGTTGACGGAGACCGAGAAGAAACTGGCCGAAGCCGAAAAGCTGAGGGATGAGTATCTTGACCTGGCGCAGCGTGTACAGGCGGATTTTGAAAACTTCCGCCGCCGCAACCGCCAGGTTGCGTCGGAAAGCTTTGAAGACGGCGCCCGGGCTTTCATCAAAACCATCCTCCCGGTGTGCGACAATCTGGAACGCGCGCTGATGGAACTTAGGGAAGAAGATCCGCTGTACGAAGGCGTTCAGCTGGTTTTGCGCCAGTTTCTGGATGCCCTGAGCCAGCGCGGCGTTCAAACGGTCTCCCGCCTGGGCGAAACGTTTGACCCGACGCTGGAGGACGCTGTCGCGCAGGGTGACAGCAGCGAAGGCGAACCCGGCACTGTCTGCGAGGTGCTTCAAAAAGGTTATCGGATGGGGGACAGCATCCTGCGCCACGCGATGGTCAGGGTCGTTCCCGACCTTTGACATATACAACCAAGATAGAATTGTTAACGGAGGAATCATAAATGGCTAAAATCATCGGTATCGACCTTGGCACCACCAACTCCTGCGTCGCCGTCATGGAAGGCGGGGAGCCGGTTGTCATCGCAAACTCAGAAGGCTCCAGGACCACGCCGTCCGTCGTCGCCTTCACCAAGGAAGGCGAACGCCTTGTAGGCCAGATCGCCAAGCGCCAGGCAATCACAAACCCTGAACGCACCATTTCATCCATCAAGCGCAAGATGGGAAGCAACCANNACCCAAGCTGTTATCACTGTGCCCGCCTACTTCTCCGATTCCCAGCGCCAGGCTACCAAAGACGCCGGCCGGATCGCCGGGCTTGAGGTGATGCGCATCATCAATGAACCGACCGCGGCCTCCCTGGCCTATGGTCTTGACAAGGAAAAACCGCACAAGATCCTGGTGTATGACCTGGGCGGCGGCACTTTTGACGTCAGCATCCTGGAGATCGGCGACGGCGTGTTTGAAGTGCTGGCCACCAACGGCGACACCAAGCTGGGCGGCGATGACTTTGACGACAGGGTCGTGGATTACATCGCCGAAACCTTCCGAAAGGAGAACGCCATCGATCTGAAGAAAGACCGTATGGCCTGGCAGCGGCTGAAGGAAGCGGCGGAGAAGGCAAAGATCGACCTGTCCGGCGTAATGGCCGCCAACATCAACCTGCCTTTCATCACAGCTGACGCAAACGGCCCCAAGCACCTGGACATCACCCTGACCCGCGCCAAGTTCAATGAGCTGACCCATGACCTGGTGGAGCGGACCATCGGGCCGATGCA
>DIWD01000063.1 GCA_002428405.1 bacterium UBA6115
CGGTGTCCGTGCAGCGGTCGCATACAGCAGTCTTTGTGCCGTCCAAGGTGCAGGCTGCGTTGCCATCGGAGATGTAGTTGGTAAAGCTGTGCCCCAGGGCGGAACCGGTGTCCGCGATCGTGTCGGTCTCCGTGCATCGGTCGCATACAGCAGTCTTAGTGCCATCCAAGGTACAGGCTGCGTTGCCGTCCGGGATGTAGCTGGTGAAGCTGTGCCCCAGGGCGGAACCGGTGTCCGCGATCGTGTCGGTCTCCGTGCAGCGGTCGCATACAGCAGTCTTTGTGCCGTCCAAGGTGCAGGCTGCGTTGCCATCGGAGATGTAGTTGGTAAAGCTGTGGCCCAAAGGCTCGCCCGGATCTGTGAAATACATATAGCTGCACAGGCTGCATAATAAATGGATGCTTTGCCCAGTCGTACATGTGGCAGGTGTTGTGCCGATTCTCTGCAGATCGCAGGAACTGACCTCCCTGTATCCGCAGCCGTTCCTCTGGCACTCTCGGTAGTGTTTGCTTCCGCTGCCTGATGTGGTGCTGTCATGGACATAGGTCGACCATAAACCATAATCGTGGCCAAGGGCAGGCTCTCCCGGGATTGGGGTTTTTACTGTATAACCGCAAATGGAGCAACGCTGGACGCTGTAGCCGGGTTCCGTACAGGTGGCGGGTTCCGAATATGCCGGCGGATAGTTATGATTGATGGGCGGTTCCTTTGAAGCGCTTCCCGAAGCGACCAAGGCGCCGGCGACATTATAGACAAAGCAGTCAAAGGTCAGGATCTGTTCTGACGGCAGCGCGTTGGTTATGTCAAAACTTGAGGTGAAATTATAAGATACGCCGTCAACATCCCTTCCAGCTGAGTCTCTCCATTCCAATACATCGACCTTGGATCCGCTCCGAACATCCACCCAGAATCCTGTGAAGGCTTCAGTTTTGGGTGAAGTGGTTACCGCAACCGTGATTGGCATTTTTCCCCCATGTGGAGTTGCGGTCAACGTGATGGTGATGGTGAAATCAACAGCCTTTGCGGGGAATACCTGCAGGACAAGCGCCAGGCAAAACAAGGCGGTGACAATCAGACGAACAAGTGGCTGATGCTTCCGAATGCGCTTCATCTTATTTCTCCAAGTCAGGTCAGTCTGGCGGCGGAGGCTTTTATATTTTTCTGGGAAGGGCAGGGGAGCGGCATGCTTATTTTGATGTGTTAAAACAATACAGGAAGGACATTCTGCAACGGTCTCATTTTAGCCAGACAGCGGCAGGGGCAACAGAGCCAAAAAACGCTGATTTTGGAGGGGATTATACTGATCGAACGAGTAAACGCACGGATGGGCCGAAAAATTTTATGTCTCCGCTAAGCCGAAAAAGGAAAGAGTAGCGGAGCCTACACTGACTGAGAGAGGCTACGCGGAGGCGAAAAAGAGCCGGCTCATCGAAGCGTTTATGGTTGAGATCAGTATTAAGCGCTGATGACAAACGCTTTGAGCTCTTTGCGGCTGGTGATATTCAGTTTTTGATAAACGGAACGCAGGTGTCCTTTCAGGGTGCTGAGCGACAGGCCCAGCCGTCCGGCGCTTTCCTGGTTGCTCAGGCCGCCGGCGACGCTCAGGGCCACCTGGTATTCACGGCGTGTCAGGATGGTGGCGATTTGCTCCCGGGTCAGGAAGTTGTGGACTTCCAGCCATGACCCGGACAATGTTTTATGCAGGGACAGGACCTTTTGCAGCTGGTCCGGGCAGGTCTCCTGCAGGCAGCGCTCCCCCAGGCCCAGCAGGGAGGAAATGTTCTCCGCGAAAGGGGAAAGAAACCCTTTTGGCAGGCAGATGTCGATCGCCCGCATCAGCGCCTCCCGGGCCTTTTCCATCTGATTTTGGTAAAGGTAAGCGTGCGCGAGCATGATGTACAGATACGCCTCCCCGATGCCAAAGCCCCGCGGCAGAAGGCTTAGCGCGCCTTCCGCCATGCCCAGCAGCTCTTCGATGCGCCCCAGCGCCAGCAGGGCCTTCCCCCGCAGGTATAGCGCGAAGGGCAAAGACGCGGATGGAAGACTTGCGAGAACTCCGCCCGTCAGCCAGGAAGCGCCCATTTTTGGCGCAAAGGCGCTGATGGCCAGGGCGCCCCATGCCAGCTGCGCCATGAGGCATCCCGGGGAATTGGCGGCCGGCCCGGCGCAAAGGCGAAGAAGGATGCTCCGGGTTTCATGAAACGAGCGGGTGTCCCCCGCGGAGATCCTGGCGGCTGATGAAATCATCGTCGCGGCCAGGTAGGAAGGATCCTGCTCCCGGACCCCTTCAAGGCAGCGTGAAGCCGCTAAATAGTCGCCGCGCATGTAGGCGATTTCGGCCGCCAGCTGTTTCTTTTCAGCATCTGTCTTGGTGTGCGCCAGCATCTGAGTTTCATCATTCAGGCGCATCATGTCCCCGTCAAGCAGCAGCAGGCGCGGCCAGTAGGAGGGGTAGCTGGGCGTGAAAGCGGCCCTGGGGTCCCGCGGCTTCTGCGCGTCAGCAGGCAGCAGCCACATCCGCCCTGCGCGCCGCGCGCCGGGCAGACGCCCCTTTGCACAGTAGGTCTGTACGCGCCTGGGCGAAATATCCCAGAGCCGGGCTGCCTGGCTGCAGGTGATTTCGGACATCGCCACTGCCTTTCCGCGCGGATACCGTCTTTTGCGGTCCTGTTCCTGTCTATTAAGTATATTCGCACAAGCGAACAGACGCAAGCGGAACGGCCCGGGCATTTGGCCTTGTATTCCCGATATTCATTACGAGGGTTCTCTTATTCCAAGTGAAGTATGGATGTCTTTCTGCTTCCTGATGATTTCTCCAAGAACATGGACATGTTCGGGCGATTCAAGCGGTTCAATCGCATCAAACTCATACAAAAGACCCTGCAGCGTCCGCTTTTCAAGGAGTCCGTTTCCTGCTTCCTGTTCTTTATAAAGAAGAGGAAGATGAACACCTCAAACCCGACGCAGATCTTGCCGCTGAGGGACAATTCCAAAGAAACATTCATTCTGCGGAAGTTCAATTGTTCCTATAGATCACCAAACTGCTGTGCGGATCATAACCCTGTTCTTGTGAAGCTGTATTCTCTGATGATCAAACCGTTTTCTTCATGAACCGTTGTGCTGATCTGATAGCCGTTGAAAGGCTTTGCTTCAAGCAATTTTTCCAGCTCGCCTTCTCTGAGTTCGCTTCCGTTCTTAACCCTATAAAAATTGAATGTAAGCCAGGCGGTATACATCTCTTTCTGGAAATGTTGAGCAATCACGTCATAATCCCGGTATCTCATCAAGCCGGTCGGGTTCTCTATGCCGCTCATCGCATACAGAATTTTAACGATGCCGATGCAGCCGGTCGTGATGTAATTCAGTTCGCTGTTGGGAGGGGTATACCTCATTTTTACGCTTTCTATCAGATTATTTCGAGTAAAACCTTCGATTTCCACTTTAGCTGCAGGATGCTGAAAGCTCATCACAAAGGGGACCAAGCCCTGCTCGTCAGCTTTGCCCGTCTTCACTTTATATGGTACAAACTTTTTTGTGTGAATGACTGCGCTGCCTAAAATGTTCGCGCTTTGCGTGTAACCTTCAAAGTTCCAGCGCTCTACAAAGCCTTCCAAATCAACCGGCAATGCCAGTTGCTCCGCAGTATAAGGCGGATCCGGTTCTATGCCGGCAAGGTAATTGAATGAAACCTTTACCGCAAGGCCCTCCTTTGATTTTTCTATGATTTGTCCCCTGTAATTCCTGATTTCAAACTGCCCCAAGCCATCCGGATTGAACTGTCGGTAAGCGGCTTCAAAAAATTCATTGAAGGCATCATTTCCATTCAATTTTTCATCGGAAGTCAGCGCATGAATAGCTGCCAAAACAGGGAAAACACTGCCGTGGTATTTTAAGGTGATCGTAAAATTGTTCACGTGGCCTTTCCAATCCGGGGCTGCGATTTGTTCCTCTCCTGGGTCTTTGACAAGCAAACCCTCTATCGTGCCCTCAACTCCCTTGATCGTAAAGGGTATATTGCCTTGCTTGTCCGCTTTTTTCAAATCCCCTTTAGCCGGTTTGTTATGCAGGAGTTCTTGCATAAAAGCATTATATTCGGAGAGAAAATCAGGATAATAGACGCGTTTCTCATCAGTGGCAGTGGTCGCAAACGCTCCTGCGTGCACCAAACAAATAAGAAGCAGCACAAGCGTCAATGAAATCCATTTTCTCATAAATGAACCTTCTTTCCCTCAATGTATGAGACTCTGTATTGATCATATGATATAAAACTAAAATTGTAAATATTTCAGCTTCGTTCCCATCAAGAACCTCCGGTGGTTTCGATCATGTTTATTGACGTTCTCGTGGCTGTAGAATCAGCGATCCAGGATCCTTTGACACTTTTATACCGCATTACATCCAATTCACGCAACACACCACCCCGTTATACGCTTTATAAATGTAACGATCGACTGTGTCAGTAAAAACCGCGTTTATTATTGAAGTATCAAAGAGTTAGCGCTTGTGCCACATTGCATATTCCGAGAACTCGGGTTTGACGGAAACAGTGTAAAAACAGGAAGCCGGGCTGTATCAGCCCGGCGTGTTTTGCCGCAAAGGGTGAGGCGGGTGCCAGCGGCTACTGCGCGACCATGATCCGGTCGACCACCAGCTGCCTGAACTCCGGTGACAGGGAGGCGAAATAGGCGGTAAAGCCTGTCACCCGCACCACCAGGTCGGGGAACAGCGAGGGATCCTGATGGGCGGCGAGAATCGTTTTTTCATCGATGATGTTCGCGTTGATGAGAGTGCCGCCGGACTGCAGATGCGTTTTAAAAAGGGCCATGACCTTGTCCACACCGCCCTCCCCGGCGGTGATGCCTGGGTCCAGCTCCACCTGGAAGGGGGCGGTGTTGCCCCTTTTGCACTGGACCGCGACAATGGCGTCGGACAGGGAGGTCATCTCCCCGCTCTTGACTGAACCGGGCATGGGATTGACGCCGTGGTTCACCGGCGCGCCAGCCAGCCGCCCGTCGGGCGTCGCGCCCACGCTCTGGCCGAAAACAATGGTCTTGGACCAGGAGAACAGCCCGGGGATGAACCGCACCGGGCCATCGGTGCGTTCCCTTGCCACCCTGTCGCTAAAGGATGAGGAGATCCGTTTTGCCCATTTCAATCCCCGGCTTTTGGGCTGGCCGTACTTGTCAGCGGTGAGCAGGAATGCCCGCACGCGCCTGGCCTGGGGCGAGGCGTAATTGGTCCGCAGTGCGTTCTTGACCTGCAGCCAGGTGATCCGGCCCTCGTCCACCACCCGCTGTTCCAGCGCGGCGAAGGAATCCGCCGCGACCGCGATGCCTACCCCGTCCACCCCGATGTTGTAGTACTCAAGGCAGTAATCCGAGGCGTCCCTTCCTTTTTCGATAGGCCCTTGGGTAAAGAGGTTGAGGAACAGCTCCGGGGAATTGTACCTGTGGGTCGCCAGGTGGAAATCAGCGGCCCTGAACACCGTTTCCAACGCACAGGCCAGGTGCGAACTGAAAAGCTCCCACAGCCGTTCCATCGTTGTTTCTCCCAGGGCCATCAATTCGTCAAAGGCAACCTCGAAGATTTTGGCGAAATTGACCTTGATGCAGTCGTTGATCCCATACTCGATGCCGGGGATCGCCATCCAGTGGCATCCCACCGCGATGCGCTTGCGCGCCAGTTCCTCCGGAAAGCCATTGCGCATGAACCCGTCCACCAGGGATTTGTCGCCTGAAAACCTCGGCCAGCCATGCTTGTGCTTGAACAGCTTCTCGACGCATTTCCGGAAAAAGGCCCGGTCCATTCCCTCATGCACGCGTACGGTCAGGTTCACGGTGATGTCCAGCCGGTCCGCCGCGTCCAGCAAGAGCCAGGATACCTGGTTGATCATGTCCTCTTTGTCCCTGCCGATGCCGCCCAACTGATAGTATTTCGTATCGGCCAGCAGGACGCCGGCCAGGAAGTACACCGCGTCCTCGTCGTCGATGCTGCCCGCGTCCCTGTCGGCGCGGTAGTAGGGGTAAAGGACCTCGTCGATCTGCCCCCCGCACCCGTCCAGGTTGTAGCACTTTCCGGTTATGTTGTACCAGCACATAAACTGGCACGCTTCCCGCAGGCTGCGCGGCGGGCCTTGCTCTATCCATCGGTTGGCCTCCAGCATGCCGCGGAGGTTTTCTAAAATCAGCGGGTCCGTTTCCATCTTCAGCAGCTCTTCGATCCTGTCTGAGGTGCGCCTGATCCAGGCGATGATGGTTTTAACCACGCTCTCTTCCGCCTGGTAAAACTCCACCGTCTCCGGGTCTTTGCCGTTGAGGGCGGCGTAGCGGTGCACCTTCTCCAGCAGCCCGCCCCAGCCAAGGCGCATGCCGATGGTGATGTCCCCGCAGAAGTGCTCCACCGCGCCGATGCCGTGGTCAATGTCATACTTTTCAATCGCGGGGACCAGCTCCTGGAAGCTGTAATCCGGGTTGCACAGGTGTTTACGGTACTTGTAAAGGATGTGGAAGTAGTTACCCGCCATCGGGGAATAGGGCACCACGACGGGCGGGAAACTGTTCACGAGGGAGTCATAATTCATAGCCCAGCCGGTATATCCATAAAAGTCACCGTTTTCGTGGTTTGGGACCGGCGCCCAGCCCGCTCCACCGAGCGGGGCGAGAAAATGGTGGTCATCCTCGTCCAGGTAGCCCAGGGACTTCACCTTTTTCGCTGTTTCCAGCAGCTTGTCCGCCCGCAGCCTGGCCAGCAGGCTGTTGATGAGGTCGCGCTTCTCCCCGGTTGACAAATTGCTCCACATGGCGGTCATCCCTTCTGTCAGTCTCCGCCGCAGCGGGCCAGGATCCCCTCGCGGCCTGCCAAGGCGCACAATTGCGCGATCCGTTCCGCGCCCAGAGGCTTTTTATCCCTGAGCGGATACTCCTGTTCCAGGTCATTGTGCTTGGCTTGAGCCAGCGGGTTATAGTTGAGCAGCTCCATTTCCAGGGCAGCGGTATTCGCGCGTAGCCAGGCGGCAATGCCCCTGATGTTGGCATCGCTGTCGGTGATGCCTGGGATCAGCGGCGTCCTCATGGTGAGCGGAATACCCGTTTCTGACAGCCATTTCAGGTTTTCCAGTACCGTGGCGTTTGACACCCCCGTAGCCCTGATGTGCTCCGCGTCGTCCAGCAGCTTCAGGTCACAGAAGATCCTGTCAAGGAAGGGCAGGAGTTTCTCCACAATCTGCCGCGGGAAGGAAAGGTTGGTTTCAATGGCTGTATCCATCCCCTCCTTGCGGCATAACCGCAGGATTTCCGCTGAAAAATCAGCCTGCGCCAGCGGTTCGCCGCCCGAGAGGGTCACGCCGCCCCCGGATGCCTCGTAATACGACCTGTCCTCCATTACCTTCTCCAGAACATCCCGCGCGGTCATCTCCCGCCCGATCAGCTTGAGGGCCTGCGGCGCGCAGGCCTGGACACAGGCCCCGCAGGCTGTGCACCTGGCCCTGTCAAACCTGCGCCGGGATAATGAAGGCAGTGCATTGTCAAAAACCTGCGTAAGCGCCCCGGTCCCGCACGCGTCATAGCAGGCTCCGCACAGGATGCACTTGCCGGGATAGAACGCCAGAAACCGGCCATAGCCGATCGCTTCCGGATTGTGGCACCAGACGCAGCGCATGTTGCAGCCTTTCAGGAATACGACGGTGCGGATGCCTGGACCGTCATGCAGGCTGAATTTCTGGATATCGCTGACCATGCCGGTTTTCATGTGTTTTTCTCCCTTGTTATTCAGCCAGCATTATACACGCCCCTGACAATAAAAAAAGAGTTCCTGCAGGGAAATATGAAAGCATTGCAAAAGATTCATGGCGAAGGGAAAGATGTCAGTGAATGTCAGCCGCTCCCTGTGTTATCCTGAAACAGGAACAGAACATACGTTCTGTTAACGGTTCAATTCAGCATAAAAGGGGAGAGCGGGCATGGGGGAACTCACGGACATCGGGGAGTTGAAAGGGACGGCGGCGCACGCGTTCATGGAGCTGCTGCGCCAGGGCAAGGTGAGCGCGGGCGACCTCATCAAAGTGCTGAACATGATGGAGGAGAAGGGCGAAGGGGACAACCTTTCGCGGGACTTTGTGATTCAGGTAAGGGAGGAATGAACGGGATCAAGCAGACAGGCGGAACGGTATCAGCCCCGTCAGGGGAGCAGTTCCCCGGGAACCATCCTTTGACGGATGCGCCTGCCCATCCCGTGCTTTTCGTCCCCGCTTCGGCGTTCAACCCCTGCTACCTGCCCTATCTTCAGGCGCCGCAGCGCACGCAGATCTTCTTCGGCGGGGCGGGATCGGGCAAGTCGGTGTTCCTGGCCGCTCGGACCGTGCTGGATACGCTCGCCGGGCGCAACACGCTGGTGGTCCGCCAGGTGGCCCGCACGCTTGGGAGCAGCTGCTTTGCCGAGGTGAACAAGGTGGTTGCCCGTTTCGGCCTTCATGGATTCTTCCGGGTGAACAGGAGCGGGATGAACGTGACCTGCGTGCGCAACGGCGCGCAGATCCTTTTTATGGGCCTTGACGACGCGGAGAAGATCAAGTCCATCACGCCCGCGAAAGGCGCGTTGAGCGACGTGTGGGTGGAGGAGGCCACGCAGACCGGCTGGGCGGACGTCAGGCAATTGGAAAAACGCCTGCGCGGCCCCTGCCGGCATCCAAAGCGGCTGAGCCTGTCCTTCAACCCCGTTTCCCGCGGGCACTGGCTGTACCGGGAGTATTTCAGCGATTTTCCTGAAGACAAAGGCCTCCTGATGCGGGAGGACCTGCTCATCCTGCGCACGACCTACCGGGACAACCGCTTTCTCACCGAGGATGACCGCAAGGCGCTGGAGGGGGAGCGGGACCCCTACTTCCGCCAGGTCTACACCCTGGGCGAATGGGGCGTGATGGGAGGCTTGGTGCTGGGCAACTGGAAAACGGGGGAACCGCCGGCGGATTCGCCGCGGGAGGAACTGCGCTGCGGACTGGATTTCGGCTTCGCCCAGGATCCCTGCGCGGCGGTGCTGGCGCGCTATGACCGCAGGCACAGGCGGCTGTTTATCATCGATGAACTGTATGAGCGGGGGCTTACCAACGACCGCCTGGCGGAAAGGCTGAAGCGCTTCGCGGGAGCCCTGCCGGTCATCTGCGACAGCGCGGAGCCCAAGTCCATCGCGGAGCTGCGCCATTACGGCGTGGCCGCCCTGCCCGCGCGCAAGGGACCCGACAGCGTGCTGCACGGCCTGCAATGGCTTTTGCAGCAGGAAATCATCCTCTCCGCCAAATGCCTGAGGCTGCGGGAGGAGCTGCTGGGATACCGCTGGAAACCGGACGGGCAGGGCGGGTACCTGTCCCGGCCCGAGGGGGAGGACCACCTGATCGACGCGCTGCGCTATGCCCTGGAAGGGGACAGCACCGTCCGGGACGCGCGGGTGATGAAACGGCTTGTATAGGGCTGATCCCAATCCCGGCCAATGCGGCTGCATGGCGTGAAGGGGAAGTCGCCTTACCTTGAAAACGCTTGTTTGGCATCAATCAGGCCTTCATCATATGCTTTTCTGATGATGAGGTATTCGCCCCTTCTCGCGAAATACAGGGTGCAGTAATTCCTCTGTATCTGTGTGCCATGAAACAGATAATGCTCCATGGTTCTCAGCCCTTCCTCGCTTTCAACATGGCCCAGCGCAAAATCATTGAACTTTGACTCGGGCAGGGTCATAAAGATATTCAAATGTCCCATGATCTCGCCGATTGTCTCTTTTGTGCCTTCTTTTGCCAGGTTGATGTACTGCTGCAAAATGGATTTGCCCATCATGCTGCCTCATTCTCTTTGTAACCGCGGATAATCAAACTGTTTCCCCCGTCCATCAGCGCCATTCCCCGCTGAGTCTCACAATGCGGATCTACAGGCCCGCGCCTTGCTCAACCCGGTCAAACACCCGCAGGCACAGATAAGTCAGGTAGGGGGAAGGCGTTTTCTTCTGGCCGAAATCCCAGGCTTTCAGCTTCAGGTATACCGACTCGGGCGTGAAGAATCCTTCTTCATCCCCTTTGCTTTTGATCAGCCCGATCATTTCCCGGAAACGCGGATCGGAATGGACGCGGGGGAACCGGCTCAGAACGGCGGCAACGCTGAGGAGGTCATACCACAGGGAAGGCGCTTTCAGCTTGCGAAAATCATCTCCCATATAGAAGATGTAGGGATGCTGCTCGCGGCTGTTCTCCCACAGGGACAGGAGTGATTCCGCAGAGGCGGCAGCGGCGGATGTATCGCGGTATTCAGGGATCCGCGCCAGCAGGTCCGCCATGATCAGCGTCGCGTAAGGGCAGGGGTCTTCCTTCCGGCCGGGGCCGTGGAATCTGCCCAGTTCCCTGGAGGCCGCGCAGGGGAAGCCATTCTCCCGGCAAAGGGAGACGAGAGATTCAACGCCCTGCTGGAGATGTTCCTTATATTCCACGCCCGCCTTCAGCAGCGCTTTGAGCAGCAGGGGAGCGTCGCACAGGCACCAGCTGAAGGTATCCTCGCCCGTTCCGCCAAAATGCCGGGGGATGTTGGTCAGCGACTGATATACGCCGCCGTCCTCCTTGTGTTTCATGATTTTATCCGTCGCTGTCCGGATTTCCGGGACGCCTGCATCAAATCCAAGGTCCAAAAGAAACAGCAGTTTATGGATGGGTAAGTCCGGATTCTTGTGATTCGTGATCGGTACACCATGGAAGTCTGAGATATCATGAAGAAAGCCCTGGATCCGGCTGTCTGATAAGGCTGCCGTTCTTTCCTTGACGAGGCACTCCTTCGGCTCATGGCATAATTTGAGCCGAATGGCATATTTCAGCCAGTCTTCGCTGCGGCTGATCAATTTTTCATATTTCATGGTCATGCTCTTTCCTGTTCCGGCAGGCTGTCCGGCGGGCGTGCTGAGAGGAGCGGCGGTATTTGATACGATGCCGGCAGTATATCAAAAAGCGAAGATACGTGGAAGACATTGAAATCATGTTCCTCCCCGGTTCATCCGCGCCTGGCCAATTGACCAAAGGCCCGGTCATTCAATGCCCCGGGCAGTATCCAGTCCCATTTTATCGATTTACTGGGACGAAATCGATTGACATGGCATATTGAGAGTGCTAAAATCCAGCTATAACAGGGATATCGGCGAATGGAAGCAATGCTGTTGTCGCGCGGATCGCGCCGGCAGCGCCCTGAACAGTATGATGATAAGGCGAAAACGCCTTAGAATAAGAAAAGGAGAAAACGGTATGAAAAAACTTCTATCCCTGCTCCTGGTCTCTGTCCTCCTCCTTGCTACAGGTTCCGCGCTGGCGACCAGAGTGGGCGTCTCGATGCCCACCAAGAGCCTTCAGCGCTGGAACGAAGACGGCGCTTATCTGCAGGCGCAGTTCGAGGCCGCCGGCTATGAAGTCGAACTTCAGTATGCCGGTGACAACGACGTGCCCACCCAGGTAAATCAGCTGGAAACCATGCTGCTCAACGAGTGCGATGTGCTGGTCATCACCGCCATCGAGTCCACCGCTCTGAGCACCGTGCTTGCCGACGCCAGGGAAAAGGGCGTCAAGGTCGTTTGCCATGACCGCATCATCACGGACACGCCCAACATTGACTACTACGCCACCTTCAACAACTTCCAGGTCGGCGAGATCCAGGGTGAGTATGTCGTGAAAGAACTCGGCCTTGCTGAGGGCAAAGGCCCCTTCAACATTGAGTTCTTTGCGGGCGACCCCGGCGACCTGAATGCCACGTACTTCTTTGAAGGCGCCATGAGCAAAGTGAAGGAATACCTGGACAACGGCCAGCTGATTTGCGTCAGCGGCCAGACGACCTTCGACCAGGTGGCCACCCCCTCCTGGAAGACCGAAACAGCCCAGGCCCGCATGGACGACATCATCTCGTCCTTCTATGCTGACGGCAAGGTGCTGGACGTGGTCCTCTGCTCCAATGACTCCACCGCCCAAGGCGCCACCAACGCGCTGGTCGCCGCCGAATTCAAGGCTGGCGAAAACTTTCCGATCGTCACCGGCCAGGACTGCGACATCGCCAGTGTGAAGAACATCATCAAGGGCACCCAGTCCATGTCCATCTTCAAGGATACCCGCATCCTCGCAGCCCGTACGGTCGCGATGGTCAACTCGATCGTTGCAGGGACAGAAGTTGAAGTCAACACCACTGTCAACAACAAAGTGTTTGACACCCCCACCTTCTACTGCCTGCCGCTGTTCGCAGACATCAACAACTATGAGGAACTGCTCATCGGGACCGGGTACTACACAGCGGATCAGCTTGCTGATTAATCGGCAAACCGACACGCAGACGTATCGTACCTGATTCGTTTCGGCAACGGGGAGATGACGGATCCTGTCATCTCCCCCTTGCAATAGCTAAGGAGGACGCCTCATGGCATCGACGATCCTTCGGATGGAGAACATCACCAAGCTGTTTCCCGGTGTGAAGGCGCTGGACAATGTCAATATTGATGTGACGGAAGGCGAGATCCACGCCGTTGTCGGGGAGAACGGCGCGGGGAAATCCACGCTGATGAATGTATTGAGCGGCATTTACCCCTACGGGTCCTATACCGGCGAAGTGTATTATCAGGGCGAGCTGTGCGCCTTTAAAAACATCAAGGACAGCGAGCGCCGCGGCATCGCCATCATCCACCAGGAACTGGCGCTGGTCCCCCACCTGAGCATCGCGGAAAACATGTATCTTGGAAACGAGCGGGAGAAAGCCGGCGTGATCAACTGGGACCTCACCAACCAGCAAGCCGCCAAGTACATGAAAGTCGTCGGCCTGAAGGAAAACCCGCGCACGCTGATCAAGGATATCGGCATGGGCAAGCAGCAGCTGGTGGAGATCGCCAAGGCGCTGGCCAAGGACGTTAAGCTGCTGATCCTGGACGAGCCCACCTCATCGCTCAACGAGAATGACGTAAAAAAGCTGCTGGACCTTCTGCTCGAATTCAAGAATAAGCACGGAATCACTTCCATCCTCATCTCCCACAAGCTCAATGAAATCGAATACTGCGCAGACCGCATCACCATCATCCGCGACGGAAAATCCATCGAGACACTGGATAAAAAGTCAGATGAGATTTCCGAGCCCCGCATCATCAAGGGAATGGTCGGACGTGAAATGACCAACCGTTTCCCCGCGCGGGAGAGCAAGCCCCGCGGGGAGGTCGCCTTTGAGATCCGCGACTGGACGGTTTACCATCCCCTGTACGCGGGGAAGAAGGTCGTGGATGACGTATCCATCAAGATCCACCACGGCGAGGTGGTCGGTCTGGCCGGACTCATCGGCGCGGGCCGCACAGAGCTTGCCATGTCGGTTTTCGGCAGATCCTACGGAAAGCAAATATCCGGAACGGTGCTGATCGACAACAAGCCGGTCCGGCTTACCAATATCTCCCAGGCCATCCGGGACGGACTGGCCTATGTGACAGAGGACCGGAAGGGCAATGGTCTGATCACCTCCAACTCCATCAAGCACAACCTCACGCTCTCCCGCATTGAGTTTGTTTCAAAGCGCGGTGTCATTGACAAGGACCTGGAGACGATCCGCGCCACGGAACAGAAGGAACAGCTGGACATCAAGGCCCCCACGGTGGAGCAGTATGTCGAGAACCTCAGCGGCGGCAACCAGCAGAAGGTCCTCCTGGGCAAGTGGATCTTTGCCAGGCCGGATATCCTGCTGCTGGACGAACCCACGCGCGGCGTGGATGTCGGCGCGAAGTATGAGATCTATCAGATCATCAACCAGCTGGCTTCGGAAGGCAAGGCGGTGCTCATGATCTCCTCGGAGCTGGCCGAGCTGCTGGGGATGTGCGACCGGATCTATGTCATGAACGAAAGCAGGCTGATCGCCGAATTCTCACGGGAAGAGGCCTCGCAAGAGGCGATTATGGGCTGCATTCTGCAAGCCAGCAAGGGGGAAATCAGCGCATGAACAAGGTACTTGCCACTGTGAAAAAAAACATGAAGCAATACACGATGATGCTGGCGCTGGCGTTCATCGTGTTGATGTTTCAGGGTTTGACCGGCGGGAAGCTGCTGCTGCCCATGAATGTGTACAACGTCATCAACCAGAACGCCTACATCGTCATCATGGCCATCGG
>DIWD01000052.1 GCA_002428405.1 bacterium UBA6115
GTTTCCTCCACCTGCTCCCAGCTGTGGATCCGGCCCAGCAGCCGCAATTCCGCTTCGTCAGCTGACTGCGCGCCGATGGACAGCCGGTTGACGCCGTTTTCCCTCAATGTTTCCAGGAAATCCGCCTTCAGGGTGCCCGGATTTGCCTCGCAGCTGATTTCTGCATCAGTCCGGATGCGGAAACACTCCCCCAGCTGCCGCAGGATCCGCGCGATCTGCGAAGGCTCCATCAGGGAAGGCGTTCCCCCGCCCAGATAGACGGTGTCGGCCTCCAGCCTGCCCCATTCCTTCGCCCGCCCGGCAATCTCATCGCAGACCCTGTCCGTATATGCTTCCCTGAGCGCAAGCCGCCCCGCATAGGAGGGAAAGTCGCAGTAGGCGCACTTCCTCCGGCAGAAAGGCAGATGGACATAAAGCCCCAGAGACTTGCCCATCAGCCCTTGAGCGCTTCCGGGTTGAGCGCCCGCAGGCCCTCCGGCAGGAAGAGGCCGTCCTTGCGCACCAGTTCCCCGTCAAAGTACATCTCTCCGCCGCCATATTCCGGTGTCTGGATCATCACCAGATCCCAATGGATGACGGATTGGTTGCCGTTGGAGGCCTCGTCATAGCACCGGCCCGGGGTGAAGTGGAAGGAGCCGGCGATCTTCTCGTCAAACAGGGTGTCCTTCATGGGCCTGGTGATGTAGGGATTGACGCCGATGGCAAACTCGCCGATATAGCGAGCGCCCTCATCGCTGTCAAGGATCTGGTTGAGCAGTGCTTCCCGGGTGCCGGAAGCCCGGATGATTTTACCCTTTTCAAAGGTGAAGGCGATGTTCTCATGCGTCTGGCCCTGGAACAGCGAGGGGGTGTTGAAGCGGATAGTACCCTCCACGCTTTCGCGCACGGGTGAGGTAAACACCTCGCCATCGGGGATGTTCATCTCCCCGGCGCACTTGATGTGGTTCTGCCCCCTGACAGAGAAGCGCAGGTCGGTGTCCGGGCCCAGGATATGCACCTTGTCTGTCTTTTGAAGCCTTTCCACCAGCGCGTCCATCGCGAGGTCCATCCTCGCGTAGTCCATCGTGCAGACATCAAAGAAATAGTCCTCAAACGCCTCGCTGCTCATCCCGGCCAGCTGCGCCATACCGGAGGTCGGATAACGCAGGACCACCCAGCGTGTTTTGGGCACGCGGATCTCATCGTGCACCAGCTTGCCGTAGGTTCGGTTATACAGGCTGTTCTGCCCTTCCGGGACGTCGGACAGCTCGAATGCGTTCATCCCGCCGCGCACGCCGATATACGCCGAGCACTGCGCCATGACGGAAGCGTCCTCCCGCCCCAGCCAGTTCAGCTGCTCCTCGGTATAGCCTTGCATCAGTTTTCGCTGGATGCGGTTGTCGGTGATCCTGACAATCGGCAGGCCTCCCGCCCGGAAAACCTTTTCCGCCAGCGCCTCGCCGATGGCGGTGTCAGCGCCTTTCAGGTCGATCCATACCTTCTCGTCCTGCTTTACCTTGCAGGAGTAGTTCACCAGCACATCAGCAAGCTTTTTAACCCGCGGGTCGGTCATCTTTCCTTCCTCCTTGTCCCTTCAGCCTGCCGCCGCGCTTGGCAAGCGGCTGTTCAATGAAAAAAGTCACCAGGGCGGAAACCAGCACGGATAGGCCCAGGGAAAGCAGCAGATAGGTGATTTGCCAGCTTCGCTCGCCGGTCATGTGCGGATTTTCCGACACGCTGGGGGGAAAGCGCCATTTTTTCAGCTGCAGCGCGATGACCTGGTGCCACATGTAAAACTGGTAGCTGATGGCGGCCAGCCATCCCATGGCACGGTTCCCAAGCGCCAGCCTGACGCCGCCAAGCCCCAGGGACGCGCCGATGAAGGCCAGCGCAGTGAGTACGGACTGGGGATAGCGCCTTATCATCTGGCCTACGCGGATGGACTCCGCGCCGCCCAGCGCCGCCTGCCCGCGCACAAGCGCCGCCAGACCCAAAAGAGCGCCGAAGAGCACCGCCGTGTAAAACAGCCGCGTGAATCCATCCTCGCGCGTCTGCCGCTCCAGCCTGGCGAAAACCGCCGCCGCGACAAAACCGTTCAGGTACACGTCCAGGAAGGCGGGCAGCTGGTTCACCAGCATGGTTGTGTCGGGTTGGGCGATGGACAGGGCGCGGAAAATGAAGGCGGCGGCGCCAAATCCAAGATAGGTTGCCAGCGGCATGCGCGCAAAGGCGCGGGCGGCCAGCGGGAAAATCAGGTAGAACTGGATCTCCACCCCCAGGGTCCAAAGCGCGCCGTTCAGAGGGGTGTGAACGCTGCTGAAGGGGAAGAAAGGATGGGTAAAACTCAGGTGCGCCAGCCAGTCCCGCGCTCCTTCCCATAAGCTGGCGTAGCGTCCCTCCGGCAAGGCGACGAGGAAGAAGACCGCCAGCAGATTGAGCAGATAGGTGGGAAAGACACGCAGGAAACGGCGGCGGTAAAAGCCGGAGAAAGAGGGTTTCTTGCGCCCCGCCTCTCTCGCGCGGGCAAAGGGCAGATACAGCAGGAAACCGCTGAGCAGCAGCATGCCGTCCACCCACATGTATCCTGTTCTCAGCCAGGGGTCCAGGCTGAACTGCAGACCTAGCAAGCTGATGGACGGCGTCAGCCAGCTTTGCTGCCAGAGATGGAAGGCCGCCACGGAGAACACCATGATGAACCGCATCCCGTCCAGCGCGGGCACCCGCCCCCCCGCCGGCAGGACCGTTTTTTCTTTATAGGCAGCAATCAGCCCCTGCATCATTCATCAACGCGCGCGCACTTATACAGTTTCTGGGTCTTCTCATCCCTCAGTGACAGCGACCTGGCCCGCAGGTCCACAATGTTGTAGGAAATGTTCAGCTCCTCCGGCCTGTCCCCGACCAGCAGGGAAAAATTGCGCGCGTAATAATGCATCTCCCTGCCTTCCATGCTGCAGGTGCCGTCGTCCCTGAAGATGAACACAGCGCCCTTGGAGGACTCCCACTTCCCGATGATCTGATAGGCGACACGCTTCAGTTTTTTGGTGCTCACGTCCTTGTAATCCAGCACATTGCGGTAGTACACCAGCGCTTCGTAAGGCTTCTTCGCCTCGTAAAGCTCGTCGGCGTAGCGGTAGTTGGCCTCGCTGTACATCTCCCCAATGTCGCTGTACTTTTCCCCCGGTTCCTCACGGTCAATGCCTGAGAGCGCGTCAATCACTGCCTTGTAGTCCTTGTCTTTCATCCCCTGCTTCGCTGTTTCATAGGCGGTATGGTAATACACGTCATAATTCGCGTCGCGCTTGGCCGCCGCGTCAAGGTATTCCGGAATGAGGGCGAACAGCCGCGCGGCCTCCCCCTGATCCCCGGCAGCCTCTTTCGCAGCGGCCTGCTGATATACGGCCGAGAGGTAAAGCTCTTCTGTGTTGCCAAAACCGCGGATGCTGCCCAGCAAGGTGATGGCGCTGTCCAAATCCCCCGCGTTGAGCGCCGATAACGCCAGCTGGTGCTGGGCTTCCCTGTAGCGCGTATCCGCGTCGAGGTAGCCCGCCAGGGTCTGGAACATGCCGGCCGCGCCTTCATAATCCTGCGTTTCAAGTCGGGCAAGAGCCAGCTGGTACACCGCCTTTTTCAGGTACTCCCCGCTCTGGCTGTAGCCGTCAAGGGCGTTGAACGCCTCGATCGCGGCCTCATTCTCGCCATTGTCCAGCAAGGAAATGGCGTGGTTGTACTTCGCGCGTGTCAACTCATCCCCGGCGCCGGGGTAATCGGGGATCAGCGCGAACACATCCGCCGCGCCGATATAATCCCCCTGATTGGCCAGCTGGATGCCCAGGTCAAAACGGGCCTTTTGGACGCGGTCCTTCGCGTCCCTGTAATCCCCCGCCATTTCAAACAGCCCGGCAGCGCTTTGCAGGTCCCCTTTATCCAGCGCCGCCTCGGCCATGAGGTAATTCGCTTCCTTCAGCTTGCCCGGCGCTTCGACAACATCCGGCGCCAGCGCCAGGTGCGAGGCAGCCTCTTCCCAATTCTGCTCTTTCATCGCTATGATCCCCAGCTCATAGGAGCAGCGCTGGGAGAGCAGCGCGCTGTCCCGGTAGGCCAGGATCTGGTCAAAGCTGGCCTTGGCCGCCGTATAATCCCCCGCCTGCATCAGAAGGACAGCTGGTTCATACAGGCACTCCGACGCCCGTCGGAAGGCGTCCAGATAATCCCCCGCGGCCAGGAACTTCTCCGCGGCCTGTTCATATTCCTTCGCGGAGAACAGCATGTCGCCCCAGGCGTAGTATGTTTCCTGGAGCTTCAGCCGGGCAGTCTGCCGAAACGGAAGCTGCAGGAAAAGCGCTTCAGCCTGAACGAACTCCTTCTTTTCCAGGTGATCCAGCGCGGGAAGGAAAAGACAGTCGTCCGCCAGCTCAGGCGCGTCCTGGTAATCCCCCAGCGCGAGCAGTTTTTCCCGCGCCGCCTGGTAGGACAGTTCTTCCATCAGCTCTTTGCCCCAGCTGTACTGTGCGCTCCTGGACCGCTCCAGGGCGTCCTGATATCCGCCCAGCTGTTCAAAAAGCGTTATGGCCTGGGGGTAATCGCCTGCCACCTCCAGCAGATCCGCCCGAAGGTAGCGCGCCTGGGACAGCCTGTCAACACTGTCCCTGAAGCCTTCCAGACCCTGGTACAGCTCCTCCGCGCTTTTAAGCGCCGTGACATTGCCGGCTGACATGAAGTCCGCGGCCTTGCGGTAGTCCGCTTCATTGGCCTGCTCCAGGCTGTCGCGGTACTCCCCAAGCGTCAGGAACTTTGATTTGGCCTCGTCATATTTCCCGCGCTGCATCAACTGGCCTGCCTGGTAATAATCATAGGCCGGGATGCCGAAGGTGATGACAGCCCAGGTTCCCAGAGAAAGCAGGAGAAGGCTGATGAGGGTGATCAGCGTGCGCCTGACGCGCCTGCGCCGTTTCAGTTCCTTCTTTTCCCGTTCCTCCTGCATACGCCCGGCTTCCTCGCGGGCGCGGTGGGCTTTATCCTCCATCTCGCTGTCCAGGCGGTAGATGACCGTCTCGATGACGGCCTTGTTGTATTTGGCGAACTGCCCGTGCTTGTCCCGTCCGCAACGCAGGCAGGAAGCCGCGCTGGCGGCGTTGGGCCGCCCGCACAGGCAGACCCATACCGCCCCCTGGTCGCTGGGATAGGCGACCGCGTCCGCGCCGGCCTGCTGGCGCAGCACATCCAGCTGCCTGGAGGGCTCAAGGGGTTTGAACTGGTATTCATGCATCTCCCCCGTGCCCCTTCGCCATACGGTCCCGTCGATGAACCAGACCTTTTCGATGATGAAATCCATGCTCTCCGCGCGCTCGCCGTCCTCAATGGCGCAGAGCACCTCAAAGGCACTCCTTGGTTCGCCTGAGATCCCCTGGATGCGCTCCACCTGCCGCGCATACTGGCCCTCGCTGTCAAAGCAAAGAAAGGCCGCCTGCAGGGAGGTCACGGTTTTATCCGAAAGGTTATAGAGGTTGAGCCTGACGACGGGATACGCCGCAGTCGGCAGTTTGAAGTGCCACAGCTCTACCGGGCAGCTCAGGTCGATCTTCATCGTCTTTCCTCACTCGCGTGCTGTAGAAATATTTTCTGTCCGGATCACAGGTAGGTCATCGTCATGCTGACCAGCGCGTCGTCGATGAACTCCAGCAACAGCGCGGCGTTCCCCCGGTCCGTTTTCACCGCGTAGTACAGCATAACGCCCTCAGGGCCGGCCACCATCACGCCAAAGGGCGGCTCCTGTCCCGCGGCGTCGCCATAGAGCGCGCCGCCCTCGGCGGGCAAATCTTCCCCGTGCTCAAACCGGCTGATCACCTGGGCTAGGCTGTCCCCGACGCGAAGGCCGCGGGGCCCTTCCAAAACACCTTCCCGGACGGTCAGGCGCTCGGCGCGCTCAGCTTCCCCTTCCAGTTTGAACACAGCCTCCACCCCCGGCCACTGCAGCGTTACCAGGCTGCCCCCGCCGCTGTTTAAAACGGTTTCCTCATTGCCCGGTCCGCCCATCGCGGCTTTTGCCATGTCGCTGGTCAAGTCCACAAAATCAAGCCCCGCGAGCACCAGGTCCTCACGGGTCAGCTGCGTGTCTGATCCATCCCCATAGGCGATATAGGCCGTCTCTTCCTGCAGTCCGCGCAGGTGTTCAAGCGCCAGCCGGGCTTCCTCCTGGCTCATGCTTTTCTCTGAGAAAAAGCTTCTCACCGCGCTGATTGCGCCCTGTTCGAGTGTAAACTGGATCCCCGCGCGCGATACGCCCTCCTGCGCCTGGTAGTACACATCGTACTCCGCCAGCGTAAGGGACTGCCCCTGGCGCAGCACAAAGCCCGCGTACACGGCGGCGGGCAGCTCACCGGCGATATAGAGCACGGCGCTGTCCCCGTTCCCGGCCAGATAAGGATTGTCGCTGGGGAACAGCGCCAGCAGGTCTTCCGCCTTCATTTCAGGGCGGATACCCCGTGGCCCCTCAAGGGGCTTCTGCTCATTCCCGCCGAAAAGGAGGGCCGCGCTGAGCACCACGGAGTCAGCGCTGAGGTCCTGGCTTGACAGCAGCAGCTCATACCCATCCCCGCGCGCCAGATAAGCCCCCTCCGAGGCAAAGGGCTCCAGCTTATCCTCCATTGCCCGGTCCAGCAGATGCTGGTTGAACTGTTCGATTTCATTCAGCGCAAGCGGCTGGGGCGCCTCCTGCGCGGAAACAGAAAGGGACAGGAGAAGGGCAAACGCCAGGAGAAAGATGAAAAACCGTTTCATGCGGATTCCTTTCCGGGCACCGGTTCAGCCTTTCGGCGCCCAAACCCCATGGAGAGAGCGTCTGTGGGACAGGCATTGACACAGTCGCCGCAGCGCACGCATTCGGGATGGTTGGTTTTTAAGGTAGGATCCAGGCACATCCTGCAGACCCGCGCGCAGGCGCCGCAGCGGATGCATTTATCTTCCTCCATGCGCAGCCGGTAGAGGGAGACCGGGTTGAGCGCGCCGTACACCGCGCCCAAGGGGCAAAGGTACTTGCAGAAGGGCCTCCAGATGACCAGGCAGGCGAGCAAAGTCAGGATGAGGATGCCCATCTTCAGCGCGAACAGCCAGCCGGTCTGGAAGCGCGGCCCTGTTTCCTGCGGGATCAGGTTGATCCCGGGAGCGTTGGGCAGGGCCAGGGCGGTGACGGGCTGCGCTCCCTGCTCCGGGCTGAAATACACCAGCGGGATGCCGGCCTCCAGTGTGCCGGCCGGGCAGACATACTTGCAAAAGGTTGGGGATGCCTCGCCTGCCGGGTTGTTGAGCACCATGGGCAGCAGAATGACCAGGATACCCAGAACCGCGTACTTGAGAAAGCGCAGAGACCTGTCCCCCCGGAAGCGGTTGCGTTTGATGGGGAAGGGGATCTTATAGATCAGCTCCTGGATGAGGCCGAAAGGGCACAGAAAGCCGCATACCATGCGCCCCAGGGTGGCCCCCGCCAGCAGCAGGAAACCGAAGACATACAGGGAAAGGCTGTAAGCCCGGCTGCCGATGACAGCCTGCAGGGCCCCGATGGGGCAGCTGAGCAGCGCGCCCGGGCAGGAATAGCAGTTCAGCCCGGGGTGGCACAATTGTTTGAGGCTGCCGCCGTAGATATTCCCGGCGGCGAACCCCGTGACCCAGGAGTTGCTGGCAGCCGCTACAAACAGCTGGACGGCGGCGCGAAAACGCACCCGCTCCTTTTTCCCCGGCTTAGCCAATGCCGATACACTCCAGACAGATGCGGATGGCTTTCTGCAGCACGATGGCGGCCTCTCCGCGCAGGACGCCGAATAAAATCAGCGCGGCGCCCAGCACCGAAAGCGGGATCCAGAACCTGTCAGACCTCTGTCCCCTCATCCGCTTCCTCCTGCAGTTTGGTCAGGAACTCATCAATCACCTGTATCCAGCCCTCCTTGTCGCGGGAGGAGGTCAGGATGCCGCGGATAAAACCATCCCCGTCAATCAGCCAGGTGGTGGGCAGCACGCTCACTTGCAGGCCATAATCAGGATTGTTCATCAGGATGAACAGGCTGGTGTCCGGATTGACCAATGGAAATGTAAGGGCGAGGTTCTCAGCCATTTCCAGCGCCGCCTGGTTCACCTCTTCGTTTGGCACCAGTTCTCCCTCCCCGGCCTCAGTGATGGTCAGCCCTTCGCTGTGCAGGCCGATGATGTTCAGCCTGTCAGCGTATACCGCCGCCAGCTCGTTCAGGTGCGGCATCTCCGACACACAGGGGGAGCACCAGGTGGCCCAGATATTCAGCAGGATGGGCTTTCCGTCAAAGACAGAGGCGTCAAAGGGGTCGCCGTTGAGGTACGTCAACTCCAGGCTTGCGAAGAAGTTCTTTCCCTCTTCCTGCCCAGCCGTTTCAGTCGGTTCCGCGGTTGGTTCCGCCGTTGGCTCAATTGTGGCAGTCGGTGCTTCGGTTGGTGTGTCTTTTGCTTTTTGGTTCAGAAACAGCACGAAAACGATCGCCGCAACTATCAGCAGTACCAGGGTCAGGATCAGGATCTGGCTGCGCTTCATGAATTCAGGTTTCCTTTCCGTCCGCCGCGATGCGCGCGCGGATCAGCGGCTTTTTTTGGGGGGCGGTGCCGGAAAACCGCATGGCGTCCAGGAGCATCTTCCCGGCCTTTTCAGCCGGCGCGTTCCCGCCGTGGTGCAGCATGGCCAGTGTCCCGCCCTTCTCCACCGCATCCCCAATCCGCTTGAAAAGGATATACCCGGCTGCGGGATCAATGACGTCTTCCATTCGCTGACGGCCTGCCCCCAAAACCTGGGCGGCCAGTCCGGCCTGCTCGGTATCCATGCCTGAAAGGTAACCGTCCCGGGGCGAAGTCACAGGTGTTGTCCTGATTGATTGCGGCAGCAGCCCGGTATCCGCGCAAACCCGGGCGTCCCCGCCCTGGGCTGATATCATTTCTCCCAGCTTGGCAAGGCCGCGGCCGTCTTCCAGCGCCGATCTCAGAAGGGTCTCCGCGGCGTTTTCATCCTGCGTGATACCGGCCAGCATCAGCATCTGCGCGCCAAGGGCCAGCGAGACATCCAGCAGCGGCCCTCTGACACGGCCGGCCAGGGTATCGATGGCCTCCATAACCTCCAGCGCGTTGCCCACATGGCTGCCCAGGGGCTCGTCCATCCCGGTAATCAGGGCGGCCATGCGCCGGCCGGCGCGCCTCCCGATATCCACCATCGCGCGAGCAAGGGTGAGGCAGTCCTCCTCCGTTTTCATCAGCGCGCCGGAACCTACCTTGACGTCCAGCACAATGCCCCGGGCACCGCCGGCCAGCTTCTTGGACATGATGGAGGAGGCGATGAGGGGCATGGAATCCACCGTGCTGGTGACGTCCCGCAGCGCGTAAAGCCGCTTGTCCGCCGGGGCCAGCTCGCCGCTCTGCCCCACCACGCAGCAGCCGACCTCCCGCGCGATTCGCAGGAATTCCACCTCCGGCAGCTCCGTCCTAAAACCGGAGATGCTCTCCAGTTTATCAATCGTGCCCCCGGTGTGCCCCAGGCCGCGGCCGGACATCTTGACCACCTTGCCGCCGCAGGCGGCCACCAGGGGGACCAGGATCAGCGTGGTGGTGTCCCCCACCCCGCCGGTGGAGTGTTTGTCCACCGGGACGCCGCCCACCTCAGGCCTGAGCATGTCCCCGGTTTCCGCCATGGCCAGGGTGAGATCCGCCGTTTCCCGCGCGTCCATGCCGTTGATGCGAATGGCCATCAGAAGGGCCGCCAGCTGGTAATCCGGCGTGTCCGGGTTGATGGCGGCGCGGGCGAATTCCTTGATCTGCGCCCCGCTGAGCGCCAGACCCAGTTTCTTTCTGGCGATAATATCAATGAGCGCCATAGCCCCTCCGTCTCAAATGCGCTTGTTCAGGGGAGAGTATAGCACAGGCTCCCTGGCGGCGCAAAGAGAACTGCCCCTTTGGCGCAGGGATCCATCTATACAATGCGAAGCGGAGCGTTTTTCATGCGCACGCGCGCATTCATAGTATCGACAAAGTGTCCGCGGACACTTTGCCGTTTTGGAAGAACGGGCATTTCACTTGGTCGCTGCGCTCCCGGTCAGTGAAAATGCAAGGAATGAAACCCTTCGCAATTCTCCCCGCCCGCCCGGCAAAGCCGAATGAAACGATCACAGTCAGAGGGCTGCGCCCTCTGAAACTCCCCTGGATATAGTTTGTCTGCAGTCTCTCATGCGCACGCGCGCATTATTTTCCTATCGGTCCTCTTTCACCACCCAAGCGCCTCGGAAACATCCTCCCAGCTCATGCCGGGGGTCAGCCGCACGTCATACAGCAGGTTGAGCAGGGCCCAATCCATCCCGCTGAGTTCCTGGGTAGTAGTCCATTCCTGGTGGATGATGCTGTCAGGGTCGGTGTCTATATCATTGGTAAGGCCCAGCGCGCCGACCAGCTCCTCCATCAGCAGATGGTTCCGTTCTATCTGGCTGGTGACGTCAGAGGCGATGGCAATCTGGGCATAGACCATCTCCTGCGCGTCGTTCCACCAGAAAGAGACAAAGCCCCAGTTTCCCTCAACATAGGATTCGGAATACTCCTGCATCCGGTCCAGCGGGACATAGGCAATGGTCACATTTGCCTCATCGCTCTTCCGCGTCCAGTAGATGGGCGGCAGATTGGCCACCCGGGCATCAAGCTGGTCGGCGAAGTCGAACAGCGCCTTCTCATCCCTGTCTGTCATTTCTTCCCCGGCCCAGATGACAATCGGATTTTCCCAGCGGTGCAGGACCGCGCTGGAGTCGTCCCCGTACTCAATGTTGAAGACAGCGGTCAGGAACACCTTTCGCAGATGCGCTTCATCCTCAGCGCCCACTGTGCCTGTAAAAAGCATGAGCAGAATAAGTACCCAGAGCGCCAGCGCCAGCAGCTTTTTCATTTTTGATTTCCTCCGGCGTGAATTTGCTATTGATATCCTGTATCATTATACCCCTGTGCGCCTGCGAAAAAGGGGATGCGCGTGACGGAACACGCAAAATTTACAGCCGGGTGAACGCCCGAAGATACCTGGTCGAATTTCACACCGGGGTATGATATAATTGAAAAGGTCAAGGAGGTGTTCGGATGAGGAGCAGACCGGTCAAGCTGACGGTAACAGGCGTGGCTTACAACCGCAACGAGGAAGACGAGGCCATGAAGCTCACCACGTTTGGCACCCTGTCGGGCAGCCCCAAGCAGTGGAAGCTTCGCTATTCCGAGCGCCAGGCAGACAGCAACGAGAAGCATGACATCGTCATGACCATGGGCGAGGGCATGGTCACAGTGGAGCGCAAGGGCGCATTCGGGAGCGACCTGGTGTTCCAGCAGGGCCGCCGGTATGAAGGCAGTTACCGCACCCCCTACGGCAATCTTTCCATGGGCATTTTCCCCACACAGGTTGACTACAGGATCAGCGACGAGGGCGAGGGCGAGGTCAGCCTGCGCTACCAGCTGGACATCCAGGGGAATTATACCTCGGTACATAAACTTGACATCGCCTTTGAGGCCAACAAGGGGAATGGCAGGGCTTGACGCCGCGGCCGGAGAGCTGCGCGGCCTGATGGGCGGGATCGGTTTCGTCCGGCGCGAAAGAAAACAGCGCGCCCTTTTTGTCAGCGATTTTCCGGCGCTCCTTGTCCGGGAAGAAGCCCTGGCCCTCAAGACGAGGCTGGAGCAGGCCGGCTGGCTGGTGAAGGTCAAAAACTCCCTTGCCCTTCTGGATTGGCCGCTTTCGGGCTATCAGCGCTTCTTTTCCAGCTTGCAGGCGACAGGCGGTTCAGCGCCCTGGCCTGTATCAGGCCTGTGCCGGATCCTGGAAAAACACCCGGCGATGATGGATGAAAGCATGCTGGATGAAGCGCGTACCGCCCTGCTCCTATGGAACTTCGGCGCAACCGGCGCGCTCGTACGCCTGGCAGGCGAAAGTCTCGCCGTCAATCTCCGGAAAAAGCTGCCCGTGCCCCCTTTCTTTCTCTTCCTCCTGCATAACACCCGGGACAAGGAGGCTTAAGCAATGATCATCACCTATCACGGCCATTCCGAGTTCCTCATCCAGACCGCCAAAGGGATCCGCGTGCTGTTTGACCCATTCCCCGCTGAGGTCGCCGGCTTCCCCATGCACAGGGTCAAGGCGGATATCGTCGCAATCTCACATCACCACGCCGACCATGACTACGTGGACAAGGTTGACGGCAAACCGGCTGTCATCGACCAGCCCGGCCGCCATGCGCCTCTGGCAGGCATCACCCTGACGGGCACGCCTGCATGGCATGACGAAGAGGGGGGCAAAAAGCGCGGGCAGGTCCTGTGTTTCCTGCTTGAAACGGAAGGCCTGAGGGTTCTGCACCTGGGCGACCTGGGAACAGTGCCGGACACGGAACTGGTCAGGAAACTTTTCATGCCCGACATCCTGTTCATCCCCGTGGGCGGCTTCTATACGCTGGACGCCGGGAAAGCCGTGATGACCATCCGGCTGCTGCAGCCGCGGGTCATCCTCCCCATGCATTACCGCCCCGAAAAGGGAAACAAGGATAAAATCACCACGCTGGAGCCCTTCCTGGATGCGATGAAGCCGGAATTGCCTTCCCTTCAGCCCCTCCTCAGGGTCACCCGGGAAGACCTGTCCCAGCAGCCAAGGCTGGTCCAGCTGAGCGTCGGTTAGAAAAATGGAGTATCAGAATCCCCAAAACACCCCTGATGGGGGCAAAAAAGAAGCGCGCCCGGCACGGCTCTGGCGGCTGTGGCACAGGAATGTGCCCTGGTACGCCGTAGCCGCGGCCTTTTGCGCCATTCTGCTGATGGGCTGGGTGCTGGCTGACCGGTATGACCAGGGCATCCATCGCCTGCGTGTGGAGCTTGAGGAGGCCAGCGACCTGGTGTTCCAGAAGGAAAGGGATCTGCTGCGCCTGGCCGAGCAGGTCCGTCTGGCCCAGACCGACCAGTTTATCGCCAGCGAGGCGCGCACCAAATACGACTATCTTTTCCCCGGGGAGATCCGTTTTGTCGTCACCAACCCGGAAGTCCTGGGGCTGACGAGCGAAGGCAACACCATCACGGAGGGGGTTGATCAGCCCTGAAACCTCACATACGGCGCGCCGCTGTCATCGCAATCGGCTCCAATTCCACACGCATGCTCACGGCGAACCTGGACGGACTTCTGAGCCAACCTCAGCGCGGGCGGTTGGAAACGCGTCTTTTTTTATCGCTGTCCAATACAAATACGCTCAGCCCTGAAGCAGTCAGGCGCGTCATGGACGCGGTGAAGGAGCTGAAAGCCCAGGCGGCTGCCGCCGGGGCCGAAAGGGTGGACCTGATTGCCACCAGCGCGGTTCGGGACGCCAGCGATGTGCTGCCGCTGACAGAAGGGCTTCTTGAGGAAACTGGCCTGAAGATGCAGATCCTCTCAGGCCGCCAGGAAGCCGTTTATTCTTTTCTGGGCGCTGTATATCCCTACAGCGGGGAAGAGTTGACGGGCGTGATGGACATCGGCGGCGGCTCCACTGAAATCGCCGCGGGCACAAAGGAAGCGCTGCGCGTGACGCGCAGCCTGCAGCTGGGCGCGTCCAGGCTCTACAGCGTCAAGCCCATCAACGATTTTTCATCCCTGGTTCCGGCGCTGGAAGGGGCGGAACGGGTGATAGACAGTTCCTGGCGGGACTTGCCGCTTACCCCGGACCGGTGGCTGCTGGTGGGCGGCACGGGCACGGCCCTCATCGGGCTGCTCCGGGGCCGGCAGACATCATCAGGCGCGGGGCACGACGAACCCTTCACCAGGGCGGAGGCAAGCGGCATGCTGCGCCGCCTGGCCAGGCTGAGCCCGCAGGAACGCGCGGCGCTTCCGGGCATGACCCCGGGCCGTGAGCACATCCTGCCCACCGGCCTGGCGGTGCTGACCGCCCTGATGACAAGGATAGACATTGATTCAATGGCGGTCACCGCCCGCAACAACACCGACGGCTACCTGTACGCGCTGGCGAGAAAACAGGGGGAGCCGGCATCCCGGGACATATAATATTCATACCGGCGTCAATAAAAGGACACATATTTTGTCTATACTGTTCCTGAGGGCATTCCCTCATACGAAACGAATGAGGAAATGCAATGAGGAGCCGAGAGATTTTTCGTCTCCGCTAAGCTGAAAGAAGAAGGCGTAGCCGCAGTCTACGCCGATTGAATGAAGCAACGCGGATACGGAAAAGGGCCGGCTCATCGAAGCGTTTACGATTGAGTTTTGTATCAGAAAAGGAGGAAGGAACATGAAACGCACATTACTGGCAATCCTTGTGTTGGCCGTGATGCTCACCTTGTCCCTGCCTTTCGCGAAAGCGGAGGAAACACCGGCAGAAAGCGGCCTGACTGCCGCGCTTAACCAGGCTATGCAGGATGAGCAGGATATCCGGGG
>DIWD01000081.1:0-205 GCA_002428405.1 bacterium UBA6115
TGGCAGAAATTCGCGGGCCTGAGGGCCCTGTACGGGTACACCATGGCGCATCCGGGGAAGAAGCTCCTTTTCATGGGCGGGGAATTCGGGCACTTTACCGAGTGGAACTATGACGGACAGCTGGACTGGTTCCTGATGGTGTATGAACGGCACCCGGATTTGTGCCGCTGCGCAAGGGCTTTGAACCACTTCTACCTGGAGACGC
>DIWD01000081.1:253-522 GCA_002428405.1 bacterium UBA6115
GAAATCGATGGTCTGCATGACCAACTTCACCTCGGCTTTCTATCCGTTTTTCCGTTTCGGACTGCCAGGGCCGGGCACGCTGACAGAGGTTTTCAACACTGATTTGAAGGAGTACGGCGGCTCCAACCAATACAACGCCGGGCCGCTTAGCGCGCAGGAAGAGCTGTGCAACGGCCTGCCCTGGTCAACCCAGGTCTGCGTGCCGCCCATGGCCACTGTATACTTCCGCTATGAGCCGGATACAAAGAACAAGCCTGTGAAGGAACGGA
>DIWD01000081.1:596-11276 GCA_002428405.1 bacterium UBA6115
AATACCGCATCATCGATTTTCCCCTGTCCAACTGCGCCAATTCCGGCATTGACACCATCGGCGTCCTGACGCAGTACAAACCGATGGAGCTCAACTCCTACATCGGTTCCGGGGCGCCCTGGGACCTGGACATCTCAAACGGCGGCGTCTTTGTTCTGCCGCCCTATTCCAAGGGCGAGGCGGGGGAGTGGTACAAGGGAACGGCCAATGCCATCTACCAGAACATGGCCTTCATCCACCAATTCAATCCGGATTATGTGCTGATCCTCTCGGGAGACCATATCTACAAGTGCGACTACAGCGATATGATCGCCCACCATATCCAGCAGGAAGCGGCGCTGACGGTGGCTGTCCGCCCGGTGCCCTGGGAGGAAGCCAGCCGTTTTGGCCTGATGAATACGGACGACAAGGGCAACATCATTGAGTTTGAGGAAAAACCCAGGAACCCGAAATCCAACAACGCCAGCATGGGCGTGTACGTGTTCACCTGGGACAAGTTGCGGCATTATCTGGAGCAGGATGAGGCCAATCCCAAATCATCCAACGATTTCGGGAAGAACATCATCCCCGCCATGCTGGCGCAGAGCGAGCGCCTCAGCGCGTACAGGTTTGAAGGCTACTGGAAAGACGTCGGGACCATTGAAAGCCTGTGGGACGCGAACATGGACCTGCTTTCCTCCCCGCCCCCCATTGACCTTCATGACCGGATATGGCGGATTTACGCCCGCAACGTCGGCGAGCCGCCCCACTATGCCTCCCCGCAGGGAACCATCAGGGATAGCCTGATCACTGAGGGCTGCGAGATTTTCGGCGAGGTGACGCATTCCGTGCTCTCCGCGGGCGTGCATATCGAGCAGGGCGCCAGGGTGATTGACTCGGTCATCATGCCCTACGCGGATATCAAAAAGGGCGCCTTGATCCGCCGTGCCATTATTGCCGAGCACACCGTCATCGGCGAGAATGCCGTCATCGGCGGAGAGACGGGCGGCATCACCGTGGTTGGCAGCCACAGCCGGGTCGCTTCCGGGCACAGGCTCGCAGCCGGCGAACAGCTTGGAGAATAAAGATGAAGCATATGAAACAGGATATTGTCGGATTGGTTTACACGGGCGAGCGCCTGGACGAGTTGCAGGAACTGACCCGCTGGCGCGCGGCGGCGGCGCTGCCCATGGTGGGGCGCTACCGCTTGATTGACTTTGTCCTCGCAAGCCTGATTCATTCCGACATCAGGAACATCGGTATCATCATGCAGAAGAACTACCATAGCCTGATGGATCACCTGGGCAGCGGCCGCGAGTGGAACCTGCACGGCAAGCGCTCCGGCCTTACCATCCTACCGCCCTACATGTCCAGGGAGAACGTGGGGGTGTATGAAGGTCTGCTGGACGCGCTGCATACCAACATCAACTTCATGCGCAAGTCCACCGAGCGCTTCATCGCGGTAACGGACAGCAACGTGCTCTACCGGGTGGATTTTTCCGACGTGGTCCGCCAGCATGTGCAGAACAAGGCGGATATCACCCTGGTGTACACCAGGGACCGCAACGCCCGCCGCAACGGTTCCGGTCGTTACCTGCAAATTGAGGACGGCCTGGTCACCCGGATGGAGTTTGATCCAACCATACCGCATTATGAGAATACCTATATCGGCGCCTTTCTGGTCCGCCGCGAACTGCTCATTGACATGACTGACCGCGCGGTGGCGTCCGGCCAGCATCACTTCTCCCGCGATATGCTCTCCCAGATGGTCGCCGAGCGTGTGTACCGCGTGAACGGTTATGAGTGCCCTGGCCGCATCTGGATGATCGACTCGGTGGGCAGCTATTACCAGGCCAATATGGACTTTCTCAACGATGAGTTCCGCGCCCAGGTGTTCCATGACGGCCAGCCGGTATGGACCAAGCTGCGGGATGAGATGCCAGCCCGGTATATGGGGGACTCCCATGTGTCAAATGCCCTGGTCGCCGACGGCTGCCTGATTGAGGGCGCCGTCATCAACAGCATCCTTTTCCGCGGCGTGGTGGTCAAGCCCGGCGCTGTCATCCGCAACAGCATCATCATGCAGGACGCTGTCATCTCCAGGGGCGTTGAGGTGGAGAACTGCATCCTGGACAAACAGACCACCCTGCGGGACAATGTGCGCCTGATCGCTCCCAGGAACCATCCCATCGTGATCGCCAAAAACTTGACAATCTGAACCGGCTTTTGATAGCTTCATCTTAGGGAATGTGTCCGACGAAGGAGGGATCGAGATGAAAATACTGTTTACCGCCAGCGAGTGTGTTCCGTTCTGCAAGACGGGAGGGCTGGCTGACGTGGTCGGTTCCCTGGCGTCGGCGCTGGCCGAGCAGGGACATGATGTGCGCGTCATCCTGCCCAAATACAGCATGATCCCTGAGGAGTACGAGAGCAGGATGGTCCATACGGCAGATTTTGAAGTCAGTTTGGGCTGGCGGCGCCAGTACTGCGGGATCGAACAGCTGCAGCGGGGCGGGGTGACCTACTATTTCCTGGATAACCGTTATTATTTCGGCCGCAATTATATCTACGGACTGGGTGGGGACGAGCATGAGCGTTTCGCCTTTTTCTGCCGCGGCGTACTCAACGCCCTGCCGCTGATCCCTTTCACCCCGGATATCATCCACGCGCATGACTGGCAGACCGGCATGATCCCGGCGCTGCTGCGCATCCAGTATTCGGGGCTCCCGCGATATGACGGCATCCATACCGTGTTCACCATCCACAACATGCAGTACCAGGGGATCTTTGGCATCAAGGATGTGCAGGATACGCTGGGCCTGCCGGACCATCTGTTCACCGAGGACAAACTGGAGTATTACGGCAACGTCAATTTCCTCAAGGCGGGCATCGTTTACGCCGATCAAGTGACCACCGTCAGCCCCAGCTACGCGGAGGAGATCCAAACAGCCTATTACGGCGAGCGTCTTGACGGCCTGCTGCGGGCGCGGCGCACCTCCCTCACCGGTATCCTCAACGGCCTGGACGTGCGCGAGTTCGACCCCGCCGCGGACAGCAGGATCGCCAAGACCTACAGCGCGGATGACCTTTCCGGCAAAGCAGCGTGCAAACGCGCGCTGCAGGAGGAGATGTGGCTGGATGTGCGTCCCGAGGTGCCTGTCATCGCCATGGTCGGCCGCCTGAACAGCCAGAAGGGTTTGGACCTTGTGGATTATGTCATCGCGGATATCATGCACGAGGATCTGCAGCTGGTCTGCCTGGGCATGGGGGAGTCGCGCTATGTCAACCTGTTCAGCTGGGCTGAGCAGAACTATTCCGGCCGTGTATCCGCCCAGTTTGTCATGGACAACGACCTGGCGCACCGCGTCTATGCCGGCGCTGACCTTTTCCTGATGCCCTCCGCCTTTGAGCCCTGCGGCTTGAGCCAGCTGATCGCCCTTCGCTACGGCACTGTGCCCGTGGTCCGGGAGACCGGAGGGCTCAGGGACACGGTTCTCTCCTACAACGAGTTCACCGGCGAGGGAAATGGCTTCAGTTTCTTCAATTACAACGCCCATGACATGCTGCACGTGCTGCAGCGAGCCCTCGGGTTCTACCGCCATCACAAGGATGTCTGGACTCTGCTCCAGCAGCGCGGTATGGAAGCGGATTATTCCTGGCTGAACTCTTCCAGGCGCTACCTCGATCTATATAAGAAGATGATGCCCGTGCTGCTGGGGACAGCGATAGCCAACGGAACCGGGAATCCCCCCGCAAAAGCCGGGAAGGCTGCTGAAATAAATAAAGACCATGGAGAGACGGATAAAAAACCTGCCAAGGCAGCCAAGACAAAAGACATTGACGAGGCGGCTTTGCCCGAAGCGCTGAAACCGTCCGGCAAGCGTCAGAAGGGCACGCAGGCAAAGCCGGTCGCTGGTCCAGGTCCGCAGGAGAACGCAGCAGCGGATTCGGCGAAAGCATCCGCCGGGAAACCGCGCAAACCCAAGGCTGAAAAGGCTGGGCACGCGCCAGCGGAGGAGCCAAAGGCCTCCGATAAAAAGGTCCGCACGCCAAAAACCTGAAACCAGCGAGGGAAGTTTTGAAGGCTGCCACGACAGACGCTGGCAGCCTTTTTACCATGCCAGCAGTCATATGCCGGACATCGGGACGCATTTGCTCCGTCATGCTCAGTGGCATGGGCTGTCTTTTGCCTCCAGGGGGCGGGATGTCGGGGAATGCATAATAATTCATATTCAATTAATGGCGGAAAAAGCAGAAACGAATATTTATCAAGAAATACTTGATAAATAGTCATAGTAATAATTGGAAAAACAAGAAAAAGACAAAACAAGAAGAATAAATATAGATAATTGTTTATAATTATGCTTGACATGGCAACCAATGGTGTGTATATTACGCGCATAACAACGACTGAGAGGAGACTTACCCATGAAAAAAATGACTATCATGATGCTCGCGATTGTTTTAATGCTGGCATCCTTCCAGGCTCTTGCAGACAAGGACGTGCTGACTGTTGCGCTCTCCCCCGATTTTGCGCCGATGGAGTTCATCGACACCTCAAAATCCGGCGATGACCAGTATGTCGGATTTGACGTCTTTTTGGCGAAGTTCATTGCCGAAGAGCTCGGGATGACGCTGCAGATCAAGCCCATGAGCTTTGACGCCTGCCAGACCGCGGTACAGGTCGGCGCGGTTGACTTGTCTATCTCGGGGTATTCGTGGACGGCGGAACGCGCGGAGAACTACAACCTGTCCGATTACTACTACGCGGGTGACAACGAGACGGAGCAGGTGATCATTACCAAGGCTGAATTGGCCGGGACCTTCACTAGCGCCGAAAGCTTTTCCGGTAAAACCGTTGCCGCGCAGGCGGCCTCCCTGCAGATGGACCTGTGTCTTGCCCAATTGCCGGGGACCGCGGTCATCAAGGAGTACAAGGTCATCGATGACGCGGTGCTGGCGCTCATGTCAGGAAAAGTGGACGCGGTCGCGGTCGCCAAGGGGAACGGAGACTCGATCATCGCCAACAACCCCGCCGTCGCCTTTTCCGGATTTGAATTTGTGGTGAGCGCGGAATCAGAGAACAACGTCGTCATGATCCAGAAGGGGAATGATGAGCTGCTGGAGAAGGTGAACGCCGCGCTGGCCAAGGCGCTTGAAGCCGGACACTACGGCGTCTGGTACGAGCAGGCCAAGGCCCTTGCCGGTATCCCTACCGCGCAGCAGGTTACCTACGACGAAGAGGGAAAGCCCGAATAACAGTCTGATTTACTGATTGACCCCGGCTGGCAGCGCGGGCGCTGCCAGCCGGTCACTTGATGAACGTCACCGGGGAGGAGCACACATTGTCATTTGTCACTGTCGCGGAAAACATTGTCAAGATCATCGGCCAGTACTGGCAGATTTTTTTGTTAAGGGGTGTTGGGATCACGCTGGCCTTGTCCGTGATCACGGTATTCTTTGGCGCCATCTTCGGCTCCGCGCTGGCCTTTGCCAAGATGTCACGGTTCAGGCTGCTCGTTTGGCCGGTTTCTTTCTTCATTGAACTGATTCGCGGCACGCCCATCCTGCTGCAGCTGTACATCGGCTATTTTATCATTCCGCAGATCTTCCCAGCCCTTGGGATGTCTGATTTTGTCAGCATTTCCATCGCGCTGATCATCAACAGTTCATGCTATGTGTCAGAGGTGGTGCGCTCCGGCATCCAGGCGGTGGATCCCGGCCAGACCGAGGCGGCCCGCACCCTGGGGCTGAACCACCGGCAGACCATGCTGCGCATCGTGATGCCCCAGGCGGTCAAAAACATCCTGCCGGCACTGGGCAACGAGTTTGTGATGATCATCAAGGAAACATCCCTTGCCTCCACATTTTTTATCGGCGACCTGATGACCTCCTATCTGGTTGTCAAGGGAAAAACATACCTCTCCCTTGAAAGCCTGCTCATTGTCGGCGCCATCTATTTTGCGCTGACTTTTTCCCTCAGCAAGATCATCGCGTTCTTTGAGAGGAGGCTGAAAACCAGTGATTGAGACAGTCAACCTATGTAAAAATTTCGGTAAACTGGAAGTGCTCAAGGGGATCAGCGAGAAGATCGAACAGGGCGAGGTCATCTCCATCATCGGGCCCTCCGGCTCCGGCAAGTCCACCTTCCTGCGCTGCCTCAACCTTCTGGAGAGACCGACTTCAGGGGATGTGATCTTTGACGGCGTCAGCCTGACGGGCAAGGATGTGGACATCAACCAGCATCGCCAGAAGATGGGCATGGTATTTCAGCTTTTCAACGTTTTTCCCCACCTGACGGTGCTCCAGAACGTCACACTGGCGCAGGTCCTGCTGAAAAAGCGGTCAAAGCAAGCCGCGAAGCAGTACGCGCTGGAGCTGCTTGCCCGGGTAGGGCTCACAGACAAGGCGGAGGAGCATCCCCGCCGACTTTCCGGCGGGCAGAAACAGCGGCTGGCCATCGTGCGCGCGCTGGCGATGGATCCGGAGGTCATGTTGTTTGACGAGCCGACCAGCGCACTGGACCCTGAGATGGTGGGCGAGGTGCTGCAGGTCATCAAGGACCTGGTTTTAGGCGGCATGACCTGCGTTATCGTCACCCATGAGATGGGCTTCGCGCGGGAGGTCTCCAGCCGCGTGCTCTTCATGGACGACGGGAGGATTGAGGAGCAGGGAAGCCCGGGAATGATCTTTGACAGCCCGCAAAGCCCCCGCACCCAGGCATTTTTGAGCAAGGTTTTGAGATAAACTGCCCTTCTCATCTGGGCGACCGGAATTTACATACGTTTTACATGGAGTATCTTTGTCATTTTACATAGATGCCTTATCTTGAAGCTGTGCGAAAAAAGCACGGCATTTCAAGGAGGAAAAATCAATGAAAATCAGAAGGATCCTGGCACTGGTTCTGGCCATGACCGCTGTGAACGCGGTTGCCCTGGCTGAATTTGACGCTTCCAAGACCATCGCGGTCGTTTCCCGTGAAGAGGGAAGCGGCACCCGCGGCGCATTCATTGAACTGACCGGCGTGATGAAGAAGAACGCTGACGGGCAGGAAGTTGACTACACCTATGCCGAGGCCGACTTTGTCAACGGCACTTCCCTGGTGATGACCACCGTTGCCGGGAATGAATATGCCGTAGGCTACGCCTCCCTGTCCTCGGTGCTTCATGATGATTCCATCAAATCCGTGAAAGTAGGCGGTGTACAGGCCATTACCGAGAACATCCTCAACGGCACTTACCCCATCGCCCGCCCCTTCAATATCGTCACCAAGGGCGAGTTGACCGATCCGCTGGCTTTGGATTTCTTCTCCTTCATCATGAGCCTTGAAGGCCAGGCAGTGGTCAGCGAGGATGGCCTCGTGTCTGTATCCACTGACCAAACCGCGGCTTATGTCTCCGCCAAGCTGTCCGGCAAACTGACCGTGGGCGGCTCGACTTCCGTATCCCCGGTGATGGAACTGCTGGCTGAAGCCTATACCGCGCTGAACCCGGATGTTCAGATTGACAACCAGGCCACCGGTTCCTCCGCCGGCGTCACCGGCGCGCTGGACGGCACCTATGACATCGGCATGGCTTCCCGCAGTCTGAAAGACAGCGAAAAGGAAGCCGGCGCGCTGGCGACCGCCATCGGCATCGACGGCATCGCCGTCATCGTCCATCCCATGAACCCTGCGGAAGACCTTGCCCTGGAGCAGGTCCGGCAGATCTTCACGGGGGAAGTGACCACCTGGGCTGATCTGAGCAAGTAATCCATGCAGAATCGGAAGAACGTTTCCGAGAGACTCATGCGGGGGCTGTTTCTGGCCTCCGCGTGCGTCTGCATTCTGGCGGTCCTCACCATCTGCGCCTTTCTCTTCCTCAACGGCCTGCCCTTTTTCCGGCAGTATTCCCCCCTTGACTTCATCACCGGTACGGAATGGGCGCCGCTGAGGGGTGTGTTCGGCATCCTGCCGATGATTGTCGGCTCCTTTTACGTCACTTTCGGCGCGCTGCTGCTTGCCGCGCCGGTTGGAATCCTGACGGCCATTCTCATGGCGCGTTTCGCCAGCCGCCCTGTGGTGAAGGTCATGAAGCCGGCGGTCGCGCTGCTGGCGGGCATCCCGTCGGTCGTCTACGGATTTTTTGGCATGATGCTGCTGGTGCCTTTTGTGCGGGAGAACTTCGGCGGAACCGGAAAAAGCGTCCTGGTGTCCAGCCTCCTATTGGCCATCATGGTTCTGCCCACCATCATCCAGACCTCTGTAGCCGCGATCAACGCGGTGCCAAACTCCTACTATGAGGGCAGCCTGGCCCTGGGCGCTACCCATGAAAGCAGCGTTTTCCGCGCGATTGTGCCGGCGGCCAAACCCGGCATTATTTCCGGGCTGGTTTTAGGCATCGGCCGGGCCATCGGGGAGACGACGGCCATCATCATGGTTGCGGGCAACAATCCCAGAATGCCCGGCGACCTGCTAAAGGGGGTCAGGACCCTCACCGTCAATGTGCTAATGGAAATGGGCTACGCGGCTGACCTGCACAGGGAATCCCTGATCGCGACGGGCGTGGTGCTGTTCATCATCGTCATGGCTGTCAATTTTCTATTCTCCTTCATCAACCGCAGGAGGGTTGTCCAGTGAACGCGGAATATGCAGCGAAATATCTGAATGACATCACCGTTCCCACAAGGACAAGGAAGCACTGGGGTTCGAAAATGCTCAAGGTCCTGTGCTGGTTCTCCGGCGCCGTCACGGTTGGGGTGCTTCTGCTGATTGTGGTGTATATCTGCGCGCGCGGCATCCCTTACCTGACGCCGTCGCTGTTTGAGGTCAAGTATACGTCAAAGAACGTGTCCATGTTCCACGCCATCATCAACACCCTGTCCATGACCGCGCTGTCGCTGCTGTTCTCAGTGCCTGTCGGGGTGTTCGGCGGCATCTACCTGGCGGAGTACGCCAAGCCGGGCAGCCGGCTGGTCAGGGTCATCCGCGTCACGGCGGAGACCCTGGCCGGGATCCCTTCCATCGTTTACGCGCTGTTTGGCATGCTGGCCTTTGTGGTCACGCTGGGCCTGGGCAACTCTCTCCTGTCCGGCGCCCTGACCCTGGCGATCATTACCCTGCCGCTGATCCTCCGCCAGACGGAGGAATCCCTGCTGTCAGTGCCCATGAGCTACAGGGAAGGCAGTTTCGGCCTGGGGGCGGGAAAGCTGCGAACCACGGTGCGTATCGTGCTGCCGGTGGCCATGCCGGGCATCCTGGCGGCGGTGCTACTGTCCATCGGCCGCATCTCCGGGGAGACAGCAGCCTTGATTTACACCTCCGGGACGGCTGCCCGCATCGCCGGGCTGGACGACTCGGGCCGCACGCTGGCCGTTCACCTGTTCCAATTGCAGCAGGAGGGGCGGCACATCGATGAGGCGTTCGCGGTGGCGGTCGTGCTGCTGGTCATCGTGGTGATGATGAACGCGCTGTCGGCATTTATTGCCGGAAAACTGACCACGAAAGGCTGAAATGATGACGAATTTTGCCCGAAACAGCAAGGCGGTCAGAAATACTGAGGAGAACAGCGTCAAGTTCGACATCCGCGATGTGGACCTGTACTATGGCTCCTTTCAGGCACTGAAAAAAATTAACATGCAGCTCTTCCGCCGCCAGGTGACTGCCCTCATTGGCCCTTCCGGCTGCGGGAAATCGACTCTGCTCAAAGCCCTCAACCGGATGAATGACCTGATCCCGGATTGCCGGCTGACCGGGCAGGTGCTGCTGGATGGCAAGGACATCTATGCGCCGGGCAGCGAAGTCAACCTGCTCAGGAAGCGAGTCGGGATGGTTTTCCAGAAGCCCAATCCCTTCCCGATGACCATCTACGACAACATTGCCTACGGCCCGCGCTCACATGGCGTCAGGGGAAAGATCAAACTGGACACGATCGTTGAAAACTCCCTCAGGAAGGCCGCCCTATGGAATGAAGTCAAAGACGACCTGAAAAAAAGCGCCATGGCCATCTCAGGCGGCCAGCAGCAGCGCCTGTGCATNNTTTGATGAGCCGACCAGCGCGCTGGACCCCATTTCCACCTCCAAAATCGAAGACCTTGTGCTGGAATTGAAATCTGACTATACTGTGATCATCGTTACACACAACATGCAGCAGGCGGCGAGGATCAGTGACATCACCTCCTTTTTTCTCCTAGGGGAGATGATTGAGATGGCTGAGACAGAGAAGCTTTTTTCCTACCCCGCGGATCCCCGCACTGAGAATTACATCACCGGGAGGTTTGGCTGATGCGCACCAGGTTTGAAGAGCAGCTGCAGAAGCTCAACACCGAAATGATCACCATGGGCAGTATGATCGAGCGGGCCATTGAGACCGCCGGGGACCTGCTCGTTTCCCGCGATCAGGAGACAGCCCGCGTCCTCATGCAGGGGGAAGCGGAGATCGACCGCAAGGAACGGGAGATCGAGACCCTGTGCCTGCGCCTGATTCTGATGCAGCAGCCGGTCGCGCGGGACCTGCGGATCATTTCCGCGGCGTTGAAGATGATCACGGACATGGAGCGCATTGCCGACCAGGCCAGCGACATCGCCGAGGTCCTGACGATGCCCGTTGAGGGGGCGCTCCTTCCCCTGCCGGAACACCTGCAGATGATGGCGGCGGAAACCGCGTACATGGTGCACAGGGCGATTGATGCCTATGTGGCGCGGGACCTTGCTCTGGCGCATGA
>DIWD01000017.1 GCA_002428405.1 bacterium UBA6115
GCCGATAATGAGTGGCTGTCCGTGATCAAGCAGTATGAAAAAGACGAGCTGCTCAAAAGGAGCTGATGGGATGAACACAGCAGGGCAGGAAAAGGAAATGCCTTTGGAGGACCTGATCCTCAAGATTGACCACGTCACCAAGATTTTCCCGGGCATCCGGGCGCTGGATGATGTGCGCTTTGACCTTCGCCGGGGGGAGATCCACGCTCTCATCGGCGAGAACGGCGCGGGCAAGTCCACCTTCATCAAGGTGCTGACCGGGGTGCATCAGCCGGACTCAGGGAAAATCCTGATGAACGGAAAAGAGGTCAACATGAGCGACCCGCTGGTCGCCCGCCGCCACGGCATCGCCGCGATCTACCAGCATTTGGCCGCATACCCGCACCTGACGGTGGCGGAAAACATCTTCATGTGCAATGAACAGCTGAACATGAAAACCCATACCATCAGCTGGAAAAAGACGAACGAGAAGGCGGAAGCGCTGCTGAAAAGCCTGGGGAGCGAGATCAAGCCCTCCCGCCTGATGGGCGAGCTGTCCGTCGCCCAGCAGCAGATCGTTGAAATCGCCAAAGCGCTTTCCCAGGACGCCTGCGTGCTCATCATGGATGAACCGACCGCGGCGCTGTCCAGGAAAGAGAGCGAGGAGCTGTACGCCATCGTCCGCAGCCTGAAGGAAAAAGGAACCTCAGTCATTCTTATCTCCCACCGGTTCGAGGACACCTTCAGCCTCGCCGACCGGGTCACCGTTTTGCGCGATGGGCGCTATATCGGAACCTGGGATGTGAAAGACACCAATTCTGACATGCTGGTCAACCACATGGTCGGCCGCAGCATCGACCAGTTCTTCCCGCAAAAATCATCCAGTATCGGGGAAGAACTGCTGCGGGCAGAAAACCTGTCCCGCACCGGCTTCTTCCGGGATGTCAGCTTTACCCTGCACGCGGGGGAAATCCTGGGCCTCACCGGCCTGGTCGGCGCGGGCAGGACGGAGGTCATTGAGGCGTTGTGCGGTGTCACCCGCCCGGACAGCGGTGAAGTGTATCTTGCCGGCCTGCGGGTTCACTTCGCCAGCCCCCACGACTCATTGAAGAGCGGGATCGGCCTGCTGCCGGAGGACCGGCAGAAACAGGGCCTGCTGCTGCCCTGGTCTATCGCGGACAACATCACCCTTCCGGAACTGAAGCGCTACCGCGCCCGGGGGCTGCTGTCAAACCCGGCCATCCGCAGGACGGCCGACGCCTCCATCGCGCAGCTGTCCATCAAGGCGCGCTCCGCTGAGGATAAAGCGGAGTCGCTCTCCGGGGGCAACCAGCAAAAGGTGGTGCTGTCCAAGCTCCTCGCCTCCAACGCGCGGGTCATGATCATGGACGAACCGACCAAGGGCGTGGACGTGGGCAGCAAGGCGGCGATTTACCAAATCATGTGCGTTCTTGCGGAAAAGGGTTTTGGCATCCTGCTGGTGTCCAGCGAGATGCCCGAGGTCATCAACATGTGCGACCGGGCGGTGGTGATGCGCCAGGGACGGGTGTCCGCCATCATTGACAAGGCGGACTACACCCCTGAGGGCATCCTGCTGGCGGGCATGCCGCTGGGCAAACAGGAGGAGGCTGAAGCATGAGGGAAAAGACAGGCATTAAAAGGGGCCTGGCCCGGCTGCTGCGTCAGAGGGAGGCCGGCCTTATCCTGGTGCTGGCGGTGCTGGTGCTGCTGGTGGGCCTGCGCAACCCCGCCTTCGCCAATCCGGGCAATCTGGTGTTCATCCTGGGGGACACCTCCATCATGATCATCCTGGCCATGGGAATGATGTGCGTGCTGCTGGTCGGCTCCATCGATATTTCCATCTCCGCGGTCATGGCACTCTCCGCCATGACTGCCGGCATCGTCATGAAAAGCAACCTCTTCCAGGTTGAGACCCAGCAGGTCATCGACGGCGTCGCTTCCACCCTCATCACAAGGGGAAGCACGCCGCTCATTCTCCTGCTGGCGATCAGCTGCAGCGTGGGCGCGGCCTGCGGTGCGGTGAGCGGCCTGCTCATCGCCTACGGCAAGGTACTGTCCATTGTCGCCACGCTGGGCATGCAGTACATCATCTACGGCCTGAGCCACCTGGTTTCCGGCGGGCAGGCTGTCTACCGCAAGGACATGAGCGAGGCTTTCCTCCAGTTCACAAGGGAATCCTTCCTGGGGCTGAACAGCAAGGTATGGATCATGCTTGCCGCCTTCCTGATCCTCTTCCTGTTCATCACCTACACGCGCCGCGGACGCTACCTGTACGCGGTGGGATCCAACCGGGAGGCCGCCGAGATGAGCGGCATCAACCCCAAAACCACCATCCTCACCGCGCACATCATCATGGGCGCGCTGGCGGGGCTGGCCGGTATGCTGTATGCCTCGCATGACAACAAGGTCACCCAGGACATGGCGATGGGGTATGAAATGTATGTCATCGCTTCCTGCGTCATCGGCGGGGTCGCCGTAACAGGCGGCTATGGCAGGATACTGGGCGTCGCGCTGGGCGCGCTGACCATCGGGGT
>DIWD01000048.1 GCA_002428405.1 bacterium UBA6115
GAACCGGCCGTATGATTCATAAAAAAATGATGCTGCTGCAAACATGTAAGATTCTAGCACTATTGCACCTTTTTTGTCAATACCGCCCCTTCGATCATCCCGCACCGGGCAGAAGAAGCCCTGCGCTGTCCCTCATCCCTAAAAAGTCCCGGATGAGCTCACGCGTGCGCTGGTAAACAGCCTCCTGCGCGCGCTGCACGCCGCCGTCCTGGGCGATGACGCGTTCATAGGGCTGCCTGATTTCCGTTCCGACATTGATCTTCGCGATGCCCTCGGCGATGCCCCGTGTGATGTACTCCTGCTGGATGCCGGAACCGCCGTGCAGTACCAATGGGATATTCACCGCCAGGCACAGGGCCCTGATGTGCCCGATGTCCAGCCTCGCGTCGGGTTTCTTCCTGTCCAGCATCCCCTGGGCGATTGCCCCGTGCACGCTGCCCACCGCGACGCTCAGCCAGTCGCACCCGGTTTCATGCACAAAGCGCCGCGCTTCCTCCACATCGGTAAATCCTGTCTTGTTGCGGAAAATTTCCTCATAGGGGATCGCCTGCTGGCTGGTCTCGTGCCCCATCACGGCCCCCAGCTCCGCCTCAATGGGCAGGCCGGCCGCGTGCGCAAGCGCCGCCGCCTCCGCCGTTGCCCTGATATTTTCCTGAAGGGAGAGCCTGGAGCCATCCACCATCAGCGACTGGTAGCCTGCCGCCACAGCCCGCCGCAGGATGGACAGATAGTCCACCTCCAGCTGATCCTCATCAACGACAGGCACATGGTCCAGGTGGAGCAGGGTGTGCCCCGGTTTCTCAAACTTCGCATACTCCTGCGCGATCCGCTCCAGGCTTTGGGCGCCAAACTTCTCCCATTCAAGCCGGGCTACCTGGATCATGGCCACTGTGTTTTCGTCCGCCACCGCCTGGGCGACCGGCTCAAGCATGGGCAGATGGGGGATATTGAAAGCCGGGACCACCAGACCCTTTTCAAACGCACGGCGCACTGTTTCAGCTGTTTTCATGTGCTTCCCTTTCTTTCTGAGATGTTTCCTGCATGACAAAGCCGCGCAATCGCCTGTATTGTGACAATTTTTCAGCATAGATCCCCGCACGGCGAGGATCTGGCATGATCGGCTCTCCATGGCGGACAAAGCGTTTTGCCAGCGCACAGATGTCCTTCTCGCCTGATACCGCGGCAAAGCCAAGGATCGCGCTGCCCAGCGCGCCTGTCTCCTCTGTCAGGACAGGGATGATTTCCCGGTTCCAGACATCGGCCTTGATGGATAGCCACAGAGCAGATCTCGCGCCTCCCCCGCAGGCGAACAGGCGGACGGGACGGATGCCAAAGCCTGCAAGGCTCTGCAGGTTGCAGGCCATTTCAAAGGTCAGCCCTTCCAGGATCGCCCGGTAAATGTCCGCAAGCCCGGTATCCATGGAAAGCCCGTAGATCATGCCCCGGGCACAAGGCATCATCACCGGCGTTCCGCCCATGCCCTGCAGATAAGGCAGCACCATCAGCTCACCCGGTTCCCCAGGCGCCGCCCGGTTGAGCAGGTCGTAAATACCAACCCCGTCTTTCTCAGCCTGCTGCCCAAGGTGCGCGGCAAAGCTGTCCCTGAACCAGCGGACAACAGCGCCGCCGGATATATTATAGGCATAGGTCACATAGCCGCGGTGATCCAGATAGGGCACGCAGGCGTAGTTGCAGCGCTGAAAGTCAAATCCTTCAGGAATCTCCAGGAACAAGGGGGCGATGCTCTCCGTGGTCCCCGAGACATCCGCCGCGTCACCCGGTTCGGCCACGCCGCAGGCCAGCGCATTGACCACCTGGTCGTGCGCGCCGATGACCACCCGTGTCCCCTCGGGCAGCCCCAGCCTGCCGGCAATATCCTTCCTGAGCTTCCCGGCAGTGCTTCCCGCGGGGAGCACCTCCGGCAGCTGGTCTTTCCGGAAACCGCCTGCGGCCAGCAGCTCATCTGACCAGGCGCAGCGGTTGACGTCAAACAGCAGCGTGCGGCAGGCCAGGGACACGTCGATGACGGTCTCGCCGCAGAGGCGCCAGCAGATATAGCTTGAAATGAGCAGGTATTTCCATACCGGTTTTTTTACAATACCCCTGGTATGGAGCATCTTGGACAGGGAGTAGAAGGAATCCGGCTTCGTGCGCGTGATGCGCATGAAGGATTCCTCCCCCACGCGGCTGATCAAATCGCAGAACTCCCGGTTCCGGGTGTCCGCATAGTACATGATGATGTCCGAAAGGGGGTTCCCCTGACCGTCCAGGGCGACAAAGGATTCGCCAAAGGAGGAGACCGTGATGGCCGCCACCTGTCTCCTGTCCGGAACCGCGGCGGCGCATCGGGCAATGACCTCAAGCACCGTTTCCGAGAGGATCAGGGGATCCAGGCTGATCTTCCCGGCCGGATTGGGATACTCAATATAGCTGACAGCCGCCTGGCGGCCGTCCTCATGGAAGGCGGCACATTTCGCGCCAGTGCCGCCGATGTCCACACCCAAACTGATCAACGCGGTTTCCTCATCCTCTTTTCCTCTCTCAGGATTCGATCCGGACGAGATCATAGCCCAGATAGGTCGTAAACGCTTCCTCCAGCACAGCCTTCATATGCCCTTTTCCAACGGTGGTATGGTGCTTGAAGCCGCCTCGGGCCAGGCGGATCAGTTTATCCTGAAGGCCCGTGATCCGGGCTACCCCGGCGCAGCCGAAGTATCCGTCCTCAACCGGGTCGTCTGTCATCTCCCCCTCTGATACATAAACCGTCAGCTTGCCGTCCTCTGTCTTGCAGTTGGAAAATGTCATCGGAAAGCTGTCCATGCGCCCTTCATTGGTGCCCCAGCCGGAACCGGGGTCATTCTTGGCGAACATCTTGTGCTCGGTCACATGCCCTTTCCCCTTCATCAGGCTTTGCGCGACCGGGCCGCAGTGGAAGAGGACGACCTTGTCCCCGTCCTCCCCGTAGTTGTTGTTCCAGTCCAGCACCGCGGCCGGGTCGCCGCTGGCCAGGTACATCGCCCGCATCGTGATGGCGGAACATACATCGATCTCACAGGAGGCGGCGATGCCGCGCTGGTTCAGTTCGCCAAGCAGCGCGCAGGGGCAGACCCGCAGGTAGGTTTCCATCTCGTTCCAGCAGCGCAGGGCCAGCGCGTCCAGGTGATAGTCGCGGATATATTCGTCCAGCACGACTCCGACCTTGGCGATGGTCAGCGCGTTCTCCCTTGGTACGCCGGAAAAATCGGCAAAGGCCTCCAGCCGTTTGAGCTTTTCACCCACACCCTCCGCGTCATCCGCCATCCCCTTCACCTTCATGATCAGCTCGCTCAGGTCAAAGGACTCCACATTGATGCCATGCTTCTGCAGGGCGATCTCGTCAAAGCGGACCGTCTTGAACGCCGTGGTGCGCGCGCCGACGCACCCGAGGTTGAATCGCCTCATGCCTTTCACCACCCGGCAGACCGCGGCGAAGTCGTCCAGGTTCTGCCTAAACTGCGGGGTCAGCGGGTGCACCACATGGGGCTTGAAGACGGTGAAGGGGATTTTACACTGGCAGAATACGTCGGTCACAGAGAATTTCCCGCAGTAGGCGTCCCGGCGGTACTTGAAACCCATCTTCCCGATTTCATCCGGATAGGCTTGCAGCAGGATGGGGACCCCCGCGTCCCGCAGCGCGTTCATCGCGCCGTTTTCATCCACAAAGATCGGCATGCAAAAGATGACGCCGTCATACCCGCCCTCATGCTCCCTGAGCCAATTCGCGTAGAGGCTTCCCTCTTCCCGGGTTTCCACCGCGCCAAAACGGGTCGCCCCCTCGTCCATCAGGATGCAGTCATATCCCGCGTCCTTCACGGCCCTGACCATTTCCTCCCGTGCGGTGAGGATCAGTTCCCCCGGCATGAACCCCCTGTTGCCGAACAGGAGCGCGAACGTGTTTTTTTTCATACGGAACCTCTTTCTTCATTGGGTTTCGCGGCCGCGCTCCCCTTCCTGCACAGGCGCATTTATCATGCCTGGCAAGAGGCCAGCCTGACCGCATGTCGCTTTAATTCTGCGGTTGATTATAGCACCGCATGCCCGATCATTCAACAATCTATCCCGAGTTTCAGAACAGGACAATCAAGCCATAAAAAACTGATTCTTTATTCAATTCGGCTGAAAACTTCTCTCCCCGCTAAGAAAAACAGAAGCGCAGGCTTTGAGAAGCAGAAAGAAAGAAAGAAACGGCCATATGAAAAGCGCCGGGCAGATTGATATGCACGGCGTTTTACAGAATTGCCCGGCAGTCTAACGTGCCGTGATTTTCTCAGGCTTCCCTTTGCCAAAGCGCAGGAAGGAGGGCAGCGCCACATGTCCCTGGGACACAACGTCAAACGCGACGGCGGCCAGCAGCACCAGGCCCTTGACCAGCTTCTGCACGTTGGAGTCCATGCCGATGATGTTCATCCCGTTGTTGAGCACACCCATGATCAGCGCGCCGATGAGGGAGCCGCTCACGGTGCCGACGCCGCCATAGGCGGAGGCCCCGCCGATGTAGCACGCGCCGATGGCATCCAGCTCAAACCCGTCCCCGGCCATCGGGGTGGCGCTGTCCAGGCGCGCCGCGAACACCATCCCGGCGATCCCCGCAAGGAAGCCCATGTTGACATAGCTGAAAAACATGAGCCGTTCGGTATTCACGCCGGACAGGCGCGCCGCCTTGGGATTGCCGCCCATCGCATAGATGTGGCGGCCGAGTACCGTTTTATTGGTGATGAAGGTATACGCGGCAGCGATGACGCCCAGAACGATCAGCACCGAGGGGATGCCCCTGTAACGCGCCAGCAGCGTGAAAAACCAGATGACGATCGCGGAGATGATGACCATGCGGACAATCAAGGCTCCCGGGGTCGCGTGCTCATACCCCTTGCGCTTTTTGCTTTGGTTGGAAAGCACCTGCGTGAGGCAGAAAACCGCCGCGATCAGAATGCCCAGCAGGAGGCAGGTCAGGTAGATCTTCATGCCCGCTACTTCCCACACCCCGATGAACTCCGGCGTCGTGCCCACGAAAAACTGTTTGTATTCAGCCGGAAACACGGG
>DIWD01000003.1 GCA_002428405.1 bacterium UBA6115
CGCAGCTGCTCCTGCTGTACCTCCTTGCGCCGAAACTGCAGCTGAGCGGGGAATGCCTGGCAGACGCGCGGCTGGCTGTTACCCTCTTGTCTTCGTTGTTCGCGCTTGATGAAACAGGGCTGCAAAGCAGCGGGGATAAAGAACAGGGGCCGCCTGCCCGCCTGATTTATTCGCAGGGGCAGCGGATCCCTGAGGAGCAGGAGCATAATTTCATGTCGCTGCCCTGGCCTGTGTTTCATCTATCCAGCGGAACCGGCTGGCCCGGCCCTGCCGGGGAGCGGCATGTCCTGAATACTGACCGGCTATATCGGCACATTGCTGCCTCTGCACAGCAGACCGCTTTCCAAACAAGGCTTCAATTGGAGGCTTTCTCTGGAAAGATAAGCGAAAAGGGCTTCTTGCTTCCTCTTGTCATCCGCCAAAGCATTGTAAAACATATCAGCCTCGCCTCCTCATTTCTTAAAGGCGGCCAGGAGGAGGCGCTCAAAGGCGCGATCGAAGCCTGGGCGATGCCCTGGCTGCGCTTTTGCGGGATGGGGGAAGAAGAATTGGCGGAGAAAACTGAACAGTGAGCGAAATCACCAGCACCGCCAACCCCCGGGTCAAAGCCTGGCGTCAGTTGCTGACCCCAGACGGGCGGCGCGCCCACGGGCTTTTTCTGGCGGAGGGGGAGCACCTGGCCAATGAGGCTGTTCGGGCAGGCGCTGCGGAATGTCTTTTGATTCTCAAGGAACGCCAGGACAGATACCGGATGGCCATGCCTGAGGGCCTGCCGGTGGTTCCTGTCAGTTCCCAGGTGCTATCCTTTCTCTGCGACACCAGGACGCCTCAGGGCATCCTGGCTGTCTGCCGGATGCCTGAACCGTCTCTGATTGGAATGGCCGGGCCGCGCCTGGTCGCGCTCAACCGGGTGCAGGATCCGGGAAATGTGGGGGCCATCCTACGCACCATGGACGCCGCGGCCTTTGACGGGCTGGTGATTGATGCGGGCTGTGCTGACCCCTTTTCCCCAAAGGCTCTCAGGGCTTCCATGGGCGCTGTGTTCCGGGTGCCGGTCTACTCTTTCAGCAGTCTTGCCGAAGCGCTGGAACTGCTGACTGGCTACATTTTTGTCGCCGGAGACTTAAGCGGCGCGCCTTATTATGAGCATCCGCTGTTTGGGGCCAAGGTCTGCCTGATGATGGGCAACGAAGGCGCCGGGCTGGATGAGGGGCTGTTGAAACGCGCTGATTACCGTTTGAAACTGCCCATCCCCGGCGGGGCAGAATCGCTCAATGCCGCCGTTGCCGCCAGCCTGATGATCTATGATATACTGATCCGAAGCGAATAAAAAGCAGGCAAATGCCCGCTTTTTTGTCTGGGTGCCGGTTATCTCCTGATGAGCCGGACCAGGAAGATCACGATGCACGCGCCGGCCACCGCGATGAGCAGGGAGACGAGGCTGAACCCCTCATTGTAGTTGATGCCCAGCAGGCCCGCTACGAAACCGCCGACGACACTTCCGATGATGCCCAGGATAATGCTGGTGAGCAGGCCGGTGTCGCTGCCCATCAGTTTGCTGGCTATCCAGCCCGCCAAAGCGCCGAATACCACCCAAAGAAGAAGATTGACTAACATACTGCCCTCCATTTTTACATAGTTGCCTGATTGGCATGCCGATAATATACCCGTTATTTGCCTTTTGCTGATAATCCACACACTTTTTGCATTTTACGCGCTGCGGGTATAATTCCTCTATATGGAGGTGATTGAATTGGAGAACCTTGATGAGAAACTCAAAAGAATTGTGATGGTGGGCATCGGCGCGATCATCGGCAGTGTTGAAAAATCCAGGGACGCGATCATCGGCTTCGCTGAAAGCGAACTGGCGCAGGACCTGGCCCGAAAAGGGGAGGATGCTGTTGACACCGCTGTACAGGCCGGCAGCAAGGTGGTGAAGAAAGCTGTTGACGCTGTGATGGAAGCGGGGGAGCAAGGCAGGGAAAACGTCAGGAAAGCGAGCCTGACCGATCTGGCATATAAGATTCACGCCCTCAACGCAGATGAGCGGGCTGCTGTTGATGCCATGGTCAGCGAACTGGACGACATCAAAGCCAAGGCTGCAGAAAAGGCTGCCCATGAAACAGCCGGGGAGGATGACCATATCGGCAAACCGGGCGTCACAGAGTCTGAATATGACCTGGATATACAGCACCCGGGACAGAATGGCCGGCAGCAGGAGTCCAAGGGGAAGGATCCGCTGTCCTCCGCGACGCCGACCGCCCCTGATGACGACCTGAATGTAAAAAGGTCACAGACCAACAACATGAATGAGCACCTCAAGCAGTCAGTGCCGCCTGATTTTTAAGGCCGCGGCAGAGCGGTCAACCAATGGTGAAGCCGCAGAGCATGCCTTCTGAATTATAGAAAACCATCCAGTCATTACATGCCGGATGGTTTTTATTACAATGACGCCTAGCCGGGCCACCGCCAATCTGCTTACGCGTCCCGCCTGTTTTCATGAAGCAGACTGCTGCGCAGTTCCCAGAGCTTATCCGACAGGTCAACCTTGAAGGCGCTTGGATTGACCAGGCGCAGGTGCTGCTCCCAGATGCTTCGCTCCTCCTCTTGCCTGAAAACCTGGATATCCCTCAGGGATGGAAGTTCACCGGCTGGAGCGCCATGTTTGATCAGCGGCTCCAGCATCTTTCTGGTTGAATAGTCCGCCAGTGTCATCCGCTTCCATGTGTCCTTGGGGTCAAAAATCGTCAGAGGCTTTGTGAATGCGTTCTTCTCGTCATCCAACGTGATGAGATCTGCCGCCGCCATCCCGTCGGGAGTATAAATCCGGTAGAGTACCTGACGCCCGGGCAGCGTGACCTTGTCCGGGTTGTCGGACAGCTTGATTTTGGGTTTCAGCATCCCGTCCTCCTCCAGCGCGCACATTTTATACACGCCGCCAAAGGCCGAGCGGTCAGCGCTGGTGATCAGCTTTGTGCCCACGCCCCACAGGCTGATGCGCGCGCCCTGCAGTTTCAGGTCTCGGATCAAATACTCGTCCAGGTCGTTGCTTGCGCAGATAACGGCCTTCTCAAATCCCGCATCATCCAGCATTTTCCTGGCCTTGATGCTCAGGTAAGCCAGGTCGCCGGAATCCAGCCGGATGCCCAGGGGATGGTGACCCTGTGCGCGCAATTCCCGGAACACGGTGATCGCGTTGGGGACGCCCAAGGCCAGCGTGTCATAGGTGTCCACCAGGAGCAGGCAGCTGTCCGGGAAGCAGGCCGCATAAGCCCGGAAGGCTTCCAGTTCGCTGGAGAAGCTCATGACCCAGCTGTGCGCGTGAGTCCCGCTCACTGGGATGCCAAAGATCCGGCCGGCCAGCACATTGCTGGTGGAGGTGCAGCCGCCGATGGCCGCGGCGCGCGCGCCCAGCACCCCGGCGTCCGGCCCTTGCGCGCGCCTCAGACCAAACTCCATGACCCGGTCCCCCTGCGCCGCCCTTGCGACGCGGTTGGCCTTGGTGGCAATCAGGGTCTGATGGCCGATGAGGTTGAGCAGCGCGGTCTCAACCAGCTGGGCCTGAGCGAGCGGCGCGTCCACGCGCACGATGGGCTCTTGAGGGAAAACGAAACTGCCCTCCCGGACGATGTCAATGCTTCCCGTGAAACGGAAATCCTGCAGGTAGTCTAAAAAACCGCTGTCAAACAGCTTCAGGCTGTCAAGGTAAGCGATGTCCTCCTGCGTGAAGCGCAGGGAAAGGATATAGTCCCTGAGCTGTTCGTTCCCCGCCATCACGGCGTAACTGAGCCCCGGCGCCTGGCGGAAAAACATGGTAAACACCGCGCGGCGGCCGTCCATCCTGTTTTTGTGGTAGCCATAGAGCATGGTCAGTTGGTACAGGTCTGTCATCATGGTCAGATTGTCCATCAAATCATCCCTTTCTTCGGGGGCCTAAAGCCTGTCAATCCTTTTGAGCCAGGTATCCGCGCTTGCGTCAGAGGGCAGCAGGAAAAACCCGCGCGGCGAGAGCGATACCTCAAGCACCTGGGGGCCGTCAGGCATGCAGCCGCGCTTGAACTGGCTGCTGAAGAAACGCGTAAAGAATGCGCGCAGACGAATTTTTATTTCTTCCCGTCCATACTCGCCGCCAAAAACCTCCGCCGCTTTTTGCATCAGGGTTTCAGGGCTGGCCTGCGCAGTAAGGAAGTGGTGCAGGAAAAAATCGTTGAGCGGATAAGGGCCAAGGATGTTTTCAGTCTGCTGGCTGATATTGCCGTCTTTGCCCGGCAGCAGTTCCGGGCTGATGGGGGTGTCCAGGATATCCGTCAGCGTATCCCTCAGGCCGCCTATGCCCGCGTCCAGGGCAGTTTGCCTGATGATCAGCCGGATGGCAGTCTTGTACAGCCCGGCGTTGACGCCGTACATGCTCAGGTGGTCGCCGCCGAAGGTGGCAAAGCCCAGCGCGATTTCGCTCAGGTCGCCGCTGCCCACCATCAGCCCGCCATAGCGGTTGGCCAGATCCATCAGTACCTGGGTCCGTTCGCGCGCCTGCGCGTTTTCATAGACAGTGCTGTAATCCTGTGCACTGTGGCCGATATCGGCGAAATGGCGCAGCACGCTCTCCTTCAGGTCGATCAGATGGGGGGAAAGCCCCAACGCTTCAATTAAGCGGATTGCGTTACGCCCGGTCTGAACCGAACTGCCCAGCGCGGGGAGGGAATAGGCATGGATTTTAGAGGTGTCGAGGTTGAGAATATCAAACGCGCGCCTGGTAATGATCAGCGCAAGCGCGGAATCCAGCCCGCCGGATACGCCCAGCACCGCAGCCCCGGATTGAATGCGCGCCATGCGCAGGGCCAGGCCTCTTGCCGCGATTTCCACGCATTCCCTGCACCAGGCTGCCCGCATTTCCCCGGCAGGCGGCGCATAGGGCATGGCTGGATCCATTTTCTTTGCGGCATGCTTAAGACAAGACAGCCGGTCACTGGAGGAGGGAAAGCCCTCCGCCGGGAAATGAGCGGACGCGGCTTGCGTTGAAAACGGCTGGCTGGCGTCAAGAGCTTCGCCCTGCCGGGCGATCACCGCCACACCCGCATAGATCTGGTCGGTAGTGGATTCATTCGCACCGCCTGAGGCATAGGCGAATGCCTGGCCATTTGCTGTCAGCGCGGCGATTTCAGACAGCAGTGTGCCCCGCCTTCCTGCCAGGTAAGGGTGCAGCGCCGGGGACAATACGATGATTGAACGGCCCATTGGCAGCGTTATGCCCGCCAGCAGCGGAAGGTCGTCATAAAAACAGATGACCGCGTCGGCATTCCCTGTATCAGGGACCGGAATGGTTTGAATCATTCCGCAGGGAATATCCCTGTCCCGCCAGCGGACAAGGGGCGGAAAATCAGTTGAAAAATATAGCCGTTCCAGAGGTGAGAGGGTCTGCTTGATCACAAAGCCGCTGATATTTCCGTCCATGACAATGGCGGCGGCGTTCATCACATGATTCCCGGATCTGACCGGAAGGCCGAAGACGCAGAGCATTCCGCCGCAGGCTTTGGCGATGTCCCTTGCCGCTTCCTCACAGGCGTCCAGAATCGCCGCATGACGGAACATCTCCCCGCAGGTTCCGCCGGACAGGCATAATTCCGGCAGGAGAAGCAGACGTGAGCGGACCTGACTTGCTTCTTTGACGCGAAGCAGGATCGCATCCCTGTTGCTTGAGATATCCCCCGGCGCCCCGAAGGCAGGCGCACAGGCCATGGCCAGCCAGTTTCCCGACAACTCATCCCGCTTTCCGCCAGCCCATGCCGCTGCTGTGCCGGCCTGCCCTATTTGCTTTTCACTATAAATCATGCCGCAACCCTTTTCAAGGCACAGATACACCGCGGATGGATGACACAGCAGGAGTTATTCCTGTATACTGGAAGCATAAGAATCGGAGGGCAGGATATGCGTCTTGGCATCATGGGCGGTACCTTTGACCCTGTTCACATCGGACACATGCAGATTGCCCGATCCGCGATACAGGAAGCCGGGCTTGACCATGTCCTGTTCCTGCCCGATGGAGATCCGCCACACAAGACACCCTATGCCTCCGGTCCAGACCGCCTGATGATGCTCCGCCTGGCGATAGATGGGGAACCTGCTTTTTCCGTTTCAGATATGGAACTGAACCGCCCGGGACGCACCTATACTGTGGATACCCTGCTGGAACTGAAGCGGGAGAATCCGGCCAGCGAACTGTTTTACATCATCGGATCTGACACCCTTTACCAGTTTCCCACCTGGAAGACCGCACAGCAGGTGGCGCAGCTATGCAAAATGCTGGTGGTACTGCGGCCGGGGAGATTTTTGGAGGATGTCAGGCAGGAGCAGCGAAGACTGTTCGCTGAGTTTGGCCTCTGCAGTTTCCTGCTTTCACAGGCCGGGCCGGATATTTCTTCCAGCCAGGTCCGCCAGGCTGTCGGAAAGGGAGAGGATATCCGTTCCCTTGTGCCTTCCCGAGTCTTCGGATACATCATCGAAAAGAACCTGTATCGGCCCAAAACGATCTGAAATAATCAAAAAAGCGCCCGTAGGCGCTTTCAATGGAAAACCGCCAGTAACGGCGGTTCGTGTTACTCAGTAACGGGTCTGGTTGTGCTTGCCGTAGCAGTCATGGCAGTAGACCGGACGGTCACCGCGGGGCTGGAAAGGCACTTGGGTGGTGGCGCCGCAATCGTCGCAGATCACGGAGAACATCTGGCGCTCGCCGCGGCCTTGGGTACGGCGGTTGGCACGGCAGTTGGGGCAGCGCCCGGGCTCGTTCTGGAAGCCCTTTTCGGCATAGAATGCCTGTTCGGAAGTGGTGAAGGGGAATTCGGCGCCGCACTCGCGGCAGGTCAGGGTTTTGTCGGTGTACATGATAACATGTCCCTCCTTCTAATTGTCCAAACCGATGCGAGATGTGTTTCCGTGGCCGACGCATCAGTTACCTGATGAACAATAGCGGGAGGAACACCATAATCCCTGGGCTTGGTCCACAGACAGACTATCACATCCCAATCGTTTTGTCCAGTATTTTTCAAAAATACATCTGACGCTGAAACGGGTATATATGACAGGCCTCACGGGGATCTGATCCAAGGACGTTTTCTTGACACACTGCTCCTGAGGGATTACAGTAAAATCAAGTAAAGAAGGGGGAATAGAACATGTCAGGCAGGCTTTTTGACACACCCCTGGGCCTGATGCTGGCCAATGAAGAGAACGCCAGGCTGACTGGCCTGGATTTTGTCGATGGAGGGGATTTTGTCGCTGCTCATGATACGACCCTATTGCTTTTGGAAACTGAACGCCAGATAGGGGCCTATTTCAGGGGGGAGCTGTCACGCTTTGATATCCCGCTGAACCTGCGCGGAACCCCGTTCCAAAAGGCAGTCTGGGCGCGGCTGATGGCAATTCCCTATGGGAAGACCGCGACATATGGCCGGATTGCCCTGGATGCGGGATGGCCCAGGGCGGCGCGCGCGGCAGGCGGCGCGATTCACCGCAACCCCGTTTCCATCATCGTGCCCTGCCACCGGGTCATTGGCGCTTCAGGCTCGCTGACAGGCTACGGCGGGGGACTGCATCGAAAGAAAGCGCTGCTTGAACTGGAAAGCAGACCTTGAATCCGGGCCTGTCTTCATCTATAATTACATGAGGAAAGCGAGGAATTAAGGATGAAATTCTTAGTGGAGACCTCCGCGCGCCATGCGCACGTGTCCCAGTCGGACCTGGAAACGCTGTTTGGAGCGGGTTGCCAACTGACTAAAAAGAAAGACCTGTCGCAGCCGGGGCAATATGCCAGCAATGAAAAGGTTACCGTCATCGGTCCGCGCGGACAGCTGGGCGTGACAATCCTGGGGCCTGTGCGCAAAAGCACCCAGGTTGAATTGTCCATGACCGACGCCCGGCAGATTGGGCTGACGCCGCCTGTTCGTGAAAGCGGGGATACCGCAGGTTCCGCCGGCTGCAGGATAACCGGCCCTGCTGGTGAGATCGAGCTAAAGGAAGGCGTGATCATTGCCAAGCGCCACATCCACATGACGCCGGAACAGGCGGCTGAAATGGGCGTCAGGGACAAGGACATCGTGTCGGTCAGGATTCATACCCAGGGCCGTTCAGTGATTTTCGGGGATACCGTTGTCCGTGTCCACCCCACCTTCGCGCTGGCGATGCACATTGATACGGATGAGTCCAATGCCGCGTTCGCTTCAGGCGAAGTATACGGCGAAATAGCAAAATAATCAGACCCTGACACAAAGGACCAGCCTTGCGGACGCGGGGCTGGTTTTATTCATGCACAGACGCCGGACTGACCTGTCTGATGTCCCTCATCGGCGCGCGCAGGGTGATTTGCGCCTGTTCCAGCTGGCTTTTAACGTTCCCGTTAAGCTCCAGGCTTGCGTCCCACCATTGGGGCGTCTTTGACCAGCATCGCAGGGTAAATACCAGTGTGCCTTCCTGTATTTTGTCCAATGAAGCGGTGGGGGCTGGTTCCGCAAGCACATTCCGGCTGACTTTGGCGGCGTCCTCAAGCGCTTTGCGTACTTTCTCCGGGTCTTCGCTGAAATCCGTCACGATGCTCAAGTCGATCCGGCGGGAATCATACCAGCTGAAGTCCGTGACAACGCCGTTTGAGAGCATGGCATTGGGGATGACCACTTTTTTTCCGTCAAGGGTTTTCAGCGTTGTGTACATGATGGAGATGTTCTGGACAACCCCTTCGGCGCTTTCTGTTTTAATATAGTCATTGATCCGGAAATGGTGGAAAAAGAGGATCATCAGACCGCCCGCGAAATTGCTCAGGCTGCCCTGCAGCGCAAGGCCGACCGCAAGACCTAAAGAGGTGAGGATGGCGATAAAGGACGCTGCCGGCACC
>DIWD01000033.1 GCA_002428405.1 bacterium UBA6115
CCGGAAAGCTTCGGCATGGCGGGCGAGGGTGTATCCTGATACCAGAAGGCGACAGAGGCGATGTCATCCTGTCCGGGCAGGTACCGCCCGCCGCTGCGCCATCCCAGCGCCTGGATGGTCACCCTCAGATCCCGGGAAAAACAAACCGGATCGGTCAGATGGAAGCGGTACATGCCAAAGCGTGTCTGCGAGCGGTATGCCCCGTCAGGCCGGAGGACCTGACAGAGCCCCGAGTACGGCGTTGTGAACTCCTCATACTGTTTTGTCTTGGGGTTCTCAAAATTGTATGCGCCGCCGAAATAATCCTCGGTGCCTGTGCCGCAGATCGTGGGGAACTCCCTGTCCCCGTCGATATAAAACTTGACTTCGCCCTCCCCCCACCAGCCGGAGTTGTTCGCGCCCCAGGCCATGTAGGTCCCGGCGAAATGCCCTCGTCCTTCAATTCCATCCAGGATCGTGTACACCTCCTTGTAGGGCAGGGGGTTGACACGCCTGAACTGGGCGCAGAAATACAGCGCCTCGGAGGGCACCTCGTGGAGGGAGTAGTTGATTTGGAAATACAGGATGCACCGTTCCTCGCTGCGGTTCTCAAAGGTGACCCGAGCGCTGTTGCGGAACGGCATCATCCAGTAGCAGTTGAAGCCGTTGTTGGGGTTGACGCAGACGGGCAGTGAGCGGACGGGTGCGTACTCATCCCACCCGCAGGCGAAAAAGTCACCCACGGGGCACTCAACAGCCGGGGTTTCGCTGCCGTCCCAATAAAAGCGGAGGATGCCGCTGCGCCAGGGGCGGCTGCAGGTCAGCCAGATCTGGCCGATGCTGCCCGCGCCGCTGACATCCATGAGCGTGACGGTTTCCTTCGGCGGGATCCGCACATAGGGATTGACCTTCCATCCCTGTCCAAGGTCGCGGGCAGCGTGGCTCGCGATCCCCTCGCCGAGGTCCACCATCCCGCCCATTCCCTTTGCGCCTGTTGGGTTTTCCGGGGATACAGCGAAGGAGCGGGCATCCCGTGCCATGCTCAGGCCCGAAAGCGGATTGCCAGGAGAGAAATGGTTCATGCGGGTTCCTCCGTCCATTTTTTTACTGGTCTGAGAAAGCGCTTGGCTATGCCTTGCTCTCCGCCTGACTCATTTTCATTGCTTCAGCAAAAGCGAGCAGCGCCATGGACTGGCCGTAGGGACAGGGCCGGATCGGAATGGCGCGGTAGTATTCCTTGGTCAAGCGAAGACAGGTGCCCGCTGAAACCTCGGAGACCTCCCCGGCTGACGTGACGCGCTGCGAGACGGCTTTGAGCGCTATTTCACCTATGAGGCGGTATTGGCTGCCGATGAGCCCTAAACGGACAGCCTTGAGGATGCCGTAAGCAAACCCCGCCGTCGCGGAGGATTCCTGATAGCTTGCCGGATCATCCAGCAGGGTGTGAAACATTCCGTTTGGCGCCTGCAGCTGGGCAAGCGCCTGAATCTGCCGCTCCAGCGTGGAAACCAGGAACATCCTGACGCCTTCAGGGATCACGGCAAGCTCCAGGTAATCAACCAGCCCGGCTGTATACCATGCGTTCCCGCGCCCCCAAAACGCGCCTGAGTAATGGTGCTTCCCTTCAAATGTCCATCCGTGGAAGAACAGCCCCGTCACAGGATCCTGAAGATATTTGATGTGAACGAGGAACTGCCGCACGGACTCCTGCACGCAGTCATCACGCCTGAGAAGCTGCCCCATGCGCGCGACGAACAGCACCGTCATGTACAGCGTGTCGTCCCATAGCTGGGCGGTGTTCTCGCTGTCGATGGTGATGTGCTGAAAGCCGCCCTCCATTGTGCGCGGCAACCCATTCATCGCGTAATCCAGCCATTCAAGGCAGGCGGCGAGGTACTCCTTCTTTCCTGTTTTTTCATAAAGGAAGGACAGCGTCAGCATCGGGCACATCGAGTTGACATTCTTGCCCGGCAGGCCCTTGGCCAGCCATCCGTCAAACCAGTCCGGCAGATAGTCCGTCAGCGCCTGATGCCGCGGATTTTTGGACAGCTGGTGGAGCGCGAAGAGCGCGACNNAGCCTTCCGATTCCTTCCATGACAGGATCACGGTGTGCGCGGAAGGCGCAAACCCTGTATTGTACACAGTGAACGCCCTGGGTTCCTGCGGCGGGGTGTTGCGCATGGCCGGTCCATACAGATGCTCCGCCAGGCCGCCTTCCCAGCGCAGGGAGCCTGAAACAGAAAGGTACTCAAAACCATCCGCTGTGATCATATAGTTGCCGGCGCTGGCGGGAATCGCATCGCCGTCTGCGCGGATCATGCCGCCGGGGGTGAGGATCCCCTCCAGTTTCCAGGGCAGGTTCTCACAGCCGCTGATCTGCAGGTGAAGCTCGACTTTGCTGTCAAAGATCAGCACATCCAGGATCCATTCCAGTGTAAGCATATTGACATGGCCGCGTTTTTCATGCGGGATGTCAGCCCAGACGGCGGTCCCGGCCTGTTTTCCCAACGGCCGCACATATCCCCACTCGTTTTGGCAGCGCAGACGGTAGCCCCCCTTGATCTCCTCAATCTGAGGGCTGATCAGCTGACCGCAGGCGTAAAAACAGGAACCGGCCCGCAGCGTGAGCTCGGTCCTGCCGACCTGCAGCTTCAGGAACACCGGGTGTTCCCGCACCAGGGTCAGCGCCATATTTCCCTTCCTGCAGCGAACGACGCCCGCGCGCGGGAAGAACCTGCGGTATTCGGTTTGGAGGGGAAGGGTGGGATGCCCCAACTCCGCCAGCGCCGGGTCAAGCAAAAACTGCGTGACAAAATGCCCGGCGTCAAGCGGCGCGTCGACGCTGTGCGCGTGTTCCTCATACAGATGGAACAGGAACCCCGCCAGCCCCGCGACCCGCATGAACCGTTCGTCTTCAGGAGTGTGCGGGACGGCCAGCACGTGCAGGCAGTTGAGCAACTGCCCATAGGGGTAGGCCTTCCTGCCAAAGTCCTGCCTGCGGGAATTTAGCGTCGCGACGGAGCCGTCCGGCTCGATATAGTAGGTAAGTTTGTTCAGATTTCTCATTACCGGTTCAAGCAGTTCCGGCATATTGGCTTCCCGCATGATGATCAACAGAGATTGATTGCAGGTGATATCGTATATACCGACAGAGCGCTCGGTATACTCGCCTTCCTCATCACAGTCGATGCCTTCGTCCAGATACTCAAAAGCCATCTGGCGGCAGTCATTCAAACCCAGCTCACGCCAGCAGAGAATGAGCGCGCTGGCAAGTACCCAGCGATGATTGGGGGTATGGAAGCCGCCCGTGAGCATAGCGCCGGCGCTTTTTTGCAGAAATGCAAGCAGCATGCCCAAAACGCGCTCTTCCGTTTCGGTATGCCGCGAATAGTGCTTCATCATTCTGTAGGTATAGGCTATCACCTGTACGCAAAACGCGTTGCAGGTCGCATCGTGAAAATTGGTTTCCAGCAGATCAAGAGTGCCGTCCTCGTACTGGCAGCTGAGCAGGTGCTCTGCGCACAGTTTGGCGGCATGCAGCATCGAATCCTGCTGATGGTATCTACTTGACGGGCTGTAGTACGCAGCCAGGAACACATCGACTCCTCCGGCGGAGGAAGCCGGTTCGGCAAATCCCTTTTCCGGGGTCAGGATACCGCCGTAATCGCCGGAGCTTTGATCCTTGACCTGCAGCTTCAGCAGGTTTTCGGCAGCGCGGTCGTTCCACTGGTCAGCGATTATTTGCAGGTGCATCACGCGCCTCTTTCAGATTGTTTGTGCCTGACCGGCGCGGCGTTGTGAAGCGCCGCGCCGGTCAGCAGTTTCAGGAAAAGAAAGGAACAGCCTTACTTTTTGTTGGCTTCATACCAGGCGTTGGCTTCGTCTGTCAGGATTTGGCCGCCCAGGGCCTTCCATTCCTCGACATACTCATCATAGAAGTCAACCGGCAGTTCACCCTTGATGATGCTGATCCAGGTCTCGTCCCGGTAGGCCAGGATCTCGGAAGCATAGGTCGTCTGCGAAGGCAGCGAGACGGGTACCGCTGTGAGCAGGTGGCTATCAAACTGCGGCTTTGCGGCCCAATCCAGCCGGCTCTTGATGGAGAGGTTGTTGTAGAAGCCCATTTCCAGGCATTTCTCATTGTAGGTTTGTCCGCCGCCGTAGAGGCCGCGAAGAACGGTCACGCCCATCTGGCTCAGCTCTTCGTTGGTGACTTTCATGGCAACAGAGCCGCTGGGGGTATAGTCGAACGTCACCCCTTCCACGCCGCTGCTGGCAAGGATTGACAGCTCATCATCCAGGTAGAAGATGTCCAGGATCTCAAAGATCGCGGCGAGTTTCTCGGGATCATCGTTGAGGGATGCGTTGTAGAGCATGTTTTCGCCGACGCCGACCGCGTAGCCCACGCGCCAGCCGTACTCACCGTCGGGGCCGGCCGGCCACGGTCCGTAATAGAACTTGGCATCCGCGCCGTTGACGGCGTAGTATTCCTGCGCGCAGCGGCCGCCGGCGCCGCCCAGCACTTCGGGCAGCTCATAGTGGCCGATGGAGGCAAGGGCCGATACGCCGTACAAACCGTTGATGAAGCCCTGGGAAATGGCCCAGTAGCCGCCGGTGTTCTCACCCGTGATGAACTCGGGATCCAGCACGCCGTCAGCATAGGCCTTTTGCATCAGCCTGAGCACTTCTTTGTTCCCGGGAAGGATGTCGGAGTTGACGATCTTTCCGTCATCGCCGACGAACCAGTGGGAACCCCAGCTCGGACTCTTGCTGAAGCCGTTGGTGACATTGACGTAACTGCCGTAGGAACCGAATAGTGCATCGATAACGGTGGTGGAAAAGCCGAAGGTGTCTTTTACGCCGTTGCCGTCAGGATCTTCATTGGCGAATCTGTACATCAGCGCCATGAAGTCATCCACTGTCTTGGGCAGGTTCTCCGGGTCAACACCGAGCGCTTCAAGGAAGTCGCCGCGATAGATCAGGTTCTTGTACGACATCCCGCCGGCCTCGACCATGCCTGCGACGGTGATCATCTTGCCGTCAGGCGCTGTTGAGAAATACCAGAACATGTCAGTCGAACTCTTCATGCGGCCCTTATAGGCGCCGTTGTCGAAGAAAGAGTACATGTTTGGTGCGTGTTCCTTGAAGAACTCCACGTCCCAGGAAGCGATCGCGCCTTGGTTATAGAGGTTCCTCATGTTCTCCTCGCTCATGGAGATGAAGATGTCCGGGGCCGTCTTGCCCGCGATTCGGGTGTTGATGACCTCCTGGTACTGCGGATACTCGATGTACACCGGCTGGATGTCCACGTCGTACCCGTATTTGTTCTTGAGGATCTCCTCGACCTTGCCAACTACGATGTCCTTCGTCTCGTCAAATGGGGCGAACATGTAGCTGGCGACCGAGATGGTGCCGGACCACTTGGTTGCGGCCTTTTCCGCAATGCCTGCGGCGGGCAGCATGAGTGCCATGCACAGGAACAGAAGCAGCAGCTTTTTCATTCAGGATACCTCCTCTTATTTTTGACCGGGCCCTTGGGCCCGGGTCAGCCCGATTATCCCTTGAGTGAACCGATCATGATGCCTTTGACGAAGTACTTCTGGATGAAGGGATATACGCACAGGATGGGTACCGTCGCCACAAAGATGGCGGCGGCCTTGACGCCTTCGGGGCTGTACTGGACCTGGCTTTGCAGCAGTTCGGACGTGATATTCAGGTCGAGCATCTGCTGTGTGCCGGAAATGATGATGCGGCGCAGGACGATCTGCAGCGTGAACATCGAGTCTTTTGTGATATAGAGAAGGACGTCGAACCAGGCGTTCCAGTGCCCCACGGCCAGCCACAGGGCGACGGTGGCCAGGATGGGCTTGGACAGGGGCAGCACAATCTGGAAAAAGATGCGGAACCGCCCCGCCCCATCGATCATGCAGCTCTCCTCGATCTCCTCAGGCAGGCTCATAAAGTAGTTGCGCATGATGATCAGGTTGTACGCGCTCACCAGCCCGGGCAGGATCATGGCGGCATAGGTGTCCATCAGGCCGAGGTTGACCACCAGGATGTAGGAGGGGATGAGGCCGCCGGAAAAGAACATGGTAAAGGCGATCAGAAAGGTCCAGAAAGAGCGGTGCGGGTAGAACTTCTTTGACAGTGTGTACGCGCCCATGGCAGTGACCAGCAGCTGCAACACAGTGCCGGCGATGGTGCGGATGAGTGTGTTCTGGTAGCCTTGCCAGATGTACTGGCTCTCCATGACTTTGCGGTAGTTGTCCAGCGTCGGGTCCACGGGGACGAGGTGGATGCCGCCTTTCGTCGCCACCCAGGAAGGGGAGAAGGACAGGGACAGGAGGTGCAGGAAGGCAAAGAGGATCGACAGCGCCAGCAGGCCCAGCAGCAGGTAGACGATGACGTCGACTACGGTGAATCTTTCTCTCATATGCCGCCCCTTTACCAGATCCCGCCGTTGTTGATGCGGTTGGCGGTAAAATTCATCACAACGACCAGGGCGAAGCCGATGAGGTTCTGGAACAGCCCCACGGCCGCGCTCAAGGAATACTTCATCTGCCCGATGCCGTAGCGGTACACGAACGTGTCGATGATGTCGGCTGTTTTGTACACGGCAGGGTTGTACATGTTGAAAACCTGGTCAAACCCGGCTTCCATCACGTTGCCCACACGTAGGATCAGCATGATGGTGATCGTGGGCATCAGGCAGGGGAGCGTGATGTAGAGGAGCCTTTGGAAGCGGTTGGCGCCGTCGCACACAGCGGCTTCGTACATGGTCGGGTCGATGCCGGAAATGGAAGCGATATAGAGGATGGATCCCCATCCGATGCCTTTCCAGATGTCCGTGAGGATCAGCGTGCCCCTGAACCACCTGTTGTCCCCCAGGAAGAAGATGGGTTCCTGAAAGCCGAACGTGTTCTTGAGAACGTAGTTGACCACGCCGGTGTTTGGGGACAGCATCTGCGCGAACAGCCCGGCAACGATGACCCAGCTGAGGAAGTAGGGCAGGTAGCTGATGGTCTGCACGGTGCGCTTGAACTTCATGTGGCGGACTTCGTTGAGCAGGAGCGCCAGGATGATGGGCGCGGGGAAGCCGATGACGATCTTCAGCAGGCTGATGGTCAGCGTGTTCTGGAACGCCCTGGTGAATGTGGGCATGGAAAAGGCGAGTTGGAAATTTTTCATGCCGACCCAGGGGCTTCCCCAGATGCCGCGGCCGAGCTGGAAATCCTTGAACGCCATGACAATGCCCGTAATGGGGATGTACTTGAAGATGATGAAATAGGCAAGGGTAGGCAACAGCATCATGGTCAGCGCCACGTGCTTGGGGTACAGCGCAAAATCCCGGATGAACTTCGGCCCGGTTCTGCGGAGCGTATGATTCGGCAGCTGCATGTGCATCTTCCTCCTGCCTGCATGATAGGGTGGATAGGGATGCATGTGAAGACAAGATTTTTGCTATTATGGTCACTTTTTATCCATTCCGACAATTCCTTGATAACATAATTCTATTTTGATACAATGATTTTACTATGTTTGAATGAAATCCTGTCGATAACGATTCCTGTCTGCGGCACAACGGGCAGAACGAAAAGAAACAGGGGCAATTGATGGAGCGAAAACAAAAATCATGACACAGCGCAAGAAGGCGACACTGTTCAAAAAGCTGACGCTTTCCTATTTTCTGATCATCACCGTGATGGCGCTGATTCTCAGCGTCACCATTGTTTCCGTTGCTTCCAGCCATTATTCCCGCCAGATGCAGAAGCTCAATTCCATGTTTCTGGAGCAGGCCGCCGGTGTGGTCAGCACTGGCGTGCTGACCCCTGTCAACAAGGCTGTGATCAATCTTTCCCTGGGCAGCAGTGGCAAGATCAGGCTGGATGACCTGATGGACGGAGAGGCGCTGGCCAAGGTCGCCACCCTGTGCGGCGCGCTGGCGAGCACCGTGTCCTCCTCCCAGGGGGCGCTGGCGGGGATCCATGTTTATTTCAGGGAAGGAGACTATGTCGCCTCCTCCATCATGGGGTACATACTCAACACACCGCTGAACCGGAAGCTGTGGCCGGACATGCGCTGGTTTGAAGAACCGCAGCTAAAACCGGACGGCGGTACGCACACCATCCTGCGGACCCTGAGGTACCACCAGACAGCAGAACCCGTCCCTGTCGTCACCTTTGTCAGCCCTTACCCTGTCACCCTGCCGTTTGTCCAGGCAAAGGCGATGATCGCGGCGGACGTGCCGCTGGAGTACCTGTCCGGCGTGCTCAGCGACATATCCGGCACCGACGGCCAGATGCTGCAGCTGTTTGACAGCGGGGGCAGGCTGATCCTCAGCAGTTCGGATGAGCCCGCCGCGGAAACCGTGAGCGATATGGGATATGAGAGCAATCAGGTCTGCGCGAAGGCGGAAGGAGCGGGCGTGTTCGTCCTGGTCGGGGAAAGCCACATGCTGCGTTCCTGTGTCACGATGTCCAACGGCTGGCTCATTGTCAGCCATGTGCCGGTGAACACGTTTTTCGCGGTGAACCGGACCATCAGCATTTTCACATCCTTGATCACCCTGTGCACCGTGCTGCTGTTCCTGATGATATCAAGCCTGTTTGCGCGGCGTTTTTACGCGCCGGTGGAACGGCTGATGGCCCGCGCCAAGCGGCTGCTGGACCGGATGGAGTGGGGGAACGCCAACAAGGACGAGTTTGCCCAGGTCGACACGGTGCTGACGGAGATGGAGACAAAGCTGCTGGCCATGAGCCGGGATTGGGAGGAAAATCTCCCCACGCTCAAGCTGGCCTTCATGCGCTCGGTCACGGAAGGGGAGATCATTTCACAGCAAAGCTTTGACAAACAGCTGCGCTATCACACGCGGTCCATGCCTGACGCGCAATACAGGATCATGCTGGTGTTCATTTCCCCAAACGTGGAGGACACGACCGTCCAGCCTGTCAATGACGCGCTGATCAGCTACATTGAACACCAGAGCGCCAAGGACATCGCTTATATCGCCTATGAGCGCAGCGAGGACTGCATCTGCGTGCTGGCGCTGTCCTCCGGCGAGATGGCCCGCAGCAGGATGCTGGGCATCATCAACCATGCGCGCCGTTTTCTGGCGGTTGATGTCACTGTGG
>DIWD01000046.1 GCA_002428405.1 bacterium UBA6115
AACAACGCTTCACAACCCGAAGGAGACAGCCTTCCTGGGCCGGTATCACGCCGCCCAGCGCGGCATGGAAAAACGCCGCGCGGCGCTGGAAGCGCAAGGCCTGCATATCCCGATGTTCCTGATCGCAAGCATTGCCAACACCTGCAATCTTTTCTGCAAGGGCTGTTACGCGCGCGCCAACGGGCGGTGCGGGAAGAAAGGCGATGTCCCCCTGCTGGACGCATCGCAGTGGGAGGATATCTTCACCCAGGCGCAGGAGGCCGGCATCCCGTTTATCCTGCTGGCGGGGGGCGAGCCCATGATGCGGCCGGACGTGCTGCGCGCGGCCGCGAAGAAAAGGAACATCCTGTTTCCGGTCTTTACAAACGGCACGCTCATAGACGGGCCGCTGCTCACGCTCCTTGACAGACACCGGAACCTTGTGCCGGTTGTCAGCATGGAGGGCGGGGAGGCGGCGACGGACAGGAGGCGGGGCGAAGGCNNCTGACCATCACGACGGAAAACCGGGCGGAAGCCATGTCGGAGGATTTCATCCAAACCCTGTACAAAAAAGGGTGCAGACTGGTCTTTTTTATCGAATATGTGCCCGTCGCGCCCGGCACCGAAAACCTTGCTCCAAACGACGCGGAGCGGCTTTTGATTGAGGAAGCGCAGAGCGCATTGCGCGAGCGTTTTCCGGGAATGATTTTCCTCTCCTTCCCCGGGGATGAGAAGCACATGGGCGGCTGCCTCGCGGCAGGGCGGGGGTTCTTCCACATCAATGAATACGGGGCGGCCGAGCCATGCCCGTTTTCCCCCTATTCAGACATGAATCTGCGCGAGCATACCCTGCTGGACGCGCTGAGTTCCCCGTTCTTCCGGCTGGTGCGGGAGCTGAACTCAAAGGGGGAGGCGCACCTGGGCGGCTGCGCGCTGTTTTCTCAGGAAGCGCAGGTCAGAGCATTGCTTTCTCCCCAAAAATCATAAAGGCAGCCGGCAGGGGGCTGCGCCTAAAGAAAAACCCGGTAATTCCCGGGAAAATATCTCTTTGTTTCTCATAGTTTGTTGGTGATTATCAGCACCGGGTCAAGTCCCTTGACCTGAATGGATGGTCAAGTCGGGCTTTTTTCTATATACTCTCAGTGATGACCTGAAAAGGGGTAGTGTATATGATCAAAAGCTTGCTGAAACAAAAGAAGGTTTTCATTCAATATGCTGTCCTTATCTTCCTTGTTCTTTTTTTGGCGTCGCTGCTTGTATCTTCCTATCTGCAGAGCCTGTCAGATGAAACCGCAAAAAACGAGCTGCTGATCAATGAGCGCAATACGGTGCTCACGGCCAACGCGGTCCTGTCAAACAGGATCGGTGGAATATCCGGCGACCTGCTGTACGCGGCTGATTGTTTCCGGCTGGGTGACCACGGCGACGGCGATTATACAGAGGTTGAGCAGCAATGGCTTGCGTTTTCAAACAGAAAAAGAACGTTTGACCAGATCCGCTTTCTTGATGCGGATGGAAATGAACTGATCCGTGTCAACTACGGCAGCAGCGGCCCCTATCTTGTTGACCGGACGAAACTGCAGAACAAAGGCGACCGTTATTACTTTACAGACACCATCAGGCTGGAAGAGAACCAGATCTATATATCAAAACTGGACCTGAATGTGGAAAACAACGAAATTGAACAGCCCATCAAGCCGACGATCCGGTTTTCCACGCCCTATTATATCAAGGGGCAGCTAAAAGGGATCGTCATCCTGAATTATCTGGCGGACGATATGCTCAGCCAGATTGAGCAAGCCGCGTCAACGGGCAGGGGGTCCGTCTTCATGCTCAATTCGGACGGGTACTGGCTTTTTGACAGCACGGACTCCGGCAAGGCCTGGTCCTTTATGTATGAGGACAAGGCGGACATCAGTTTCAGCCATGAATTCCCAGGCGAATGGGAGTTTATCAAAGAGCATAAGACCGGTTGTCATGATCATATCAGCAATCACGGCTTGTTTGTTTACACAAACATTATCACAAGCCAGCTGTTCTCCGGGGACAATGATGAGTCATCCTGTGTTTTAGGTTCCGGAGACTGGATGCTGGTATCTCATCTGCCGGCGGATTCGGAGGGCGGAGCCCTTTTTATCCAAACGCCGTGGACAGCCATCCTGGGCAGTCTGCAGCGCAACACTGCTCTGTATGCTTTCATTTTGCTGATCTCCGTCGTCATTGCCGCTTTGATGGCCATGAACAAGGAGGAAAAGGAACGGATCCGTTATCTGTCAGAATACGATGTGATGACGGGGGTATACAACCGGCATTTCGGCATGGACAGCCTGCAGAGGCTGTCCAGACGCCCCGGCGGCAAGCCCCTCACCCTCAGCGTCTGCTTCATTGACATCAATGGACTGAAAGCCGTCAATGACACGCTTGGGCATGAGGCCGGCGATGAGCTGATCCACAGTGTGATTGCAGGTATCAAGAAAAACACCCGTGAGGAGGACATCATCGCGCGGCTGGGAGGGGATGAGTTTCTGATCGTCTTCTCCGGGCTTGATGAAAACAAGGCAGAGGAAGTATGGAAGCGCATTACAAAGGAATATGACCGCGTCAATGAAACGGAGAACCGTAAATACCGCATCAGCGTCAGTCATGGCATCATCTCGCTTCAGAGCAGTTCCGCTCAGAGTATCGATGATGTCATCCATCAGGCCGATGAGAAGATGTATAACGAGAAAAGGTCGATCAAGAAAGAAGTCACCATCCTGAGGGAGGCCGGGGCGTAGGAGCCGCCCGAATCTTCCTCCGCAGGTATCCCGGCCGCTTTTGTTGACACGGCTTTCGGGCGGTGCTATACCGGAAGAGGAAAAGGTGAAAAAATGAATAGGAGGAGCGCATGATGTTACCCTTCAGAATGAACGTAAGAGACAGGCGCCGCGCGGCCGTGACACTGTTTCTTGCCGCCGCAATGTTGTTGTGTGTCGTCTTTGGCGCTGCGGCTGAGACGGGGAAGAGCGGCGCGGAACTGTACCGACAGGCTCTGGCACTGGAAGAGGAAAAGGAATACACAAAGGCGCATGAGCTGTTCACACAGGCGCTGCCCCTGCTGCTGGAAGGCGGCGAGGCGGAGCTGGCTGACGACTGTGCCATGCGCGCGGAGCGGGCAATGATCTTCCTGATCACCTATCCATACACGAAGGACGAACTCATTGACCTGATGCGCAAGACGTATCCGCACGCCGATGACGGGGAGATCGCCCTGTGGACGGCGCCGGAAAATGTGGAGCACACCTTCTATGACGGAGAGGAACACTATTTTGAGAGCGCGGTGGACAACCTGGTGTACCGTGACCTGGAGCTGATGCGCCTGAATGGGGCCGTGATGAAAACCTATGATGACCTGGCGCAGAAGGTGCTGCAGCTGGCTGAAAACAAGCCGGAGAGCGGCTGGGTGCAGTACCACTCCCCCGCGGTCTACCGCGGCACGCACACCCTGAGGATCCCGCGGGGGGAACTGCCCTCACAGGGGACCTACCGCCTCTGGATCCCCATCCCCATCAACACCGGATCGCAGACCAACGTGGTCGTCGAGTCCGTCGCCCCGCAGGAGTGGGTGAAGCAGCCGCCCAGCTTTGATCAGGACATCGGCCTGATCTATATGGAGATCCCGATTGAGGAGGTGAAGGAGGACCTTTTGATCCAGGCAGTCTTCTCCTACACCCGCTATGAGCAGAGCTTTCAGGTAGACCCTGAAAACGTCGGCGAATACGACAGGGAATCCGCGCTTTATCAGCTGTATACCCGCTCGTACGGCAATACGGAGATCACACCGGACATCCGCGCGATGGCGGAGAAGATCGCCGGGGGCGAGGGAAATCCCTATCTTGCCGCGCGCAGGCTATATGACTACATCGTCCACAATGTGACCTACGCGCTCATGCCTCACGCTGTCCTGAGGCCCCGGTCGGACATGTCCGAGTCCGTCTACGTCCACACCCACCAGCGGGGCGACTGCGGCGCCCAGTCCATGTATTTCACCGCCATGTGCCGTGCCCTTGGCATCCCCGCGCGGACGACGGGCGGCTGGCAGCTGTTCAGCGGCAACTTCAGCAGCCATTTCTGGGCGGAGTTCTACCTGCCCAATTACGGCTGGGTTCCGGTCGACACCTCATTCGGCCAGCTTGCCCTCTACCCGAAGGACCTGGCGGATGAACAGCGGCAGGCCTTCATCGATTTCTGCTTTGCCAGCCAGGACTCCATGCGCTGCGTCATTCAGAAGGATACGGATCTGCCCCTGGTCCCCGCCGCCCGGGGTTACGTCCTCCTCCCGATGGTGGTCCAGTTGCCCGCGGCGGAGAACACCATTCCAACCGGGGACCTGTCCCCTGCCTTCATGGATCATTGGGTCATTGACTGCGAAAAAATCAGCGGGGATTGACTTCCGTCATCTATTATCCCATGTCAGTCAGCACAGGGGGTCTGTCCCCCTGTGTTTCTTTGCGTTGCTGTTCATGTTCAACTTCGGCATGCCGGCGCCGGTGAGCCGGGTGATTCGGTTCAGGGAGGCACAAGCCCTGAAACAAAGGGTATGTCATTTTTGATCATTGACAGAAATCCCCATTAAGCCAATAGACTCGACAGTCAGGCCCCTCTTCTTCCTATGGCTCGTCCGGGAGATAATCCGCCTGAAACGCGCTTGCGTAGCCGTTTTTGTCTTTGCTGATGATTCTCGGCCGGTATCCGGCAATCAGGGCTGACTCGTCCCCACCGAAGTAACACTGCTTGCTCGCGTCCCGCAGGTCCCTTCCCAGTTCCATGTAGTATGCGGGGAGCAGGGCAAACGCCACATTTTCCAGTGAGAAGGCGTCCCCGGGGTACTTCAAGGTGCAGGTGAAGGAAACGACCACGCCGTCCTTGAGCGTTCCTTCCATCGCGATCTTCTTGTTCTTCACGGTAAAGGGAACAAGGCCGTCCTGGCCCGCTTTCTGCAGGGTCCCTTTGGTACGGACCCAGTTTTTATAGTCTGTTGCTGCCTGGTGTTCATTGTATTGCTTGATGAAGTCGTCAAACCCTATGGCCGAGGGAACGCTGACCGCGGACTCCTCCGCGTTTTGAGGGAAAGTCGCGATGAAAAACCCTCCCTTCTTTCCGGACCAGGTGAAGGACAGCTTTTTCAGCTTCCCGTCCTTTGTGATTGTTTCGCTGCTGACTGTGTATCCGTACGCCTCGCAGGTCTTTCCATCCTGGAGGATGTGAATGATGGTCCCCGCGCCATACGCGGCGTCATTCCTCAATACTTCAAGGTCAGCGCCCTGGGCCAGGCCCGCCACGTATCCCTGCGGCCGGAGGGCGCCCAGCGCCATGGCGACCGGATCCCTGTCCCCGGGGGTTTTCAGCTCCAGCGACAGCGCCACGACGCCGCCATCCCGGAGCGACCCCTTGATCGCGGCCCCAGTCGACTTGACCGTGAACGCGGTAAGCCCCTCGCTGTCCGCTTCACCCAGCACCGCCTTGGCCGGCGTATACTTCTTCTGCCTGGACGCGTTAAATGTATTCCAGTACACATTGTGACGCTCCATAAAAACGTCGAGCCCCTGCGGGGCTGGCTCCTGAACTGTTTGGGCCGCGCCGCCCAGGGCGGCGGCCAGCACAAGGAGAAGCAAGGCGACTGCGGTCATGCGTTTCACGACGATATCTCCCATCATAAAGATGTTATGCCTTGCATAGGATACCAAAGGCTGAACGATAGAACAAGACGCCGGGGAACGGTTCATTGACCGGACTCGTCAGGGGATCGCAGCAGCCATGATCCGGCTGCCTGACCGGGGGCATTTGTGTTGAGGGCTTGTTTGGATTAATATGAATACAAACGATGAGGGGAGGCCTGTGCATGAAACGTATCATCCCGGTTCTGGCGGTTCTTCTCCTTCTTCTCACCGCCTGCACGCCCAAGGCGGCGGACCAGGGCACCCCCGGCGCGGACGCCGTATCCGCGGCGACGCAGGCCAGGTACAGGGAGAACGAGATCACGGGGTATCAGGGCGCGCGGCTTGATCCGGCCATCGGCCCCCGGGACAACTCCATCAAGGGCACCCAGCAGGTCGACATCGCGGGCTTTGCACTGGTGATCAGCGGCCTGGTGGAAAAGCCGGTCACGCTGACCTATGAGCAGGTGCGCTCGCGTGGATCCCATGAGCGGCTGATCACCCTGCATTGCGTGGAGGGCTGGGACGCCACGGTGCTTTGGAAGGGTGTGCTGATTGATGAACTCATCAGCCTGGCGGGCGCCAGGCCGGAGGCGGTGACGGTCATCTTCGGCTCTGTGGACGGGTATACCACGTCCCTTCCGCTGCAGACGATCCGCGAAAAGGGATTGATCCTGGCCTATGGCGCCAACGGGTTGGACCTGCCCCCGGCCATGGGGTATCCCTTCATTGTGGTGGCGGAAGACAAACTGGGCTACAAGTGGGGCAGGTGGGTCAGCAGCATCACCCTGTCGGAGGACGCCGGCTACAAAGGCTACTGGGAAAACCTGGGCTATTCCAACGAAGCGGACGTCGCCCCGTAACACAAACAAAAATGCATCCGGCGGTTCCTTGACAGGAGTGCCGGACAAGACTTTTTCAAGCCCATTGAAGGCATGATCGGGTGACAGAAAGAAACGGGGGAACAATAAGGATGAGTTTTCTGCAGACCAAACGGATGAA
>DIWD01000079.1:0-275 GCA_002428405.1 bacterium UBA6115
GAACACTGGTTGCACTGGATGCAGTGTTCAACCTGCCATTCAGGCACGTTGACAGCGATGCCGCGCTTTTCGTACTGAGTCGTCGCCGTGGGGACCACGCCCGCCGGATCAAAGGCCGACACGGGCAGGGAATCGCCGGCCTGCTGGAGAATGGGCTTGGCGACCTTGTCAAAATACTCTGTCGCCTCGACCTTCTGCGGATCTGCGCCCGTCAGGGAAACCATCCAGCCCGCGGGGATCTTGACTTCCTTGAGCTCGGCTACCGCGCCGTCGAT
>DIWD01000079.1:296-8985 GCA_002428405.1 bacterium UBA6115
GGTGTTGATGCGCCCGCCCATGCCGTGCTTCTCCGCCAGCGCGATCGCGTCAATGATGTAGAGCTTGGCCTTTTTCTGGGCCAAGGCGCGCTTCATGGAAGCCGGGAGCCGCTCTTCCAGCTCCTTGCCGTCCCAGGGGCAGTTGAGCAGGAAAGTGCCGCCGCGCTTGAGGGCGGAGACCATGTCATACTGTGTTACGTAAGCCGGATTGTGGCAGGCGACGAAGTCCGCGGCATCAATCAGGTAGGTGCTTTGGATGGGGTTCGTGCCAAAGCGCAGGTGGCTGACCGTCAGCCCGCCGGACTTCTTGGAGTCATAGGCGAAATAGGCCTGCGCGTAGAGCTTGGTATGGTCNNATGATCTTGATGGAGTTCTTGTTGGCCCCGACCGTGCCGTCGCTTCCCAGGCCGTAGAACTTGCAGGCGACGGTGCCCTCGGGCGCGGCGTTGTACTGGCGCCCCAGCGTCAGAGAGGAGTTGGTCACATCGTCAATGATGCCCACGGTGAAGTGGTTCCTGGGGCGGAGCTTTGCGGAGTTGTCAAACACCGCCTTGATCATCGTGGGGTTGAACTCCTTGCTGGACAGGCCGTACCGGCCGCCAAGAACCAGGATGTCATTGCGGCCGGCTTCCGCCAGCGCGGTGCGCACATCGGTGTACAGCGGGTCGCCCAGCGCGCCGGGCTCCTTGGTGCGGTCCATTACAGACAGGCGCTTGACTGTCGCGGGCAGAGCCTTCAGGAAAGTTTCCGCGGCGAAGGGGCGGTAAAGGCGGACCTTCAGCACGCCGTATTTTTTTCCGTTTTTGTTCAGCGAGGTGACTGTCTCATGCGCGGCTTCCCCGCCGGAGCCCATGATGACCATCACATCCTCCGCGTCAGGCGCGCCGACATAGTCAAACAGCCTGTAGGCACGGCCGGTCAGCTTTTTCACCTGCTTCATGCACGCTTCCACGATGCCGGGCACGGCCAGGTACCAGGGATTGGCCGCCTCGCGGTTCTGGAAGAATACGTCAGGGTTCTGCGCCGTGCCGGACTGGTGGGGATGCTCCGGATTGAGCGCGCGGGCGCGGAACGCCGTTACCTTGTCCCAGTCGACCAGCTTGGCGATGTCCTCATAGGCAATCTGTTCGATCTTCTGCACCTCATGGCTGGTGCGGAAACCATCGAAGAAATGGAGGAATGGCACGGAGGACTTGATGGTGGCCAGGTGGGCGACCAGGGCCATGTCCTGCGCCTCCTGGACGGAGCCGGAGGCCAGCATCGCAAAGCCGGTCTGCCGGCAGGCCATCACGTCGCTGTGGTCGCCGAAGNNCAGTTCGCCGGCGATCTTGTACATGTTGGGGATCATCAGCAGCAAACCCTGCGAGGCGGTATACGTGGTCGTCATGGCGCCGGCCGCCAGGGACCCGTGCACCGCGCCGGCGGCGCCGCCCTCCGACTGCATCTCTGAAACGCTGACCGGCTGGCCAAACAGGTTTTTCATGCCCTGCGCCGACCATTCGTCAATATATTCCGCCATGGTGCTCGACGGCGTGATCGGGTAGATGGCCGCTACGTCGCTGAACGCGTACGCAATGTGGCTGACTGCCCCGTTGCCGTCAATCGTGTATTTTTTTGCCATATAGACCTCCATCATGTATCTTTGAACCCGTTCTCCGGGATTTCAAGCTGAACAAGCGCCCAATCAGTATGCGGCGGAAGCGTATTTTTGTCAAGGATTCCACGCTTTTTTCAGATGCGCGATTTCCCTTGCTGCGGCTTGCTTTTTGCGATTTCCGACGATAAATGGACGCAAAACACGCTCAGTTTGATGGATTTTCCTCCCCGCTGTCCCGGGGCAGGGGGTCCGGTAGGATAAAGCGAACGGCGCGGGGGATGATTTCAAGGTTGAAATCCTTCCCATGGATGATTTCCCCATCAAGGCAGAGCACTGCTTCCTCTTTGGTCTGAATCCGGACCTGTTTTGCTCGGGTGTATCCCAGGTAAGGTTTAAAGGCAGGGCTGTCCAGATGACCGCCCTGTTTATAAATGCCGATGAGCTTGATCAGCGTTGCGCGGGAGAAAGGCCGTATCACGCATACGTCCATCAGCCCGTCGTCGTTCACAGCCTTCGGCGCGCACAGGAAACCCCCTCCGATATAGCGCCCGGACGCGAAGGAGGCGGTGAGCAGCGGGCCCTGGTGGAGTACCTCGTTATCCGCGGTGATGGTGCAATCCGTTTTCATGTGGCGCAGGACCGCGTTGGCCGTCCCGATGAGGTATGCGTTCTTGCCGCCTACCACGGGTTTCTGACGGAAACGCGACACGGTAGCGGCTGCGTGGGCTTCCAGGCCGATATTGACTACATTGATGGAGGCGCGTTCCCCGACCTTGATGATGTCAACCAGCACGCTGCCGGCGTTGATTTGCCGGCTTAAATCCAGGAATCGGCCTTCCCCGCCGAAGCACTTGATAAAATCGTTCCCGCTGCCGCAGGGCCATGCTGCGACCGCCGCGTGGGGAAACCCGGCCGCGCCCCCGGCCACCTCGCCAAGGGTGCCGTCCCCCCCGCAGGCATAAAAACGCAGGGGCTCCGTATGGCTTTGGCAGGTCTCGCGCACAAAGGCCGCCGCGTCGCCCATTCCGCTGGTGATATAGAGGGTGTAGGGAAGCGGCGACAGCTTTTTCAGCTCCGACTCAAGCCTGCGCTGCGCGCTGCGCGCTCCCGCGGCGGGATTGAGGACAAAGAAATGCTCAACATCCATTTGGGAAAGCCCTCCTGATCATACTGCGCAAGCGTGCGTCCGCCCGGGCCGGCCTGCTGTTCCGGCAGGCTCTGAGCAGACAGAATGGGACGGCATTATTTTCCGCCCAGGATGGACTTGAGCAGGTCTTCCGGATTCAGACCGGACTGCTTCAATCCGCTGATCAGGCCGTCCAGCAGGCTTTCTTCTTTTTTTGCCTGTGGATCCTGAACTCCGGTTTTTCGGGCCGAAGCCTTTTTCGCCGCGGTTTTCCTGGCCGGGGATTTTTTGGCCGCGCTCTTTTTGGCGGTTGGCTTCTTGGCCGGGGTCTTTGCGGCTTTGACTTTCGCGGCGCTCAGTTTGCGTTTTTCCGCTGTCAGCGCCTTCTTTTCTGCATTCAGCTTCTCAAGGCGTTCCTTGATTTTCTCAATGCTCCCGTTCACAGCGGTGATTTTTGCTTCCACCTGCCTGAGCGTCAGTTTCTTTTCAGTCATCTTCCCGGCCTCCTTATTCATGCTGTTCCCTTTGTCCCCAGTATACGCCGAATTGATGCCCGCGCAAGGGTTAAACTTTTTTGAACGCCCATTTCCCGCTTTCAAATCTGAGGTAGAAGAGGATGAGCCGCAGTCCGATTTCCGACAGGCTGAGCAGCCAGGTCAATGCCAGGCCCAGATGGAACACATCAACTGACAGCCAGGCCATCAGCGGCCGGAAAAACGATACGCACAGCGCCATCGCCCCGGCCACATACAGATTGTCGCCCGCGCCGCGCAGGGCACCTGAAAGCACGACAGCGGACATCTGAAGCGGCTGCATCAGTGCCACGACCAGCATGGTTTCCGCCGCGAACAGGATGACCTGCGGCGCGTCCGGCGTGCCCGCGTTGATGAACAGCTGACTGAGGGGAAAGCGCATCATAGCGGTGAGCGCGCCCAGCAGAAGGGAGAACACCAGGGCGATGCGCTGGGTTACCTTGCCATACAGGAGGCTTAAGTCCCGCCGTCCCTTCCCCAGGTTCTGGCCCACCAGCGAGGTGGCCGCGACTGAAAGGCCGTCGGCGAAATTGAAGGTGAGCGCAAGAAACTGCATGGCGATGTTGTGCGCCGCGAACATGGTCACGCCCAGGGAATACATGATGCGGGAATAGAAGAAAAAGCCGAAGCGGACGCTGGCCTGCTCCGCAATCGCACTGCCGCCCACCCTGAAGATGGCCTGCATGGTTGGCTTGTCGATCCGCCAGCTGTCCCCGCGCGCGATGCGCAGGTAGCTGCCCTGGGTATGGATGACGGCCAATACAGACAGCACAAGGCCGGACACCATCCCGATCACGCTGGCAATCGCTGCGCCGCGCACCTCAAGCCGCGGCAGGCCCAGATGCCCGAAGATGAGCAGGTAATTGAAGAAGACATTGACGAGGTTGGAGACGATGTTGACTTTCATGGGGATACGTGTGTCGCCCACTCCGCGCAGCGCGGCGTTGATGCACATGCTCACGGCATTCACCGGCAGTGCCCAGATCATGATGGTAAAATAATCCACCGCGTCCTTGAGCACCGCCGCGTCATCGGGCGTCCGGTTATGCCCGCCCGCCAGGCGCATCAGCGGCTGTGCGAAGAGGATGGTGAGCGCCGCGACAGCAACGGACAGAACCAGTGAAAGCATGATGGCATTCCTGAGCGTCGTGTTGGCGGCATCGCGCCGCCCCTCGCCCTTGCGCCGGGCCACGATGGCCGTGACCCCGACATTCAGGGCAAAAAACAGCGCCAGCATGATCATGCGCGGCTGCCCCGGCAGGGATACCGCAGCCAGGGCGTTCTTGCCCAGCTGACCCACCATGATGGTGTCCGCGCTGCCGATCAAACTCATCAGCACCAGCTCCGCGATGGCGGGCATGGCGATGGACAGGACATCCTGATAGGCCTGGCGGCTGTCCGGTATCGCGCCCAGTCGCCTCTTTGTCCCCACCAGCGAGCCGGAGGCGAACAGGCGCTTCAGCATGCTGATCAATCCCAAGCCTCCTCATTTCCGCAGTATGCGCCATCTTATCAGAAAACTGCGGGAGGGGCAATGAGAGCGTCCCCGCCGCTTTGGCTTGTATCATTTCCGTTCATATGGTAGAATATCATCCGTTGTAAGCATACAGCGCACGGGTGCAATTTGAATACAGGGGGAGAACACATGGCTGACTATCAGACCAAAGACATCCGGAACATTGCCTTGATGGGGCATGGCGGCGAGGGGAAAACGACCCTGGTTGAGTCGATGCTCTTCGCCGCGGGCAACATTGACCGCCAGGGCAGGGTGGAAGACGGCTCCACAACCACTGATTACGACCCGGAGGAGACCCGTCGAGGCATTTCCATCTCAGCGGCCGTGGCGCCTGTTGAATGGAAGAACGTCAAGATCAACGTGATCGACGTACCGGGATATTTTGATTTTATCGGCGATTCCTCCGGTCCGATCCGCGTGGTCCGCACAGTGGGCATCGTCGTGTCCGCCGTTGGCGGGCTCACCGTGGGTGCCGACAAGGCCTGGAACGCAGCGGTGAAACAGGGAAACGGACGGGTGTTTATCGTCAACCAGATGGACCGGGAGAACGCTGATTTTGACAAAGTGCTCCATGCCCTGCGCGAAAAGTATGGCAGCAGCGTGGTTCCCCTGCTTGTGCCGGTGGGCAGCGCCGCGGGCTTCAAGGGGGTTGTCAACCTTCTGGAGAACAAGGCATTCGAAGGCGCGGGCAAGGCGCTCAAAGAGGTTTCCGTCCCGGAGGAACTTGGCGGCCTGGTCAAGCAGTATATGGGCGAGATCACCGAAGCCGCGGCCGAGGCGGACGACGAACTGCTGGAGAAGTATTTTGAGGAAGGCGAACTGAGCCATCAGGAGGTCCTGGTCGGCTTCCGCAAGGGCCTTCAGGCAGGCAGGATCGTGCCTGTCATCAGCGTTTCAGCACTCAGCGGCGCTGGCATCGCCGCGCTGTTGGACATCCTGAAGGACTACATCAACTCCCCTGAGGGTACGCTGAGCGAGGGCATAAACCCGAAGACCGGCGAGCCTGTTGAGCGCAAATGCGATTCAAATGAACCTTTCTCCGCCTTTGTGTTCAAAACCATCGCCGACCCCTTTGTGGGCAAACTGTCCCTGATCCGGGTGATGTCCGGCTCCCTGACACCGGCCACGGCGCTCTATAACGCAAACCAGGAAAAGACCGAAAAAACAAGCGGCCTGTTCATCATGCGCGGCAAGAAGCAGACAAGCGCCCAGTTGCTTAACGCAGGGGATATCGGCGCGCTGAGCAAGCTGAACTTCACCGCCACGGGGGATACCCTGTGCGACCAGAACGCGCCGGTCAAATATCCTGAGCTGATCTTCCCTGTTCCCTGCTTCACCAAAGCGATCTTCGCGGCCAAGCAGGGCGAGGAGGACAAGGTTTTCTCCGGCCTTTCCCGCCTGCAGGAGGAAGACCCATCCATCAGGACAGAAAAGAACACCGAGACGACCGAGACCCTGATTTCCGGGCAGGGCGATCTGCACCTGGACGTGGTGCGTTCCAAACTGCAGAACAAATTCGGCGCGGCAGCCCTGCTGGAGGACCCCAAAGTGCCCTACCGCGAGACCATCCGAAAGACCGTCTCCACCCAGGGCCGCCACAAGAAACAATCCGGCGGGCACGGCCAGTTTGGCGACGTGTGGATCGAATTCTCCCCGCTGGGGGACACCAATGTTGACTTTGAGTTTGTCGACGCGGTGGTCGGAGGCGTCGTTCCGCGCAATTTCATCCCCTCGGTGGAAAAGGGCCTGCGGGAGAACATCCCCAGGGGCGTGCTGGCGGGGTATCCGATGGTAGGCCTGCGCGCGAAGCTGTACGACGGCTCCTATCATGCGGTTGACTCGTCTGAAATGGCCTTCAAGACAGCGGCCCGCATCGCCTATAAAAAAGGATGCCTGGATGCGAGCCCGGTGCTGCTGGAACCCATCATGCACGTGGAAGTATTGGTGCCGGATGAGTACATGGGCGACATCATGGGCGACATCAACAAGCGCCGCGGACGCATCATGGGGATGAACCAGGCGGAAGGCCAGCAGCAGGTGATCGCGGAAGTGCCGCAGTCAGAAATGTCCCGGTACGCCACCGATCTGCGCAGCATGACCCAGGCGCGCGGTACCTTTACCATGGCCTTTGAGCGTTATGAGGAAGTGCCCGGCGAAGTTTCCAAAAAGATCATCGAGAGCGCCAAGAAGGAAGAGGAAGAAGAGGACTGATCTCTTCCCCTTCATGCAAAAGGGACAGCGCCGCAACCGCGGCGCTGTCCTTTTTCCTATTGTTTCTGCCGGTTGACAGACATGCGGCGCCGCCGTAGTATTTCATCTGGGTTATCACACGATTTGCATGGCATCACTTGAAAAAGGAAGGCGTTGGAATGGATTTGACCGGACGGGAAACCGACCACAGGAATACGGACCTCTGGAAGCTCAATCTGGATGTGGTTCGCCGGAAAACAGGGAAAATCCTCTGGCAGCCGCGCATCGGCTGCTGGTATGAAGACAAAGCCTTCCTGAAGACAACGCTTCCGGGACGCTTTTCGGGACTGGACCTGGCCGGTATTTACCGGGAACTTGGCGTATCCAACCGTGTCTACCAGTATTCAAAATGCTTCAGGTATGTGCCCGATCCCCGTGTGAGGATGGAAACCATTGAGCATTCCCCATTGATGTATGAGCAGATCATGCACACCCCCAAAGGGAACCTGAACCTCATCCAGCTGCGCAACACATCAAACCCCGGACGGTTCCCCAAAAAGTGGTGGATCACCTGCGAGGAGGAAATGGAGATCCACAGGTGGGTTCTGGAAACAGGCACCTGGGAATGGGATCAGGCTGAATACGACCGCATCCGCGGGGAATGGGGCTTTGCCGGCGCCCCGAACATGTGGCTGCCCCGCACCACTGTCCTGGGCCTTCTGTATGACACCATGGGCACGGAAAACGGGATCTTTTCTCTATATGATTACCCCGAGGCGGTCGGGAAATATTTCGCGGCGATGAACGAGAACCATGACAGGCTGATTGACCTTGTGGTGAGTTCCCCTGTTGAAATCGTCAACTTCGGGGACAACATCCACAGTTCGATCTTAACGCCGGACCTGTTCAAAAAATATGTGCTGCCCGCCTACCAGCACTGCAATGACAGGCTGCACCGGGCCGGGAAGTTCACCAGCTCGCATTGGGACGGGAATGTAGGCCCCCTGCTTCCCTACGCGAAAAGCTGCGGCTTGGACGGGATCGAAGCTGTCACACCCCTGCCCCAGGGCGATGTAACACTTTGGGAAGTTAAAAAAGCCTTTGGCGACAGCCTGTTTTTAATGGACGGCCTGGCGGCCCTCCTGTTTGATGATTCGCTCTATCCCGCTGAAATGCTGCTGCAGCAGGCCCGGGAATGCATCGACCTTTTCGCGGGCCAGCTGATCCTGGGCATCTCAGACGAGATGCCTTCCCGGGGCGACCTGGAAAGGATAGACCTGGTCACCCGGATGGTGGATGAATATAATGCTTCGGTTGTTTGACGGATCATTCTCCCCAGGGGACGAAATCCTGCTTCGCTCCCTGTCCGTCGATATAGGGATTGAGCCGGAAGCGCGTGTCCTTTTGCATCCGCCTCATGATCGCCTGTGCGTTTTCTCCTGAAACAAGTACCGGCTGATAGTTGTTTTCGGGGGCTGTTCCGCTGATGTGAATGGGCCAGATTGTCAGCTGATGCCCCTGATAGACATTATCAACAAAGCGCAGCTCAAACTGCGCGACAGCGCTTCCGATGCTGTAGAGTTTTTCATCAACACCCGTATTGCCGCCGAAGGAGGCGTTGCCCAGGGAATACAGGTGCGTGACCCCGTCAGTCACATGGATGCCCTGGGGCACATGGGGATGATGCCCGATGATGATGTGCGCGCCAAGGCTCCTGAGGATCCTTC
>DIWD01000071.1:0-1935 GCA_002428405.1 bacterium UBA6115
TGCCGTTGAAGTAGTCGTGCATGGCGCCGGCCAGCACGCAGCCAACCGGGATCGTGATCAGCGCGACGGGCCCGAAGAGGATGCCCTGGATGGGGCCCAGCACAGGGCCCGTGCCCGCGATGTTGAGCAGATTGATCAGCGTGTTTTTCCAGCCCTTCATGGGCACATAGTCCACGCCGTCTGCCTTGGTGCAGGCCGGGGTGGGACGTTCGTCCGGGCCGAACTGCTTTTCGCAGAATTTGCCATAGGCCCAGCCGCCCAGTACAAGGATGGCAAGCCCGATGAGCAACAAACTCATATCGTTTCCTCCTGGTAAATGCATTCAGAAAAAAATCCCCTGGCCGGGCCGCCCTCCTTTCATCTATCCTCTTTTGATGGATATCGGATCTCGATATGAAAATATAGCATGCCATCTGCAAGTGCGCAATTCATATTAACTTGTATTTGATTCTATTGTTTTTTTTTTAGTCCGAAGGCAAAGAAATGTCAAACACCTATCCTGCTTCAGCGCTTTATTGCAAGGCCTTGCCCGTTTTGTCCCTATTCTGTCAAGCCTGCGCAGATCGCCCCGGTTCAGCCGCAGTACAGCCCCCTTGCCTGGCGGAACTGCAGGATCTCATCCTTGACGATTTTTCCCCCGCGGATGACGACGGCGGGCTTGACATAATCGGGGATCCTGCCCTCCACCAGCGGGTCCACCAGCCGGGTGATGCCCGCGCTGAGCAGCCTGGAGACCGTCTTGGGGTACATGGCGGGCGTGTTGTCCACGGCGTAATGGATGACCCCGTCCACCTCATACACCGGGTCGGTGATGGTGGTGGGGTGGGAGGTTTCGATCTCAAGCTCCGGGTCGCAGGAGACATCGATGATCAGCGTGCCCGGCTTCATCTTCTTCAAATCCTTCCGGTAGATGATGCGGTCTGTACGCGCCGTGTCCCACATGATGCAGTTGACCAGCACGTCGTACCCGAACATCTTTTTGCGGAAGAGTTTCTCATATTTCCTGCCGTATACGTCCACCTGCGCGCCCAGCCCGTGCAGGATGCGCAGGGCGCCCTTGGCGGTCTGTCCATTGCCCAGGATGGCGACGGTCGTGTCGTAGGGCATCTTGCCGCAGAAGCGAAAGCCGTGAAGGATGGCGGCCTCGCCTGCCACCTCACGGTTGCGGTAGAAGATGTAGCGGCCGTCCTCATAGATCTCCTCCCAGGCGATCACTGTATGCCCGCCGCGGATAACGGCCTCGGTGAAGTCGGTCATCTGCACCGCGTGCGCCCAGCCAAAGAGGGTCCTGCCGTTTTCAATCGCGTCCAGAAAATCCGCGTCACCCAATTTGACATCGGTGATGATGTCGCACCGGAGGGCTTCTTCCCGCGGGACAATGTGCACGCCGAAGTCGGCGTAGTCCGCGTCCTGATACCCAATGGCGTCCCCGTACCCCGTTTCAATGAATATTTTACGGTGGTGGCGGATGTGCGCCAGGTCCTCCGGCAGCAGCGCCCTGCGCTGTTCGTTGTCTTTGTGGCTGATGACAAATCCGATGGTTTTCATTTGGTACTCCTTTACATCAAAGGATATTGCTCCAGAAATCAGAATAAGGTTTCAGGCGAGGAACCGCTCCCCGAACAGGGCGCGGACTTTTTCCTTAAACTCCTTCCGGATGCCTTTTTCCAGCGGCTGCTGCAGCAGGTCAACATCCGGCATGTGGTTGCCCTCCACCAGCGCCGTGCCGCCCCCTTCCAGCGGCGCTGCATCCCATCCCGCGATGCGGATGTTGGGCAGGACGTCCACGGCCCGGCGCACAGTATCCAGCACCTCGCGCCACCGCGGGACCTGAAATCCGCGGAAGGCCTTGCCTGTATCCGGGTGCCGCTCATACCGAAGGCCTGCCATGTCCATGGCATCAGTGAGGATGATGCCGGTGTTCGGATCAAGGGC
>DIWD01000071.1:1970-6927 GCA_002428405.1 bacterium UBA6115
TGAGAGGCGGCGGTCACCCCGCAGGATTTCCTCAACGATGCAGTCCTGCTTTATAAGCCTGGAGAACAGCGCGTCCGGGGCCTGCGTATCCTCTTCATCAAGAATTCGGATGCCCATACCCCCTGTGGATGCCAGCGGCTTTAGAATCAGCCGGGGGTGTTTTTTGCAGAAGGTTCGGAAACGCTCCAGCGCCCCGGGTTCGATTTTCAGCCAATCCCGGCGCGCGAAGGCTGAAAATGCCTTAAGGAACCTGTCTTTGTGCCAGAATACATCGCGGATTTCACGGCTGAGCGGCCAGGTGATGTGCTGCGCTTCGGCGATGGTGAGGAAGCTTTCCTGCTCCTCCCGGGTCAGCCGGTAGAAATGATACTGACAGAAGTACTCGCTGTCGGTAATGCCCCGCTTTCCATTTTGCCTGGCGTAATCCAGCGTGATGCGGAGCCTTTTTCGAAAGCTCACTCCTCCCAGCCTTGCTGTGCCCCGCAAGCCGTCTAGCAGGGCGGCGGGCGTGAACCTCATCCCCGGCGGCGGGCCCGGTTTCTGCTGTCTATACGCCGGCATGTCTGTTCCTCCTTCATCAGGCGTCAAGGCTTTCCGGCGGATAAAGAACAGCAACCTGCCTTTCTGCGGCCGAGATCATGGTTTTGGGAGTATGTATGCTGTCGGATTCGGTCGGAAAGTCGGGCTGCTGCGTCTCGTTTCGGCCGGTTTGATCTGGAAGGAATGGCGGGATGATGGGATGGGAGTCCCTGGCTATCCGCGCCGGGCGGGTTCTGCATGAAAAGGATAGCATATCCGGCATACCATTTCAACCCTGCCCGGGCAAGAAGGCGCCGGAGAGAACTGTTCTATGGCCAGCGTTTGCTTTGCCGGTATAAATAAACGGGACGTATATCAATGTTTTCCGGGGCTATGCTGAAAGCGGGAGCGGAAAGAAAATGCGAAGGAAAAATCGTCAAAACATCACTCTTTGACAACCAGCCTTTTACAGTCCCTATCCTTTCCTTGCTGTTTTCAAACAATCAAGGCATGATCCAGAGGTTATCCGGTCATCAGCAACGATGCTCTTTTATGGCACGCCCCAGACACCCAATGTACCATCCGAGGAGGTGGTGACGATCAAACGGCCGTCCGGTGAAAAGGAAAAGTTCGCTGTGTTGTATTCCAGGATATATACGCGCTTGCCCTTCTCCGGGTTGATGAACACAAGCCCGTCCCCATACCCGCTGGCTGCCAGCAGGCTTCCGCCAGGGCTGAAGCGCATCTCCTGAAAGTTTTCGCCCATCGCATAGGTCCATAGCAGTTTAGCTTTCGCTATGTCATAGAGCTTGATGGAGTAGCCCTTCTTCGTTATCAGGACACAGGCCACGGTAGCGCCGTCCGGGCTTAAAGCATAGGCGGCGACGTTGCTGCTGATGAGGCGCAGCAGCCGTTCCTGACTGGACACGTCCCAGACGGAGATCATCTCCCCGTCACTGGCTGCGGCGATGCCGCCGTCTGCACTCAGGAAAACCCTGTTGATAAAGTTGTTCATGAAGGTTTCCATCAGGGGGGCATCACCGCCCATTGGCCACACTTCCACTAAGCGGTTAAAGCTGGCCATCAGGATGCTGAAGTCCGCGCTCATGCATACGCTGCGCAGTGTGGTTTCGAACTCCATCTCCCAGTCCTTTGTGCCACCCGGAATGTTGAGGAACCTGACCGAGTTGGCGTCTGCGGGGAGCAGGGCCAGGTGGCTGCCGTCCGGTGAAAAGGCCAGGTTGGGCATCTTCTCTGCCCCGGTCAGAGGGAGCACACCCCGGGCGGCTGTGCTCCCTTCGCTGAGCTCCCACAGGTGGATCGCAAGATCCTTCTCATATGCTGTTCCCTTTACGGCGGCCAGGGTGTTCCCGGATACGGCTGCCTGCCAGGCCCTGGGCAGGAAGCCCTCCTGTTCGCCCAGCATAGCGCTGACGGCAAGGTCAACCAACAGCAAACGATCGTCTTTCAGAGTTGCCAGGCGGTCCTGTTGCGGGCATAACTTGGTCGACATGGCCGCGTACTCGCTGAACGGCACCTGTGTGATCAGCTCCCCTGTCGTTAGATTGTGGGCCTGCCAGCCCTGGGGCGTATAGAACTCCAGTGTTTCGCCCGTATCATCAAGCGCTATCTCGCCGGCATTTCCCTTCAGGTTGATAGTCCCGGTCTCCCGGCCGGTCTTCAGGTCAATGAGGTGGATGAAACCAGGCTGCATATAGTTAAGGAAAGCAGCTGTACTTGCATTGGCTACCCCGGATGCGCCCATCGCGAAGGACAGTGAGCCTTGATACAGCGGCTTGCCCTTGTAGTCCAGGAAGGCATACTCCGTGATGCCGGTCATGAAGATGGTGCGCCCGCCCGGGCAGAGGCTCAGGATCATTAACTGCTTATCGGAGGATTGGAAGCTGGCGCTTGATTTCCTCTTGCCGGTTTTGAGCGCGTAGGTGTCCAGGTAACCCTTGTACAGCGGGACGCCGTATTTGTCCGTGCCGGTGCTCTTCTGCCCCAGCGCCAGGATCTCACCCTTCTGTTGGTCGACGTATAGCGCGGAGAGTGTCCGGTCCTGCTTGATTTCCCGGACCAGTCGCTGTTCCTTAACGTCCCAGAGCTGGATGGATGGGTTCTTGCCGGCGTCTGAGCAAAGCGCCAGCAGCGAGCTGTCCGCGCTGAAGGATAGATAGGTTGAATATCCGCTGGCTAGCATTCCTAATGGTTCAAGCTGGCGTCCATCAAAGAGGTGAACGCCCGCCCCCGTGGCCAGGGCGACTGTTTCCCCGTCCGGCGACCAATGGATCTCATGCGGCTCGCCTTTTCCGATCTGTACCAGTCTGGTCAACCCAGCAATGTTTTCAATGCTCAGGACCTGGGGCAGGGGCTGGCCGGCAACCGTTTCCTCAGCCAGCATTGGGTGGGGAAACTGCAGCATGAGAAGGACTGCCAGCACTGCCAGGCAAAGCTGTCGGGCTGCGAACTTATTGTGTACCATATTCTTTTCTCCTGTCCGGACGGGTCGGTCGGGCCGGGGAGGCGATCATGCGCGGGTATGTGAGTTTCCATTAGCGTCGTTATGATGATAGAACTCATTCTACTGGGCTGTCAAGAACCATTCTAAATGGGGGATGATTTTTGCAGTCCAGAGCGCCTGACATCGCCGCCTTCTGTGTGATAAATCCTCGGGCGCCCGGATATTATTCACTTTTACATGGAGGATATCAGCCTGGACGGGGAGCGCATGGGGAACCCCCGTCCCTTGCCAGCGTTTGCTTTGTCAGGTATGATGATGCGGAATACCAGGGGAGGGCGGGGCAGGATGGGCCGGATGAAAACCATGATGGGGCGCAACCGGCTGATGCAGGCTTTGGTCAACCTGCAGGGCAATGCGCGCGCCTGTATCTATACCGAACCGCTTTACGGCGTGCCGGTCAATCTCTACCTGCCCCTGGTGGCCAAGTACATGGAGACGCTGGGGCTCAATGCGGTCCAGATCGGCGTGGTGGCGACGGTGAACCTGTTGAGCCAGATGTTCTCCTCCCTGATCAGCGGAGTGATCACCGACAAATTCGGCCGCCGCTGGACCACTGCTGTCGTGGACCTTTTCTGCTGGGCCATTCCTTTTTTGATCTGGATGAACGCGCAGGGTTTTGCCTGGTTTATCGTGGCCGCGCTGCTCAACGGCACCTGGCGCATCACGGAAAACTCCTGGGGCCTTCTGCTGGTGGAGGACGCGCCGCCCCACTTGCTGGTGAGCATCTATTCCCTCTCCACCATCGCGGGCCTGCTGGCGGGCTTCGCCGCGCCGCTCACCAGCCTGCTGGTCAGCGGGTTTTCCCTGGTGGGCACGATGCGCGGCTTGTACTTCTTCGCCTTTGTCTGCATGGTGGTCAAGGTGGTGGTCCTGCAGATTCTGACCCGCGAGACAGCCGCCGGCGCCAGGAAGAAAGAGGCGCTGCGGGGCAAATCCATCCTGCACGCCATGCGCGGCAGCCGGCGCGTCATGCAGGGAATGTTCCGGGAAAAGCCGCTGATGCTGGTCCTGGGCATCATGGCCTGCGTGATGGTCATCAGGGGCGCGACGGACAACTTCTGGCCGCTGCTCCTAACCGGCGCGCTGGGCATCAGGGAGGAAACGCTCCCGCTGCTCTCGGGCCTGCGCTCCCTGGGCATGCTGGCCTTCTTCTTCACCCTGGCGCCCAGGCTGAACCCGCGGCGCTTTTATAAACCCATGTCCCTGGGCCTGCTCATCCTGGCGGGGCTTCACCTGATGCTCTTCCTGCTGCCCCGCACAGCCGGCTGGGCGGTTTTCCCGGGCGTACTGGCGGAGGCACTGGCGCTGAGCATGCTCATCCCGTTGTTTTCAAGCCTCCAGCAGCTCCTGCTGGATAAACAGGAGCGGGCGAGGATGTTTGGCTTTTCCCTGGCTTTCTGCCTCCTGATCACCTCGCCTTTCGGGACCATCAACGGCCTGCTCTCCCGCTGGCACCTGGCCCTGCCCATGCTGCTCTCTTCTCTCCTGGCGCTGCTGGCTTTCTTCTTCCTGGCCAGGCTGCGCAAAACGCTTGACGGGGCAAGATTCGATGAAGGCTGACATGATTTTGCTGCGCGGGGCACTGCGCGGGAAAAAGCTGTTCCTGCTGGACATGGACGGCACCCTTTACCTGGGCGGCCGCCTGTTCCCCAGGAGCCTAGATTTTCTGCGGGCGATCCGGGATACCGGGGCGGACTATCTCTTCCTGACCAACAACTCCTCAAAAGGAAGGGAAGCCTACGTCAACAAGCTTACCGCGATTGGCATTGACAGCACGGAGGACGATTTTTTCACCTCTACCGACACGGCCTGCGCCTACCTGCGCGCGCATTACACGGGGCGGCTGATTTACGCGCTGGGCACCGAATCCTTCAAAGCGCAATTACGCCTGGAAGGCTTTCCCGTTACCGACCG